>NZ_CP102277.1:1226569-1533211 GCF_025149785.1 Coprococcus comes ATCC 27758 | reverse complement strand
ATGAAGCAGCCGGGGTGCAGATTTGCACCCCGGCTGCTTTCTTTTTCCCACCATAATCCCGGACATACCGGTAACTTTTTACAGTCTGCCGCGCTATAATTTTCGATAACTATAAACGTTCAAGTAGGTTAGGGAATTTCATGCTAGATAAGATTAAAAACGGGGTGAAAGACATCCCTATCTCAGCGGAAGCTTTTGGGTTTGCAGCGGTCGTGGCGAGCGTGGCGCCCGTGCCGGACGCTGTAGGCAATTTGGTAACTTCTATCAGGTACATTGCACTTTCGCATTCTGTCTGGTCTGTCCTGCAACCGGCAATTCCAGTAATCATTCTCGTCCTCGCAGCCATTGCGTTTTGCAAAAATAACTATAAGGTTGTTGTCTGTTTCGTTCATGTCTTGCATCATTCCTTTCCTTTTCCGGCTGCAAGTCTTGCAGCGTATTCAAGAGGATCGATTTGATATTTTACCAATTTCCACGTCGCGGTGCCTTTGCAAATAGCCCGCTTCACGTGCCGTTTCAATAATCGCATACCTCTTGTCAAACAACCACGTTTCAACCTGGGGAGTTGCAAACAGGAAAGCCCGGTCTTTTATGGTGGGGCTGAATGTAAGGATAGATTTAAACCAGTGGTATGGCTTGTCCATATCGTTCATCTGAAACAATTTCGACCATAGATTCCGCGGTTTCAAGACCTTCTCGTTTGTCAGGCAATCATATTGCCGTAGGCCGAGAGAAAGGAATCGAAATGGCTGACAGGCAATTTGCCGTATACTCCGTAGACGATGAATCACTTACCTTTTACCGCTACCGGGAATAAAATTCACAAAATCCTTTAGCTGTGATTTAAGTTTGTCTCCATCTTCTCTCAGATCATCAGCCATGAGTTCAAATATGATTTCTTCATTTTTCTCGGAAATTGCTCTATTTAGAGTAGAAATCTTTTCGTTGCGCCGATCATTCAGCTTCTTTTTTGTCTTGGCATTTTCCGATGCGATATAATCCCTTAATTCATCTACTCCATTTCTGAGCAAGCAAAAGAAAGGAGGAGGCATGTTCAGCAAGATCAAGGCCGTCGGTCGCCGCGCTGCGACCGTTGCCGCCGGTACCGTACTCGTTTTGTCGCAATGCCTGGGCAGCTTCGGTGCCGCATTCGCGCCGAGTACGGCCTATGCAGATACTTCAACTAAGACGGCAACCGTCACCCTCGCCGATACCGAGAACGGCAGCCTGTCGTTTGTCGGCAGGGACGACGACACCAAGACCATTACGGTGAATGTCGGCGAGACGGTCGCAATCAAGGCCTCTCCCGCCGACGGGTATTTCGCCGACAGCCTCTCCGTCTTCAATAACTCCGATAACGATGCCTCCGCCGTCTCGCTCAAGGACGGGATCGGCACCTTCAAGGTGACCGGCAGCGCCACCGTTTCCACCATGTTCTACGAGAACGGTTCTAACGGCTCCTCCATCCTCAAGGCCGTGAAGGTCAAGGAGGGTAAGGCCAACAAGGCTATCGACGAGAAGACCTATATCAAGGAGAACGCCGATTCCAAGTACGTCGGACTCGGCGACAAGCTGGAGAAGAAGGATGTACTCACCGTGACCACCACGGTCGTCGACTCCAATATCCTCCCGAACGCCTCTCTCGATAACCTCTGGGCCGACGACGATGGCGATGGCATGTCGGATCATGCAGACGCGCTGCGAGCAAATGCAGTCAGCCATGCAATTCTCTATGACCTCAACGAGGATTCCGACTACTATGTCGGCTACGCCGGCTCCCGCATCTCCGGTGCCACCCTTGCCGATTGGGGCGCCTCCGAGAACAACGCCGACGCCAAGATGCGCGACGGATTCGTGTTCGACGATGCCACCGGTCTCATCTATGTGCCGAAGAAGTACACCGAGAAGAACAAGAAGGGCGAGCTCAAAGTCGCTTCCTCCCGTATCCAGCTGCTCTATGCAACTGCAGACAAGGGCGCAGAGAACAGCATCAGCGTCAAGATCTCCGAGGACGGCGTGGACGGGGATGTCGCCGAGAACGGAACCGCCAAGGTCGATATCCTCGCCACCGACACGAAGATCGTTCTCGCCAAGGACAAGGCCGCCCGCGAGTCGCTGAAAGACAGCTCGATCGATTCCGTCATCGCGAACGGCATCGAGTACACCCGCGATATGGACATGTGGTCCTACGATGAGGGCACCGGTACGCTCGATCTCAAACTCGCTCCGGCCGGTGTTCGCACCGTCAAGGTCAAGCTGACGAACGATACCGGCAAGACTGTCGGCAACTTCCTCACCTCTATCGCCACCAAGGCATTCGCCGGTAACGTGAACAACATCGGCACCTGGAAGTTCAATACAGCACCATATGTCGGCATGACCTTCCACACCGCCGGCCACAACAAGTACACCGGTACCGCGACCGGCGGCCATACCATGCCGGCAGTCGAGAACCCGTCCGGCGGCCGCTACGAGGCGAAGACCATCTATCAGGCGCTCGGCACCCAGGGCGTGGATGTCTCCGCCCTGCAGTCCGGCAACTACTCCATCGAGCGCACCTGCACAATCAACGCGCAGACCACGTCCTCCGGCGTGGAGATCCCCAACGCCGCAAACCTCAACCTGACTTGCGGCCATGTCGGCGTCAACCCATCCGGCCAGCTCCAGAACGGCTACAACCAGCCGAAGTACACCGATGACGATTACGGCCAGACCGTCCGTGTCGCCGCCGTATACGGCAAGATGAACGTCTGGTACAAGACCGATCAGACACCATCCGATTACTCCGACGAATCCGGTGCCAACCAGACCCTTTCCGACGGACACGGCAACCCGTGGCTCACCGACGAGTCCAATTCCGAAACCCTTGGCGAAGACGGCCGCAAGATTGATTACACCGGCTGGAAGCTTTGGAAAGCCGACGTGTCCACCACCGAGGCCGAGGACCTTAAGGTGTCCGACCTCGAGCTTGCCGAGGGCGAGCACGTCACTGCAATCCGTTTCGAGTACGGGCGCGTCGAATCCGGCTTCACCACGCGTGAGGACGATTGGGACCGTGACGGCATCAAGGACTCCCATGACGACGTGAACGACGCAATCGAGACCGCCAAGGGCAACGGTTCGTACTCCGATGGGGTCTCCATCCTCGTCGACCTCGACGGCTCCGGCAAGTTCACGGCATTCGGCAATAACGGTCTCGGCGGTAAGATCAAGCATAAGGATGGCACCTATACCTGCAAGGACGGGGATACCGTCTATTCCTTCACCCTGAACAAGGACGGGTCCGCCACCGCGAAGATGACCGATAAGGACGGCAAGGAGACCAAGGTCGACCTCGCCGCCGGTCAATTCAAGATCAGCGAGGGTGTTTCCGGTGACTATGCACCGGCCATTGTCCATATGAAGGTCACCGACGATTACCGCGATGGCGACTCCTTGGAGAATTACGCCAAGGTCGACCTCTACCGCAACGGCGGTGGCGAGGACCAGCTCGAGGACCATGACGATGACAAGGTGAAGCAGACCCCGAAGTCCGATTCCGCCATCATCGGCACCACACTCACCGGCGAAGACGGCAAGCACGCCGTCAAGGTCGGCGAGAAGGTCGAGCTCACCGATACCGTCTCCTACACGAATATCGAGGCGGGCGTTGAGCATACCGTCACCGGTACGCTTATGGATAAGACCACCGGCGCTCCCCTCTCCGATGGGGACGGTAACCCACTCAGCTCGAGCGTCACCTTCACTCCGGAGGAGAAGGACGGCACCGTCGAGGTCAAGTTCACCGTCGATACGACACATCTGGACGGTCACGATCTCGTGGCATTCGAGACTCTGACCACCAAGGAAACGGAAACCGACAGGGAGACCGGCGAGAAGACAACCGTCGACAAGACCGTTGCCGAGCACAAGGACATCGACGACGCGAACCAGACCGTCACCGTCACCAGCGACAAGTCCTCGATGGCTCAAACCGGCCGCAACATCCTGATCGGCGCCGCAATCACGGCTGCCGTCGCCGCCGGTGCGGGCGGTACGTATATCTACCGCAAGCGCCATCAAATCGATGACGCCGACGACATGATGGAGTAACCTTTAAGAGGGACTTCCATCGCCTACTGAAGGGGCTATTCGGGGTAACCCGATGGCCCCTTTTTCACTAAAAAGGAAAGGAACTGAATATGACGAAAAGAAAAAGGATAAGCAGGATCGTTAACGGGATGCTGCTCGGCATCTGCATCCTATCCGCGGCCGCAGCCCTTCTGCTCGGAGGAGAGACGGTTAAAGAAGGCTGGGAATACGATAGCCTCGCAAAGGCTGCTGAGGGTCAGACGGCAGACGGAATCGATTGGTCCATGCTCCGCAGCCGTAACCAGGATATCGCGGCGTGGCTCAGGGTCGAGGGAACAGCTATCGACCTTCCCGTCGTAAATACACGTAAGGGAGACCCCGCGGACTTCTATCTGAGACACGATTTCGACCGCAACCCGTCATTCGCCGGTTGCCCATACCTGGACGCAAGGTGTACGGCAGACGGACCGCACGCACTCGTATACGGACACCACATGGGGTTTACCGGTCAGATCTTCTCCCCTATTTTCGCGACCTATAGGCAAGCGGAATTCGACAAGATCGGCGAGATGTATTGGTTCACTCCCGATAAAGGACGGCAGATGCTCAAGCCGGTCATGGCGATGTCAGTCGACAAGAAATACCAGCCAATCCAGACGTTCGATTTCTCTTCCGCAGAGGAAGTACGGTCGTGGCTTTCGGATATGAAAAAAGATGCGACCGCCGTCAGCGATGACTGCGACGCCACGATTGCAAACGCAACCCGCGCAATCACACTCGTCACCTGCTCTTCGATGAATACGGGCGGTCGAGCGAGAACGCTTCTTATTTTCGCCCAGTAAAGCCTTTGACACTTGTACCACAGTACAAAAGTGGTATAATACTACATACACGAATAGAGCTATTCTTTTCAATTGAGCTAAAAATAACTCAAAAAAGGAAGTTAAAAACAGCGCTATTGGGTATAAGAACTGTAGAAATAAGTAAAGGCTCAGTTTTAGAAGGCGATACAATGGACAACGATATTCCGTCGATGCTTGGAATCTCGCAAGTCAAACGGGACTTCTCCCGCATCGCAAAAGACGTTGCGACGACTGGTAAAACGGTCGTCGTCCTGAAGGGAAGCAAGCCGATCGTTCAGATCGCACCGCTCCCGAATTCATCCATCCAGGATGAAGCACCAAAGACAGCATAAGGAGGATATGCAAATGGATGATATGAACATGAACAACGAGCCGCCCGTTTACGACAGCGGCGATATGAAACCGACAGATCCCATCCCCACCGAGGGTGAGAACGATGCCGGCCTCACCGAGGAACTTCCGATGTATGAGGATACGTCGACCGGTGACCGAGGTGGGCGCAAGAAAATCATCGCGATCGCCGCAGGCGTCGTGCTCATCGCCGGCCTCGGTATCGGCGCATTCGCGTTGAGTTCCCATAAGACAGCGAACACTCAGCCGGCCGAGCAGGAGCAAACCGTCACACCGGTCAAGGATAACTCTGAGGAAAAGACGGACAATCTGTCGACTTCCGATATCGCCAAGCTATGCGCAACGCTCAAGCTGGACGATGCCGATCTGTCAATCGCTTCTGACCAGGTACGAATCGAGGCCAAAAGCGGCCGCGTCCTCGTGACCCAGGTTTCCGAGGACGATGCAGCCAAGATGGTAGATTCGACCGCACGCCGATCCGCCGCCCTCGCTGCCGTACTCAACGGAAAGAAAATCAAGGGCGTCAGTGCCGTCGATGTGACGTGGGTTACCACCGACAAGGACGGCAACATCAAGGTCGCCGTCGCATACGATGTCACAAAGGCACCGACCGGAGGATCAACAGTCGACATCATCAACGGATCCGGCGGACATGTGATCGCCGATGACATCTGGTCCACCGATGGCGTGCATGACCAGGGCTATGACCAGAATGCCGGTACCGTGAAGAAACCGGACGGAACCCCTATCTCGACTGGAACCAAGACCGAGGAGAAGAAAGAATCCGACGACAAGGACCAGAAGTCCGATGACTCCAAGAAGGAGGATAACAAGTCTTCCGATTCCTCGAAGTCGGACAACAAGGGCGATTCCTCCCAGTCCAAGCAGAATTCCGGTAATTCTCAGAACTCTGGCAGCAATAACTCCTCTTCCAACGGCGGTAGCCAGAAGAAGTGGGTTGCCGAGCAGGGCCACTGGGAGACAGATTACAGCCAGGTCTGGGTACCGAATGTAGTGTATACGCGCCATGAACGTTGGATGTGCTCTGTATGCCATGCAACGTTTAACTCAGCAGCCGAAATGGACAATCATGTTATCTCTACCTACGGTGATGCACAACACCCTAATGGAGCTTCTGCAATCAATGATTCGTATACTACCTCTGAAGACCAGGGACATTATGAACAGAAGGCTACGGGGCAGCATTGGGTCGTCGATGTAGCCGGTCATTGGGAGTAATGGGCATCGTTCCTCTTCTCTTCCATACGGTAAATAGATTATACCATAGTACTACGACACTAGCGGTGAGAATTTACCGGTAAAAAGAAAGACCTCGGAGTTTAATCCGGGGTCTTTTTTGCAGGACGAAATGATACCTGATACAATCAGCAAAGGCGCGGGGTGCGCTGAAGCCCTACCCGAGTTTTCGGGGAGGTGGTCATATGGACATGCTGCGTCTTTTAGTCGTTGCGCTTCTGCTAACGACCGTGCAGATCATTCTGGGTCGTTAAATTCGACCTATTAAATGACTGAAGCCGCCCCTGCAAGGACGACTTCAGTGACGAGGTGAAAGCCTCAAAACCTGTTTCTATCCACGTAGGGCGCCGGTTCTGCAAAACCGTTAAGCGCACCCTCGCGTCATCTTTAGTATAGCTGCTACCAATATTTCTACCGGTTAGTTTTGAAAATTCCCAAAAACTTTCCTGCAAAACCAATCATTGTCTTCCGTGATAACCCAGAAACGGTATCTGCAGTCTCAATTCCTATGCCAATCCTTTTCTACGGCGTTGAGTCATTCGGCACGCTTGCGAACAGACATCGTTCAAGGATCCGATTCCACTTTGAAGGAACGGTGCCCCGCAATTCCGACAAATACCGATGTTCAAAGAGTCCCTGTAGACAATCCGATATAGCAATTCTGCGAACAGGGAATTGCGCTTCACGCTCGGCACCGGGCGACTGGAAAACCATGCAGACGTGTCGGTTTTCCACCCCAGACTTATCTGACCGTCAGAAATAACAAGGCTCGAGACGGAGTCGATCATCGCGTTTATGATATTTTCCGCATCGTTTCGTTGCGTATAGCCAACTTGCGTACAAAGCAAATAGTTCCTTTCTGCTTTGTCGTTCCACCCATCGAATAGACCTGCATATTTCTTGGAAGAAACAGACGATGTAAGGATAAAGGTCGCTCCGCTCTCTTCATAAGAGGTGGATCCGAATACTTCGGCATAGATATCTTCGGTTCCAAAATCACCGATCTTTTCCCGATGAGTCAAAATGCTGGCTAGCTGCTGATAGGAACGATAATCCGTCAACTTATCCGCTAACAGCCTGCAGCCTCTTTTCCCCGATGAAAAAAAGGGATTAAATGCAAATGGAATGCACCAGAGCGTTTTATCAAGACACTCAACATAGCAGCGAGCGAAACCCGTGTCCTCCATCGGTGCATCGGAACCGGCAGCAAGAAAACTGAGCAGCTTGGCAACCAAGAAGATGACAGAACGCGCCATGCTCCAATCGGCAAGAGTCTCCACCGCGACCATAGTAGAATCTGGATCCGCGTTACCGAGTACGTCCGTGAGCCATTGACCATTGCAGGGGATTTGCTTGGCTGCATGACGTGCCGAAGCTATGCTTGATTTTAAGACTGTGTTCGCGCTCAACTCGGTTTCATATCTGAGCAATTCAGGGACAGGCGGTCCAAAGTGTATGCCACATGAACCGGACATTATTTCATTGACGCTGTATAACCGCCTGCCAGTTATGGAATCAGCCGATGACGGCAGCAACGGAGGAAGCGCGGATATAGCATCAAGGAGAGTTATCGGCCTCCGCGCCGTCAAGAGGGAGTTGATCTTTCCGGTTTCCATTCCAACGGTTTCGGCTTCTGAGAGAAGATCCTTTGAAATAGGCCTGATGACAATATGCATCCCGAGATCATTGGTACCGATCGCCGCTTTTTCCATTTTGCACTACCCTTCCTTTTTGCCATGGCAATAGGGACAGCCTTTCCCTGCCGTCCTTGAATATATGGCAGCCTCCCACTCATGCCCGCACTTTCCCAACCACCACGCCTTCTTGTTGGATTTTCCGGCAATCTGCATCGGGCGAAGCCTACCGTTCTTCGTGGGATGCCATTCGGCGGCCAGGCTTGGATTCACCGTGACGAGGTCGTTAACGCCTTCGACGACATGTCTCTTTGAACAATGGGGACATCCAATTCCCCTGCTCCTATTTCCGATTACCGCCTCCCACTCATGCCCGCACGTTCCTTTCCACCAGACCTTTCGGTTGGATCCGGCAGTCACCTGCGTCGGTAGAAGGCAGTTATTCTTCGTCGGATGCCACTCCGCTGCCAAATCCGGATTGACTGTCGCCAGGTCATTTTGACCGACGATTAGCTTTGCCATTTAGTTGACCTTCCCCTTTAACCTATCTACAGCTCATCGGTTATCGAGCTTAAAAAAGAGTCGCCCGGAAAAGACGACTCTTTAGACCTATCAGCTTGAGATCGCACTACTTCTCTTCTGCTTTGCGAGGTACACGAGTCATCCATTTAGCCATGACAGGCTGTTTGACCGGTTCGCCATCGAGATTCACACCGCTGACAAAAAGCCAACGTTTGGTATACGGTCCGAGAACAGTCCATGCACGCCCGTCCTCACCATACAGAATGTCGCCGAACATAATCGGCTTCCCGTCCGCATCGACAATCTCCCTACGCGCCATCGCGTGGCAGAGCCTACGGAAATTTTTGAAGCGGCGGGATATCTTTTTATATTCGCCTTCAAGCGTGTTGAACTCGTGGCGCAGAGAGTCCAGATCGTTTTGGAGCTTCCCAGCCTCGTCTGCCTGTTCAACCAAAGAATGTAAAGCTTGCTTTGCGGCCTTTTCCGATGAACCGATAAACACACTATCAATTGCAAACTCAATCGAACGGATGTCTTTATCGGTCACTTTCCTTTTGCCCATAGCCACTCCTATCAGCCAGGTTTTATTTATCGTCGAAAGCAATTGTATCACAATACTACGACACCATAATTAGGCACTTGAAATTAGCGCGAACGTTCCAACATGTATTCAGTCAGCCAACGTCGAAAAGCATTGAGAAACGGTTGGCTATTCTGCGTGTCGGCCCATCCACAGAAGCCGATGAAACCGTCAGAGTTAAAGCTTATCGCCTCGCGACCGTTCCACTGGTCAAGACAGTCGATCTTGATATATGCCTTCTCAAGACCGCCTTCCGGCTTCATTTTGCAGCACAGACTGTCAGACTTCCGACGTGGCGTCATGAAGTGCGGGGTCATCCCGGCGCGGTGAGACCTGGCGCACTCGATGGCGATATAGCCCTGGAGGGCATCGAGATCGCAGTGGCGTATATCGTCGTAAGCGAAACCGAGTGACGTGAAAAGCTCGCGGCAGAACGCGGAAGTAAGAACTTGCATGGTGGTGACTTTCTATTTGAGATGGTCGGATGATATTATGATAGCATAATAGGTAATGTACTATCGCACTATTGCGCTGTCACATTAACAACGTTAGCCTTATATGGAGGTTTGTATTGAAAGGAAGCCTGCATTGAGTCGAGACAAGATTGCAGTAAGGAGTCTTACTATGTCCAACGAGAATAAGAACACCAATGTCAAGGAAGAGACGACCTGGACGAACTTCAAGTTCTTCAACAACCAGGTCAAACTCAAGGTCATCGAGAAGGACGACCGTCAGATGTATCTGGCAGATTGCCGCTTCATGCCGGGTTCTGTCGCAAACGGCATCGATCTCGGCGATCAGAACGGCATCTCCGGCCATATGACCGTGTTCCTCACCGAGAAGCAGTATTTCAAGGCTGCTGAGCAGAAAGCTAACGGTGAGCAGATCAATGTCGGACTTCCGAGCACTCAGCTCAAGGACGGTAAGATCGAGGTCAATTTCTACAACCACGAATCTAAGGAAGCACGCACCATTCCCGTAAATCCCTTCGCCGCGTCCAAGGCGAACAAGGCCGCCCGCGATGCTTTCTTCGAGCGCAAGGATGCCGAGCGCGAGCAGGGCAAGAGTCTCGGCGCAAAGACCGCATCCGCCCGCGGCGCGTCCGAAAAGCTGGACGGTCAAAGCCAGGCCACGCCCGCTAAGGACAATCTTGAGCATTAGGTTGTCATCGATTTAGTGCAATCAGACATGCGGTCTGTCGTTCCATTCGGATGGCAGACCGCTTTTTGTGCGGCGTGCAAGCACGCCTATGATCCACTCGTCATGCTCGCTGATTTATAATGATTTACGCTATGGAAGAAAGGAAAGTGACCTATGAAACTTATAACCTATTATCAGACCGGCAAGATCGATGTGTTCGACACCGCCACCTTCACGGCGACCGATCCCTTCAAGAGGGACGGTATGAACCTGATCACGGAATTCGCAATCCGCTTCGACCTGCTTGAAGACAAGAACTCGAATGAGGGCCTTGTCGTCGACGTCTATTGGTACGATGCGAAGATCCATGACAAGGACAATGCCGTGACATCGCTCGACGAGAAGAAGAACGCCACGCTCAACAATGCACTCCTCAAGGCGAGTACCCGCATCCGCCTGATTTCCAAGAGGGAACTCGAGGACGTGGCGAAAATCACCCTTGACGGCGAACTTGTCGAATGGCGCCAGGGCGGCGAGCTCGTCAACGGCGTCAAGTTCTTCAGCCAAGAGCTGCTGTATTTCAGCAACGGACGCAGCGCGTCAATCACGGAGCGTGCCTGCAAGATCAGCCAATTCATCAAGAATGCCAATCCGGAGCTGCCCGATGAGATCATTGCCGGCTGGATGGGCCTGCCTCCGACCGTCCTTGAGACCATGAAACGCGACCAATTGCGCAACGATCAGGTCAGCGAGCAAGACGACTAGGCACACCTCTCCTGTAGAAGAGTGCTATAATTTATTCTACGTTCCTTCCCTATCCAGAACGTTTTGCAGCACAGGGAATAGGCGGCTTGCGCGGTTTCGCGTAGGCCGCCTATTCCTTTCTGTATGATCTTTGAATTTCTGGTTGACTTTCTTTTCTAATACCAAAGTGCTATAATATAAGTGTATAGAACTAGACTTAATTGTATTGGAGGAATTCAAATGGAATGGCTTTTACTTTTTATACTCGGTCCGCCGATTCTCACTCTGATCTTAAGGATCTTGATCTTCATCGTTCGGTACGGTCCGGGCTTCGTCGGTGCGATCTTCGATTTGATCTGCTGTGTGCTCGGGCTCGTCGGCTGCATCATCATGCTCATCATCCGTGGGATCATGGCAGTCTTCCACGGCCTCAAGGTGCTTTTCTTCGGGCACTCCTCACCGCCCCGGAACGCTCATGTCGATTCGTCTGTCTCACCTGATGACATCGAAAAGTTCATCAAGGCGTTCGAAAACAAGATGTAATCAGAAGACCAGGATTAAAGGAATGGTGTCTAATGGTTGAATCCGAAACCGTTTTTTAGAAACTACAGGCCGCATGCATCAGCGGAGTGAAAGTTCCACATCTGATGTCGCTGCCTGTTGTTTCGCATCTGAACGGTAAATACGATCTGTCAATCACCTGTATCAAGAACAAACTTGATCCGATTCTTGCTGAAAAACTTTAAGGCTTGTTTTCGTGTACCTATTGGGTTGTGCGGCTGACAAAAAGTCCATCCGGGTAACGTATGTCATATGTATCCCGAACCTGTTTCATCAACTCGTCTCTCGTGCAGCAATTCGCCTGACAGCTTTCAACGATTTGGTAGCGCAACCACCGGCGTTCTGTGCTCGCATCAGAGCCGCGGTGTTCAATGATCTTAATCTTGACCATCAAATTTAGCAGTCGGTCAAGATCACTTTCCTTTATCGTCGTCACTACTCTCTCTTTCCTCTAAATTCGCAAGCGCTTGCGAATCACCCTGTCGATACCCCTAAAAGTACACAATTAGAAAAGAGTTACGGCAATTCTTTGCATATCTCTTATCCAGATCGTGTTTGTTTGCGAGATCGGTAAATTTCTTCTCTTTTTCATTCCGATCTGTAATGGGTCTGGCATTCTGTACAGACATTTTTTCACCGCTGCGGAATTTGGTTTATCGCAAATACCCCCTCACATTACATGGTGTAACCCGCGCAGCGGAATCCTTTGACAAAGCCCCGGTTGTCTACCGGGGCTTCTTTCTGTCTATTACGATTGCTCTTTCCGCTTGTACGCCGCCAGCTCGCGCTCGACCTGCCTGTCGCCGGTCTCGTTGACCCACCAGGGCCATTTCACCCGGTCGCACGGCTCGTCGACTCCGGCGAACCATTCCCTCAGCTCGTCGAGGCTCACCGGGGAGTGCCCGTTGGCATCGCAACCGACGTCGTAGCGCAGAAGGCCCTGCTTGCGGTTGAACTCGTTGTACGCGCCGCCGCCGCTGTGGATGTGTCCGTGGAGGTGCCACGATCCATGGCCCATACCCTGCCAGTCGGCCATGGGGTAATGGCTCAGGACGATCTTCTGCCCGTCGATCTTGAGCACGCAGATCGGCGGCTCCACGGTGAAGGCGCCAGCGACCGCCGGCTGGGTCCAGTCCTTGTCGTGGTTTCCCGGGACGAGGTGGATGCGCCTGCAGGCGATCCGCTTGCGCAGGGCATAGGCGTCCTGGGCGGTCATCTTGAATGAGAAATCCCCCAGGATGTAGAGCTCGTCGTCCACGGCAACCCTGCCGTTGATGCTGTCGACGATGGCATCGTTCATCTGCCAAATCGTCTCCCACGGGCGGTCGGTGAACTTCAGCACGTTCTCATGCCCGAAATGGGTATCGCTAGTAAACCAGATCATATTTCCCTACCTCCCTTTTGCATTATGTATGATTTACAAAATCAATCATACCACGGTACTACCATATAATGCAATCAAACCCAGATCTCATTTCAGCCTGTATAGGCAATACCGGGAAGTACTTACAATCTTCTCGCTTCCCCTAACTTCTTTTTCAAATAGTCGCTGCTCATCCTTTCGAATGATAGCCACATCCCAATATCCGTCATCAAGCGTCTTGAAGCTTTTTGCATTCACGACATCGACATAGCGCTTGTAATCATCATGGGTACGCTCGCCGGCAATTGCCTTAGCCCAGATTTCGGGTCGCATATCGTAGCTTACCTTTATGTCTTCCCACTCAAAATAATTCATCAAGGTATCGTCGCTGGAGAAAATGCGTGCATCCGTACCCTTTAGTGCGTCGACAATCGGTGCCGTTTCTTGATCGAATGCCGACCACCCAGACGCCGTCGTGCCATCCAAAGAACTGGCCGCTTCCGAGGCGTTTAAAACCGAGGTCGCCAACAGCACTCCTATAAACAGGACGGGCATCAGCCGTATCGCGCTGCCCTCTTCCTCGCGTTCGATGCCGGTTCTGCCAATGCCGCACAGATAGGCGCAAACAACAAAAGAAACCGTCCAGGCAATCCAAAAACACCGGATTTTCAGAACGCCCATCACCATCGCCGCAATCCAAAATGCAAGCACGCCGGTGTTCGGAACCTTTCCTTTAATGATTGCGATGGCAACGGGAATGACGATACACACCATCGTGCAGACGATGCCATAGGAATCATTCGGACTTGAGATAAATGGACGCATCTCGCTAATGACATTGCCGTAGGACGCGGCTCCCATAGAGAGCACTGTGTAGATCGCCCCGCCGAATCCGTAGGGATTGAAAAGTGAGGCTATGCACATCAAGAGACACGCCCTCAATAGAGGAATTCGATAGGTGTACCAGGCGACCATGTCGGTCTTAAACGTCTTGATATGCAGTTCCCCTATTTCCGGTAAAAGGAAAGACAGGCACGCCGCCAAACATAGGGGCCACATCGCCGCCTGAAGATTCACCTGAAGCAAGGTGACTGCCGGAAGAAGCCAAAGTGCCCGAACGTTACCGTCCTCGTGCCATGCAAAGAGGATATTCAACG
The DNA here is from genome assembly GCF_025149785.1 of Coprococcus comes ATCC 27758. Taxonomy (GTDB): domain Bacteria; phylum Bacillota; class Clostridia; order Lachnospirales; family Lachnospiraceae; genus Allocoprococcus; species Allocoprococcus comes. The sequence continues at coordinate 1,518,968 of NZ_CP102277.1, read as the reverse complement.
TCACGAACAGGCAACCGGCAGACCACAAGGTAGGCCGTATCGAGATGTAGGTAAACATATAAAAGAAACCGACCGCATACAGCAGCCAAGTGATCCCTTGGTGTCGGCAACCTCTCGTCAGCCTTTCAATTAAAAAATAATAGGCGATGGCCGCTATCGCCAGCGGAACCACCACCGATGTGGCGACGCCGGTATAGCCCGCAAGGGAATACCAGCCATAAAGCCATACATCGTGCAGCCATTGCTGGACAATAATGCCCTGCCCGGAATCCAGTGACCACGGGTTCTCGAAGGGAATCCCGTTGTGCACAATCTCACGTCCCGTTGCCAAAAGGAACCAGCCGTCCGTGTCCAACGTCCCGTCTATACGGATATATCCCGTAAACCACGCAACAAAAATCGATACCATTGCCGCAGTGATGTACGAAAGCATGCGCAACGGGCGTATGCTATCCCCGCTGTCCGATTTCTCGGTATGCACTCGGTCCAACACCATATACCTCTCCACCTCTCGCCAAGCAAAACGGGCTCCTTGAAAGAAGCCCGTCATTTCAACCATTTGCCTACTGGGCACCCGTACTGCCGAACCCGCCTGTCCCGCGATCGCTTTCAGGAAGTTCGTCAACCTGGACAAACGTTGCATGGACGCATGGGATAATGAGCAATTGAGCGATACGGTCCCCGGGGTTGATCGTGTAGGGGCGCCTTCCGATGTTCACCAACTTCGCCTTTACGGGACCCCGATAGCACGAATCGATAATTCCAAGAGAGTTCGCAAGCATCAGACCATGCTTGCAGGCAAGGCTGGAGCGGATCGCCAACGCACCGAAATAGCCCTCAGGAATGGCGACCTCGATTCCGGTATTGAAAAAGGTCGATTCGCGCGGCTGGAGCGTCACCGGCTCCGGAATATCGGCGCGTAGATCGGCGCCAGCGTCCGTCGGGTGAACACGGACGGGCAGAAACCCCTCTTTTGCGACAGTCTCGATTTGCATTGAAATACCTTTCCCTAAAACTGATTCCACGTGGATTGATAGTCCCTGCCGGGTGCGTCTTCGCGCTCCCATGGAAGAGCCTCCTCGACAGCTGAGTTGACGGGCGCGGCCTGCTTTTCGGCAGCCTTCTCCTTCTCCAGAAGGTCGGCGATATAGGCCTTGACCTGCTCGCTGAACCGCTGTGGGCACTCCAGTTGGACTGTGCCCTCACTCGCCTTCTTCTCCATACGCGCATAGAAGTCAATGACTTCGCGACTCGCATGGAGTCGGTTCTTCTCCATCTTCGGGAAGATGGTAAGCCCCTCGATGTTGGAGCAACGGGACAGACCGACGTAGAGTTGCCCGGCGGCGAAGGTCTTCGTGTGGACGGTGCAGCGATCGAAGGTAAGACCCTGGGACTTATGGATGGTGATGGCGTAGGCAAGCTTGAGGGGAATTTGCGTGAACTCACCTACCGTGTCAGAAGTCACTTTGTTTTTCGTTTTGCCCTTCGGGTCGACGAACTCCTCGACAACCGATTTGAGGATCTTCCACGTGTGAGCCTCAATCTTCACCGGCTCGTCAGGATTGGCATCAAAGGCGACCGTCACGCTCGTCTTGGTGCATTTCACGACCGTGCCCTGCGAGCCGTTGACATATTTACCCTCGGGGTCGTTGACGAGCGACATGACGCGGGCACCGGCGCATAGGGTGATCTTATCGTCGGCCGCGCGATCTCCCTTGTTCACCTTTCCCGTCGCGCTGGCCTGATAGGTGTATTTCTTCCCGCTCAGCTCCGACACGCTCTCCGTATTGATATTCGATGCAAGCCTGTTGTTCGAGCATAGGAACAGGGCATCCTTGGGCGCGTATTTGCGATCCGATACGGAATGCTCGTTGAAATACGGGATGCATGACTCATCGCCGTTACGCGCGAGATTCAGGTTCCCGATGTACTCCGGATCGTCCTGGCGCACGACCTTCTTCAGGATGTGCGGCTCGAAGTCGAATCCGTCCCAGTAATCGGATTCAAACGCCCAACCCTCGAAATTGCCGGGGTACAGCTTCATGAGGATCGCACGGTCATCTTCCGTGATGACCGGGGGAAGCTGGAAGAAATCACCGACGAGCACGACCTGCTTTCGACCGGACGAGACCTGCGCATCAGAGATCATGCGCATGACGTAATCGAAAAGGTCGATGCGGCACATCGAGATCTCATCGATGATGATGACCTCCGCGACCGTCAGGACCTTGCGGGGACGAATCTTCTCGAACGGGTTGCATACGCCGGCGCTCACCTGCAGAGTACGGTGGATGGTCGAGCCATTGTGCATGTTGAGCGCCGCGATACCCGTCGGCGCCATCGCCGTGTAGGGAACGCTACGGGCCTCAAGGTCATCGATGAACCGGTTGAGCACATAGCTCTTGCCCGTGCCGGCGTTACCGGAAAGGAAGACGTTACGCCCCTCCTTCAGGGCAATGTAGGCGTCCCGCTGGTCTTCGGTCAGACCCTCCAGCTCAGTCTCATCGATTACCATTTCACTTTCACTTCCCCACTGGCGATCTGCGCATACGTCACGGTGATGCGATGCTGCTTGTTCCTACGTGTCGGCAACGTCGAACAAACCAGGAAATTACTGCTCGCCGACTCAAAGCAGACATCAACCTCAACCTTATCGAGACCTTCAGCCTTCTGGCGGCGCGTCGGAGGAAGAAGGACCTTCCCCTTCTTTCCCGTGTGGGCCATCGCCGCCGCACGGATCCTCTCACGGCCCTTGCTGCCGTAGGTCTCCTGCTCATACTCGAACATCGGTATCACTTTCCCCTTTTGTACGTCGGTCTTTTTGATGTAGTAGGATTATACCACAATACCATACTGTTTGTACTTAAAAAAGCCCTGCGTCGGCACCGGGACGTCGATAACCAGAACGAAAGCCTCGTTTGTCTGTGTGCCAGAAAAAGCGAAGTTCAAGCTCTGAATGGCGGTTTAGCCTATGAGTTGAAAGAACCCATAGGTCCTCATTTTCGATATTTTATTGCCTGCTTCGCGCTTCTGCGGAAAAGGGAAAATCGTCACCACAGATTACCGTCAATCGTCCCAATGAATCATCGTCAATTGTCCCAACGACGCAGGTAAACCATATGATTTTAAGGGCGCTGCGGAAGCTGGGAAATGGACGGTCAAGACGCAAACCGTGGCTGGCAAGACGAAAAAAGGGAATCCCTTTTGCGGGATTCCCCTTTCCGAGTCGTTATGCGATTTGCACTACATCTGCTCGCGGCGCTTCTTTTGATCGAGGAAGACGCCGGCTGCCACGAGGACGGTACCGCCGATGACGAACGTCTCGCCGATGAGTCCCGCGCGGTCACCGGTCTGGGCGAGGTTGCCGGGCTGGGCGGTATCCGTGCCGGCGAGGTGCTTCGGGGTGTATGCCGCCTGCTGCTTTGCCGCCTCCTCTGCCTCCTGTCGTGCGATCTCATCGGAAAGCTTCTGCTCCGCTGCGATGCGGTCGGACTTCGCCTGCTCGTAGGCGGCGAGTGCCGCATCATAGCCGGACTGGAGCCCGTCCACCGCGGCCTGCTTCTCGTCCAGGATGGCCTTGGCAGGAGCGACCTTGGCACGTGCCTCGACTGCTGCGGCGAAAAGCGCGTTGAGGGCGTCATCCGCGTTCACATCATGGCCGGAAGCGATCGCCGCGCCGGCATCGATGGAGTTCAGCTTCGACAGCTTGGCGTCTGCCTGCGCCTTTGCCTGCTCGGCGGCGGAGACCAGGGACTCGGCGGCGATGGCATCCGCCTTCGCGGCATCGAGCGCGGCCTTGGTGTCATTGACGGCCTTTACTGCATCCTGCTCGCGCTGCTGTGTCTCTGCGAGCTTCGCGGCAAGACCGGTGAGGATGTCGAGGTTCGACTGTGCGCCCACAAGATCGGTCTGGGAGCCGGTGAGCCTGTCGGCGGCAACGCCGGTGTCGGCCTTTGCGGCATCGACGGCACGCTGGGCATCCGCGAGGGCGCGTGCGGTGCCGTTCGCCTTTTGCTTGGCGGCTGCGAGGACTGCCGCCTTCTCGGCCTGGTCGGCTGCCGCCGCGTCATGGACGCTCTTTGCGGTATCGACCGCCTTCTTGGCGTCGGCGACGTCCTGGAAGAACTTCGCGAGGTCGGCGTTCGCATCGTCTACGCCCTGCTGCTTAGCAGCGGTGTCCGCCTTGGCGGAATCCAACTTAGACTGTGCGGTCATTACGGCTGCGTTGGCAGCATCAAAGGCGACCTGCTTCTGCTGGACGGTCGACTTTGCCGTATCGACTGCCGCGTTGGCGGCATCGAGGTCCGATTTCGCCGCATCAAGCTCGGTCTGGGCATCCGTGACGCCCTGCTGCTTGGCGGCGACATCAGCCTTGGTGGCATCGACGGCACGCTGGGCATCGGCAACACCCTGCTTTGCGGCATCGACACCTGCCTGTGCGGAATCCACCGCGACCTGCTTCTGCTGGACGGTTGTGGCGGCGCCGGCGGCTGCCTGCTTCTTGGATGCGAGATCGGCCTTGGCTACGTCGAGTGCGCTCTTGGCGCTCTTCAGGCCGTTGATGTAGGAGGTCAGATTCTGCTCGTACTCGTCGACGGACATGGGATTCATGTTCCAGCCTGAACCTGCCCAACCAAGGTTTGCGGTATCGAGGCTGTCGGTCTGCCAGCCGTTCAAGGTTCCCTTGCTGCAGACTGCCATGCCCATATAGCCGATTTCGGGGCTGATGACATGCAGGTAGTGACCGACGGTTGCGGGATATCCGGCAACCTTGAAGTGCTGGTTGACATAGGATTCAATCCCGCTATGCGTCTTGTAGAAATCTACGGCATCCTTACCGGTTAGACCGGTGACGCCATAGAGCTCCTGAACCGCCTGATCGAAGAAAGCCTTTTCTTGGTCAACCCACTGCGGTTTCGGATCGGTTCCATAATTCCATGCGAGGTTTTCGGTCGTATCGAACTGCATGGAATGTCCAAACTTGACATCGGAATAGTTTGCGTTGGCTATCGCCGCTGCAATGAGCTTATAGGTGACCTGGAGTTCGGAGAGACCGACGGACTTGCGATACTCGTTGATGGACTTCATGTACGGGATTGCCGCGAGCATGCTGTCGAGACTGGTCGCATCGAGGCTGTTTCCGACCTCGGTGTAGTCCTTGTGTGTACAGTTCTGGATGATCTCGATGGCTGAATCGGCACCCATGGCCTTGAAGAAGCCGATGGCTCCCTGCTTTAGCTGCGCATCGGCGGAGTCGAGTTTCGCCTGTGCCTCGTCGACCTTCTGCTGGGCGGCGGTCACGGCCGCGTCAGCGGTATCCTTTGCGGTCTTGGCGTTCGTAAGCTCTACGTCGGCGGCTGCCTTGGCGGACTCGGCGTCCTTGACAGCCTGCTTCGCGGCATCCAGCTTGGCGATGGCATCGGCGTTCGCCTGCTTGGCCGCATCGAGGTCGGAGTTCGCGGCATCGAGTGCGGACTGGGCGTCGTTCACGCCGGACGCGGCATCGACCGCGGCCTGCTGCTTTACGGAGAGAGCCGCCTGGGCATCATTTAGCTCGGTCTGTGCCGTTGCCGCGGCGGACTGCACCTGCTCGAGCTCGGACTCGCACTGGGACTGTGCCGCTTGTGCGGCGGCGAGGGTTGCCTCCGCGTCCGCGACCTTCTGTTTTGCCGCATCGTACTCCGGACCGCTGGCGCCTGCCTCCGCTGCGGCGAGGTCTGCTTTCGCCTTCTCGTAGGCGGCGCTGGCGGCTGCGGCCTTCGCATCCGCCGCGTCCTTGTTCTGCTGGGCTGCGGCGAGGACGGCGTCGGCGGAATCCTTTGCAGACTGGGCCGCAACCAGCTTGGACTGGGCATCGGCAAGCGTCGCGTTGGCGTTGGCGAGGCCGGCCTGTGCCCTTTCCACGGCAGCCTGGGCGTCGCGCACGGCCTGTTCGGCGGCACTGATTGCCTCCGGGGTGGCGCTTACGGCATCTGCCTTGGCCTTATCGAGGGCGTCCTTGGCATCCTGGGCCGCCTTGAGGGCGGACTGGTACGCTTCGTCCTTCTCGGACGCATCGGCCTTGGCGTCTGCGAGACCTGCCTTCGCCTGCTCGAGGTCCTTGCCGGCGGCATCGGCGGCGTCCTTGCCCTCCGCGACCTGACGGGCGTACTCGTCCATTGCCGCTCGGTCGGCTGCCGTGCCGGCGCTGACTGCCGAATCGTAGGATGCCTTGGCCTGGTCGCGGGCGGAAGCCGCCTCGTTGTAGGGACCGGCGGCCTCATCGTAGGCTGCCTTGGCGGCGTCCTCCTTCGCCTTCGCCTCGTTGACTGCCTTCTGCAGGTCCGCGATGGTCTGTGCGGCGGATTTCGCGCCGGTACCGGATGCCGCGCCGGCGTGGGCGGCGATCGGCGACATCACGGCGGGGTGCTGTGTGCCCCCGTCACCGGTCTGGGCGAATGCCGTGAACGGTGAGATGAGGCTCGATCCGGTCATGGCGGCCATGGTCGCCGCGGTGACGGTCAGACGTGCGATCCCCTTCGGGGCGTGAAACTTTTTGCTTGGCAGTGCGTGTTTCTTCTCGTACATGAATCTTTCGTCCTTTCTGTGAAACGTGCTGTCAACTATAGCGGATGACAGCCAATTTCGTTTAGTAACGCCCTGTTTTCTTGACGTGTATCAGTATACCACGATACTAGAGTACTACCTCTGAGAATCTTCTGAAATTTCGTCTGCCCAGTACCAATGATGCCCCTTCGCCTTGCGTCCTGTGGTAATCGCCCGTTTGATCCCACTCCCCGCATATCCGTATGCAGACATACTCGCCGCGGCGATACTGTCGAAGATCTTCCCGTCATCGCGACGGACCCGTTTCTTACCGCCTCCAAGCCCTGCGTAGATGTCGATATCGCTCATGGACGTTCCTTCCAATAGCTGCATGTATTGCCATGTCCGGTTTCAAAGGCATGTCCCTCTCCACGCCTGACGCACAGATATTGAACCTGGATGTCCTCCGGTCTATGACGCTTGTCGCGAACATGGGGATTCTGAATGCAGTGTGCACACAGGCTGCAGACCCTTTTCTCTCGTGCCTGTTCTTTCTGAAATCCTCGGTCTGATACGCGAAGATCGTTATCGGAAACCATAGCTCATCCTTTCATTGGCAAGTCGAGTTCGGATCGTACATAGCAAAACGATTGGGGCGGCCGTTTCAGTTCAGGATTCAAGGTTTGCAGCTCAAGCGAATCCTTGAACGGAACAACTGAATAGATACGGATGGCAACGGCCTTATCGCACCCCTCGTAATATCCAAAGAACCTGTCAGCCGTCAAGCCGCTATGGGTCTTCGAATACGTCCACACGGCCTCCGGAGACGCCTGTAGTATCGACCAATCGGCGATAATGCCCGTCACCTTCTGGACCGGTGCCGTCTCATACAGGAGAATCGGCAAATCAACCAGTTTTGGAGCCCTCTTTCGATATTCGAAGCGCTTCCTTTCTGTATATATCAGATCGGCATAATGCGGCTTGATCGACATTAGGATATATTCTCTCGAAAGCCCATTTATGTGTAATATCATGATACCAGTATATTAAATAGCTCTGTTCCTTACAACTGCGCCGCAATTTTTTTCTGAGTCACAGTAAAAAAGGCACCCTGCATTTTTTTGCAGGATGCCTTGACTAAATCATTGCGAAATCGCGTTTAAATTACGATTGGCTGCTGTCATCACGAGGCTGAAATGGATGATGGAACGAGCTAAGCAGCTCGGTAAGATCGATGCCAGTTGCATCCTTGAGACCGCTGGTCACCTGATCGACCATGCCGGTCGTGTCACGGACGAGCTTCGTGGCGTTACCATCGCCATACATCTTAATGGAGTCGACAGACGCAAGCGGTTTGGCGACTGCCTCGGCAACCTCCGGCATAACATCGATGTAGCGATTGGCGAGAAGGTAGGCGTTCTCCATACCATTGTATGCTTCCGTCTGGGCCTTGATGCCGGCGGCGACACCCTCGCCATGTGCCTTCTCAGCGGCGCCGTCGGCCTCGCCCTTAAGGCGCGTCGCCTCTGCCTCAGCCTTTGCCTTGGCCGAGACGCCTTCAGCTGTCTTCTGGGCACTGTAGAGATCGGCGTCAGACTTATTCTGTGCCTCGACCTTGGCAGCCTCGGCATTCTTGGTGCGTGTGTAGAGCTCGGCATCCGCTTTCTGCTCTGCAGCATAGCGGTCAGCTTCGGCCTGCTTGCGGACCGTGGCATCCAGCTCGCGCTCCTTCACGGCAACCTGTCGCTCGGCGAGTTCGACCTTCTTGGTCTCGGCTGCGATCTGCGCCTCCTGCTGTGCGACATAAAGCTCACGCTGCTTTTCGGCCGTCACGGTCTGCTTGACCATATCTGCCTCGGCTGCGGCCTTGTCGGCGGTCTTCTTCAGCTCCGCCTTCTTCAAATCAAGCTGGTTCTGGCGCTCGGCGACCTCCTGCTCCGCCCTGATCTGGGCGAGCTCCGCTTCCTTCTTGATCTCAGCTGCCTGGTCGGCGCCCATCGAGCGGATAATCCCCTGCGAATCGGAGAAATCCTGGACGTTGAACGTGCGGAGCTCAAGACCGAGATTCGCAAGATCGTCACGCGAACCCTCGAATACCTTATGGTTAAAGGACTCACGGTCACGCATGAGCTCCTTCAGGTCCATCTGACCGATAACCTCACGCATCTTTCCGAGCATCACCTCGGTGACCTGACGGGTCATCTCCTCCTTGTTCATATTCAAATAGTTCTTGGAAGCAATCTCAATCAGCTCGGGCGTCTGGCCGATCTGAAAATTCGCCACGGCGCAAGCATGAATCAGAATCGCGTCCTGGGTCGGAATGTCATTCTCGGTCGTGAGCTGAACTTGAACTGCGCCGAGCGCCAACGTGTCCACACGCTGCAGTCCGGGGATAACGAATGTGCCCTTTCCGGACACGCTGCGCGTCTGCCCGAATCCAGATACAATCATCAGTTTGTCCGGCGGGCACTTCCTCCAACAGGACTCGAACACGACGATCACCATGATCACGATTAGAAGCGGTCCGAGCAGAGGACCAAACAAATCAAAAAGCATCTTTTTCCCTTTCTGTTGATGCTTTGGTAAACCGGACCATTATACCATAATACCGAAATATGGCGCTGAAAAAAGGTCACCCAAACGGATGACCTTTGCAAACGGTCGCGTTTCGCCATCGTCACTTAAGGAATGGTGAACCGCATATATATAGTTACATGCGGACTCAAAAACTTCAGGGACTTTCAAAAGCAAGCGGAACGTTGACCTTTTCGTTGTTCTTTCTGCATTACGACTTGGTTTACGGTGCCTCCGAAACGAATGGAACGCACTGCGCTTATCTGTAATTGGTGAGCTACTGTTTGGTTTGCGGTACCACCGAAACTAAATATACGTTCGATGGCAGAGGTAAATGGGTGAACTGCTACTTGGATTACGGTACCGCCGAAACCCTCGACCCAGCACGATCTTGTGAAGGCCCGGTGAACTATTGCTTGGATTACGGTATCTACGAAACTGAACAGGCTTTTTATCAAAGAATTCAAAGGGTGAACTACTGCTTGGGTTACGGCAACTCCGAAACAAAAGGTAGCCCTTAGCTCGAATAACGTGAGGTGAACTACTGCTTGGTTTGCGGTACTTCCGAAACGCTTAAAGGACCCAAGCCGCCAAGCTAATGGGTGAACTACTACTTAGTCTACGGTATTTCCGAAACGCGTAGCGCTCGGACGAAACGCCTTTCTGCGGCGAACTACTACTTGGATTACTATACGTCCGAAATACCGGCACCGACGGACGCATTACCTGCAAGGGTGAACTATTGCTTGATTTACGATGCCTCCGAAACAGCCGCTGATGGTGTTGAAGATGTTCGCCTGGTGAACTATTACTTGGGTTACGGCAACTCCGAAACCAAAGCTCGCTGCGTGGTCAGCATGCCGTGAGGTGAACTACTACCTGGATTACCGTACCTCCGAAACCGATGTACTCCTAAAGTGCCAGGATCACGTGATGGGCTACTACCTGGATTACCGTATCTCCGAAACACAGAGGTTAGAAAGATTGACATTTCTTCGGGTGAACTATTGTTTGGGTTACGGTATTTTCGAAACTAAGTGCTCCTCTAGCTGGGCAAAGCCCGTGGTGAGCTACTGTTTGGTTTGCGGTACTTCCGAAACAAGGCCCAGAAGCTCGCCAAGGCCGGCAAGGGTGAACTACTACCTGGGCTACGGTACATCCGAAACGCACGCCTACGTCACTGCTCGCGACATTGCGGTGAACTACTGCTTGGTTTGCGGTACTTCCGAAACAGAGGCAGAGTAACCTGGATTCTTTTCTTGGTGAGCTACTTCTTGATTTACGGTAGTTCAGAAACCTCGAGCTAACTGTAGTTTCGCTTGGTTTTGGTGAACTACTACCTGGATTACGGTACCTCCGAAACAAAGCCCAGAAGCTCGCCAAGGCCGGCAAGGGTGAACTACTATTTGGATTACGGTATTTCCGAAACTAAGCACTTGGGGGGCCGGTTTTTATGACTGATGAACTACTGTTTGATTTACGGTACCTCCGAAACCGACGACGGATATCCTCGACCGCGTGTCCTGGTGAACTACTACTTGGTTTGCGGTACTTCCGAAACTGAGCACTAGTTTTGTGCCCATTAAATCAGGTCTTAACTAATTACAAATAAAAGAAATTCCTGTTCTCAACAGGAAAAATGGTGAATATCGCCATGCAATTCAAGCTGAATAAAATCTCTCAAATACCAGCCGAGATTTTCAAAAAAATCGGTAAAAATCACCGTTTTGAGCCTATTTTCTAGGAGATTTTTAAAAATCTCCTGATGCGCTGTGCACATTTCTCCGTGCTTTTAATGCGCATGAAGCCAATCAATTTTATCTTTTCAAAGAGCATGTACATAGTATCAGAGTATCAAAGTACTTCAAGACACCAATTTGAACAGTATTTCAACTTTGTCAAACAGCTGACACTCCCCGTAGTTGAAACCAGGGGTTTTACGAAGGTTTTGATAATCAGTCAGGAAAACACCGTGAGCATCAAGAAGAATCGTGTCGTATCCATCGAGGCGGAGTTTTGCCGGTTGTTCAGATGTCTGATTCTGCACAACCATGTCCCCCGCCTCGTACCTCATCTTCCGCGCATGCTCGATATACGCCGTTTTACCAAATCTTCGTTTTCACCTCATAAAGACCGGCCGGCGTAGTATCAATAAAACAAGCCTTTGACTTCGGATCATTCAGCACCTTGTTAAAGGTGAACACCAGGCTTCCGCCAAACGTGTTGCCGCCGAGAATCTTGGTGTCCGACATATTCCGAAGTCCGCTTGCCTGTTCCATTACCTGAATTTCAGCCTCTGCAATCTTGTAAACGATAGCCGGGAATTCGGATTCACTCGTTGCCGCAAGGATGTCCTTCGGATGCTTTAGCAAGCCAAGCTTCAGCTGAACCGTCAGTTTCGGGTAATTGACCGGAAGTTTCTCGAGGAGCAGATCCCAAAATCCAACCAAAGACTCTGCGGCTTTCTCAAAATCAATCTTTGCGGATGCTCCGGCATTTCCTGCCGCTGCAATCGTCTCAACTCCCTTCAGCAGGTACACCTCATCAATCGCCAATGGCATCTGGCGCACCGGATACACCTGCTTCTCACCGGCGATCCGGAAGCGCTCGCCATAAAGCTCGATCATCGTGTTCTTAAGAACACGGGCACGAACGATGCGAACGAATTTCTCTTTTGCCGTTTTCGCCAAACCGCGAGCATACATCTCAAGCATAGCGTTGTAAGTATCCGGATCAGATTTCGATGCGATCGCAGCCGGTACCGCACCGAAACGAAGCTGTTTCACCTTTTTCTTCATCACTTCATAGACAAAGAAATTGGCAAACGTCTGAGAGCTGTACCCACCATAAATTTCTGCCGGACGGTCTGACTTCGTGGCAATCAGTTTCGACTTCTCCCTTGGAGAGTAAATCGTCTGTTTCCAAAAGGCGCCGCCGTCTTCAAAGGCGGCATATGTGACACGAAGGTTCTTCCATCCACATGCACGATAGATGCGCTCCACCTCTTCATCCTTGTTCCAGTAAACCTCACCTGTGTCCTTGTCGACACGGTCAAAGAAGAAACCGCCGGCAAAGAAATCAAGTTGTGACTTCGGAGCCTTCTTGTTCTCCTCATTAACCAGCTTGATCTTGCGCATGTACTGCTCATACTTAACGCGATTATGGACGAACGCTGGCTTCGCAAGTTCCATATAGCGCCCGACCTCGGCTGCAAGCAGAGCGTCGTGTGCGTGATAGAACTGGTTCGCTTTAAGGCTTTTTGGAATTCCGATCCGGCTACGCACGGCACCGATAACCCCAGCCTTAACGGGAATGACAACCGTTCCCGGATACTTTGCCGCAATCGCAGCCGTAAACAGTTTTGCCTCCCAGCTGTTTTCCGTGAACTGCCTTCCGATAATCGATTTCAGCATGCCTTCGGAAATCTCAGTACGGATCAGCGCGTTGAGCTTTCGCTCGGACATAAGTCCGGCGTTACGAAGCATCCTCCAAAATGGCAGCATCTTCCGCTGCACCGCTGGAGACACGAGCAGAGTTTCACTCTTATAACGACTGGCCTCTGCATAAACAAGCACCTTGTTATCCAGTGACTCATCTTTACGGTAAGCAAGCGGTACAACATGGTCGACATAGTAATCATTCGATGCAATCCGAGTGATGTCGATCGGCTTTCCCGTATAAAGGCATTTTCCTGCCTGATGGAAATACAGGTAGATGCGCTCGTTAATCTCCTTCTCATCGAACATGCCAAGCTCACGAAGCAGCTTCGCCGCACCAAGGTCCGCCGCTGCATCCGCATCCAATGCCTTGAGTGCCTGCTTGATCTTATCGGAGCGCTTGGCGGTTCGCTTACCCTTTCGGCTATTCGAGGCGGTTCGCGTCACCTTCAGATAAATGCGATCCGGAGCCTTGCCAGCAACAGAAACGATGTCATCCAACACCTTTATCGCCTGACTCACGCCTCGACGAAGTGCCGGCGAACCGGGAAGTGCGTTCAGATCAAAACCTTCTGCCATCTGCATATGCGAATCGTTAAGCCTCTTCACGGCATCGGTATCTTTGAACAGGAGCTCAACACGCTTGGCAAACTCCTCATAACCGAGAACATTCAGGTTGTAAGCGGTATAGCCCATATTGTTTTTCGGGCTATCCTGCTTCTTCACCTGAACCTTGTCGTAGCGGTACCCGTCCTCACGCTTCGGACCGCCAAAGAACCGAACGTAATCTTTAAGAAGACGCGTAAGAAGACGAACGAGGGATGCCGAGTGTTAAGAGTTCGCTGTAGCGAGAGCGAAGCGGTACTGCGAATGCGAGGGATGCCGAGTATTTGAAGTACCGCGCAGCGGGCTCCGGGCAAGGCCTGGAGCGAATCGGTGAGAGGCCTCACCGATCGCGGAAGGTTTTGGCCGGAGCATCCGGCATCGCCGGATCTTTTCGTGATGGCTTCTGCTGAGATAGACAGCTTTCGACATTTCAATGACGCGAAGAGTCTTTAGTGAGACTCGTAGCGTTGTTGGACTGTCGAAAGGTGGCGCGATTTGAGTAGCGATACGATCAACGAATAGATTTTCACACGCCGCCTGCGGCGTCGATTTATCGCGCCCGTTGGGCGCTATGATATTGAATTCATCACATTTTGAATTGCAAGATGTCTTTAAGTATGTTTTGGAAACTTTTCAACACAGTTTCCGGTTTTCGATAATTTCAATGGCGCGGAGAATCCGAAGGGAGTAATTCGTAGCGCTGTTGAATTTGTCGAAAACCGGCCGCTCCATTTTTGTCATCAAAGCAAGCAAATCAAAAAACGAACTCGACTTCGCGATCTTCTACTCAATCCCTTTTCAAGACTCGCCATACTTTACGGCACTATTGATAAAGGTATTTCTTAGATAGTAAGCAACTAAAACATAAAGTGAAATCAGCTATTACCAAGAAATCGTTTTGATCGTCATATTGGAAAATCTCGATTAAAAAGGGCTCCTCATTCGAGAAGCCCTAAACAGTTTTGATGTCCGATGCACTTGGACCCAGGCATCAATTTTAAATCTAACGGCATGCCCTAACTAAGATATTCAAGCAAAGCTTCCGCCTGACGAATACCAAGTCCGCCAAGACGACGATTGCCTGGGATGTCCACGTCGTGCATAATCTTATCCGCCTTCGCGCCACCAATGCCGGGAATGGCCTGAAGGAATTCCTTAACCTTCATTTTACTGACGAGCGGATCGTCCTTACGAGTCTTAAGAACAGAAGCCGGATCAGTTTCGCCGGACTTAATGTTCTCCTTAAGCTCTTTACGCGCTTTGCGCACCTGCGCTGCCTTCTCAAGCGCCTTTGCACGCTCTTCAGGCGTGAAATTCGGAAGTGCCATGATATCTCCTTCTTTCAACTTTCAAACTGTTTTTAATTCTTTTCCAAACCAAGATCGATTACATACGGCGCAACTCGATATCCGCCGCTCTTGCTCGAGTCCTTCGATTCCTCGTTGTGCTTGAAGAGAATGCAGATATGATCCTTCAGATCACGTCCCCAGAGTTGCATGACCTCCTTGCCGCGTCGACCGTCAGTACGTTCGCTTCGAATCGTCTCATCCGAATCTCCGCCAAGTTGACGGAACGTGATGACATAGCGCTTTGAAGACTCTTCAAGTACGGCGCTAAGCACTTTGACGGTAATCTTAATAGAAGACTGCACGAGCATCGCAAGGGATTTCTCGCCTTTAGCGCGAGAAATCTTCAAAACCTCGGATGCAAGCTCGCACTCGCTGACCTTCTTTCCTGAAAGCATAAGCGAAAGATACGCAAGCTCGACATTGCGCCTCTTCTCGTTTTCCTCCATTAGTTCATCCTTTCTGTTATTGGATTTCGCAAGCGCTTGCGAAAATTAAACCTGATGATCGCTGAGACAGCTCAAAATAAATAAAGAACTCTTCCAAATAGTTCCTGCTTTAATTTTTGCAAGAAGCCCCAACATAAATAGACTGAATTCGGAAGTCATTACATCACTTTCTGATTCAGGAAAACGCCAGACATGGATCGTTGCGTCCGGTTCAATCGACCAGTCTTTCAAAACATCTTGAAAAATAACGCCTCCGCGCTGCACGGTCAGATCGATTTCATGTTTTGTGACATGAAGCAATTCAAGATTGTCCGCACCATAAGTTATTCCGCTGTTGAAATAAATTTCAAACTTTGGATCATAAAGCTCGAACCCGCCATCGCTTATGTTGCAAAGGAAATCGATAACAGTTTCTGGATCAAGCACTGTATCAGACTTCATTCCGATGCGAATCGTATCCAGAATGTAGTCCTCAATCTCTTGATTTCTAACTCGCGTCAAAGGACGTTCAAACGGCGATGCGCAATACGGGCAGAAATTCGGATTCGATGCAGATGGACTATTACTCTGACAATCCGCATCGGTTCCGAATTCCGTTATCCGATACGACCTACCGCAAATGGAACAAGTAATCAATCCACAGTTATTATTTTGTGCCAAATTGTAGGCGCTTAGCTTTTGCACCCTTCATCCACTCCCCTCTTTTTTCAACAAAATCGTCAGGACATCTTCTTCCTCCCCGACTTCTAAATCTCCTTGCCGCAATCCGGGCAGAACTGCGCACCGACAGGAAGAATAGCGCCGCAATGCGGGCAAGGAGCAAGATCCTCCCAATTCTTCATGTCCCTATAAAGAGCAACCAGCACAACGTTATTCATACTTTCGTTCGTCTCCATGCAGTGACGCTTCAAGAGACGATGAATATTCGCAGGCAGGCGAAGGTTGTAGCCGATCACGTCTGCATTCTTGTCGTATTTCGCACGACGAGGGTTATCTCCCTTTGCAAGAGAGTAGATCGCCGGCACAGAGGTGCTGCACGCATCAGCAACAGACTCGGCGGCAACCTCCTTGCGGATATCATCAGCCATGTCGAATGCGTCGGAAGTTTTCTTGCTCTTAGCCATTCTAGTAATCCTCTCCTTCAAGATACTCATTTACAAAGTCAGTAAAGTCCGCAACCGCGTTGCAGTTCGGATCGTAATCGAAAATCGAAACGTTAGCAGACTGCGCTTTATTTACAGCCTCGCACTTTCGAATAATCGTGTGGAACATCTTTGTGTTAGCGGCACGTGCGATCGATGGAAGCTCATTAACCACACCGCGCGAAAGACTCGTGCGACCATCAAACATGTTGACGACAATACCGGCAATGCGGAGATTCGGATTCAGACGCTTGTTGCGGCGAACCGAGTTGACGCATTTCTGGATATTGGTAAATCCTTTTAGGGATGAACGGTTCGGGATTACCGGAACGATCAGCTCATCCGCAGCAACCATCGCATTGCGCGTCACCAATCCAAGTGACGGCGGGCAATCAATGATTGCGTAATCATAGTCATCATCGATACCCTCCATTGCATCGGCAAGCATCGTAAGGCGCGTATCCAGTTTCGCCATATCGCTTTCGACATTCGAAACAAGGACATCGCCGGGAATAATATCGCCACCGTCGAAATGTTTGATTCCGTCTTTCGCCGTGTAATCGAACGAAGTGAGAAGATCGTAAACCGTCACTTCATCCGTCGTATCAATTTTTGCCTGTTGCGTTGCGTTCATCTGCTGATCAAGATCAACGAGCAGTGTGCGCTTGCCCTTACGATGCAGCCCCTCTGCAATCGCCATGGACAGTGCGGTCTTGCCGACACCTCCCTTGTGATTACAAATCGCAATCGTCTTCATTTTCCTCTCCCAACTTTCCTTTCCCATCAAGATCAAAATTTGATTTCGTTGCATCCTTTTTCATCTCTGAAAGTAACTCGCCATCATGTGCCGCCTTGCACAAAGCTTCACAAAATACCATTAAAAGCGTTCCGAGAATCATCGAGGTGATAACAAGAACGCCCGTTTCGAAATGAACGAGACTATGTAGCACAAGGCCAATCAACACCATTCCCGGAATACCTAGAGCGATCCAAATCAGATCTTCTTTCAGCTGGTTCACAGGTTGATCCCTCCTTCCACAATACGATAATACCAACATGCGTATACTATGATGACAACATAGTACTTGTATTCACAAAACAATCCTATTGCCCAATCATTCAGCAATAAACCTGTCTAATTAACTTGAAGTTGGTATAATCGATGTGATGAGAGGGTGGCGGCGCTTTCCTTTTGTTCTTGCGTCGGTTGCAAGTTTTTCCTTTCGCCACCCTCTCTCCTTTATCTATTACGCGTTATTTACGCGCAATGCAAAGGATTAGAACGGGATATCCTCATCGTAGACGTCCATCACTGCGGGAACATCCGGAACAACAGGCGTCTGCTGAGTCTGTGCCGCCGGCCTGTTAGCGGAAGCATTCTGAGACTGGTTACCCTGGCTCATGAAGTCGATTGTATCTACGACGACGGTAAGGCGAGAACGCTTCTGACCGTCCTTCGTCTCCCACTGGTTAAAGCGAAGCTTGCCGTCAATGCTGACCTTCATACCCTTTCGAACGATACGGCCCACGGCCTCGGCACGCGTGCCGAACATGGTGCACTCGACGAAATTCGGATAGTCCTCCCACTGGTTGGTCTCGCGATTGAGTCGGCGATCGTTGACGGCAATACCGAAAGAGAGAACCTGCGTCCCCTTCGGAGTCATACGAAGCTCCGGATCGCGCGTAAGATGACCGGAAATGTTGACGCGGTTGATAGACATGTTCGAGGTCCTTTCTCCTCTTGGTTATTGACTGATACTAAGATACCACAACACTTCAGTATTACGCGTGAAAATGACGATTTTTTTAAAGAAAAATAGGCAGAAAGAGCTGTTTATACTCCTTCCACCTATTTTCAGTTGGCGTAATGCGTCGTCATTCTGCTATTTAATTTTCCACCGATAGCGGAATTGCCTATCCGCCTTTCTTCTCAATTTACTGCGCCTACCGAGCATTAAAGTTATTATTTATCTCATCTAGACTGACTCTTCTACTCACAGTATCTCTCTTCTTTTCGAGCGACATCTGATGGGACCGATCTTCTCTCTGAACTGCACTCTCCCATGTCTTACATGTCTCCCGACGTAAAAAACCGATCAGCGGTTTCAGGTCACCCGTCATATCAAAACCGTCCAGTGCCGCATAATAGTCTTTCCGGTCTTCATCGAAAATTACGATCGGAGGATGGTTGTGCAATAGCAGATAGTAATTCATCATCGCTCTACCAGTCCTGCCGTTCCCGTCTGCAAAAGCATGAACGCCCTCAAACCTCGCGTGCCAAAACGCAGCTGCCACCAGAGGATTTTCATCTCCAAACTCGGAAACCTCATCAAGGTCCTGCTGAAGGTCGTCCTCGATCTCATCTACAGGAGCGGCAACATCATGCATGCCGACTCCCCATAAATCGTTTTTCTTGAATTCCCCCGGTCTTTCCCCAAGTTCCCAACGCCGCTCGTTGTAAGTGCCTTTCGTCAGTTCAAACTGCATCTCCCGAATGGAATCGAGCGTGATAGGTTTACGCTCATCGAACCACCGGTACATCAGCTCACTTGCGTCTTTCAGATTCTTAATCTCGTAAAGCGTCCGCAGGTCTCCTGTGTAACCGCATACACGGCCATTCTTAAAAATCTCGTGCGTATCATGGTAAGTGATTTCTCTATTCTCGATTTTCCCTGAGTTGTAAGAGAATAATATTGCAAAATTTTCCAGGTGCGCTGCCAACTCAAGCGACGTAGCGATACTGTAACTGCGCCACAATTCCATAGTGCGATCGTATTGTCTATCTGAATTCATAAAGTCCTGCCTCTTCTTTTCAATTCGATATTTAGGGAATTCTCCCTTTTTATATTATACCATAATACTAACATATTGCATCATGTAATCTACGAAGCGCTATCAAGTCGTCCTGCGAGTCGACTTGCAGGACGTATGGCGATGCGCTTTTCATGCGGTGCCCTACGGCACCTATTGATCCGCTCCCCGTGGTCGCTGATAGATTTCCTAGACAGTGCTTCTTTTCAAACAGACAGTCAGATTGTCGCTATAGACCGGCTTGAATCCCGATTCCTCCAAATCTTGAATACCGACATCATTGATGCCGTAATTCAGTACAGCGTAATCCATTCCATAGTCATCGCAAATGGCCGATAGGCTTCCAGAAGAAAGCGCCTTTCCTGCCTCGGCAAGTACATTCTTCTGCCCGTTCTGCCCATTGAACACCTCAATTCTGGTATCAAGATACGGCTTGAACCCGTTTAGCTCCGCTCGGCATCCGGGGTCAATGTCCGTCAAGACTGCCGTTCCCGATACGGCGACATCCTCTCTCATTGCCTGAAACGCTCTTTCAATCGAGATGGACTTTTGATCGGTCGCAGACAGCGTGCTATAAAACAGAACCGCTCCAAACTCAAGTGCAACCACAGAGATTGAAAATAAGACTATCCTGCTTAACATCTTCGAGCTCACCTTGCACTTTGGCTCAAGCTTCCAGCACCACGTGCTGTAGACGATCATCAATATGCCAAGCAGCAAAAGTTCGTTTCGCCATGTCATCAGGGATAGAAAGAGCAGTCCTGAGATCATCATCGTTTCGAACGAAAATACCGTCTTTTTAAATCCCAAGCACTTGGCATGGAAGATCACCGGCACGACCGAGATGACAATGAGTATCACTGCTTCAACCGGAACGATGGAGAACATCGGTTTCAGTTCCGGCACGGCAACCGTGGCGATATCTGACGTGCCTATTGTCTTAAACGGAAGCGACAGCACGTCTAATCCGTATGGATTCAGCATTGCGGAAGCGATCGTAAGTAAGATCGTCACAGCCAATGCGGCCCGCGCATTCGGATCCAGCTTACTATCTAATAAAGCGGCAAGCGGCAACATGATCGCGCAGGGCCAAAGCGCACCGTGCAGATTGGCTATAAAAATCCCTAGGAATGGAAAACCAAACAGAAATCTAATATCGCGGCTTTCAATGTATTTCTCCATCAACTCCCAGGAAACAGCCAAGCACAGGATATCGAGCGCACGCGGTGTCGACCGAAGGTTATAAACGATTACCGCTCCGAATACGCATGAAACAGCACAGTGAAGAATGCGGTTTCCAGCTTTTGGAAAAGTTTGGTACCAAATGAAGAGAACCGCCACCATGTCCAACAGCGCAAAAAACAGCCGAACCGACATCTCTCCAAAAGTGTCGTAGAGAACTGCAACTAATATGCAGATAGGATATTGCTGGCAGATATAGGTCAATTCCGAATGGATCGATAACGGATCGGTTGTCGGCAGATGACCGTTGGCTATAATCCAACGGCCGGCGGCACACATATACTGCGCATCGGTTATGAACAACTCTCCTTGTAGGGAGCGAATGCTCAAAGTCACCAGCAAGACCGTCAATAGGACACAGAAAGAGAAATATCGAGCAGGTATATATTGAGGCTTAATGTTGAGACTAAACACAATTAACGTTCTCCTGAAACGGAAGGTGGAACCATGTATTCAAAGTGAAAACCCTTGTACTCCCAACCGCCCTCGATCGCCCGCTGAAGATCGTACATGTGACATGGACGATCATATGCGCAACATTCATGCTCTCTCTCCAGCAAATCCAGCAAATCGGATAATGTATCGAACGTCTTCCCGGTCTCTCGACAGATTAAAGGCGTTTCCTTCAGCCTTTTCTCGAAATCCACGTCGTATCGCAAAAGCCTCCAAGTCAGACCGTCAAAAACGATTCCCTTCTTGCCTGAATTCAGTAAAGACTTATGGTCGAACCCGTACCACCTCGTTAGCTCAAGAACCGAATAATCGCACCTTCCCCGCTCATAGCAGATCACCGGCTGCATGTCCTTAATGCGCTCGCCGGACTTCAGTTTGATATTTTTCTTCCAATCGTCTTTCCAAAACCACCGTTCACCCCTCCAGCGTGTCGCCTCGCTGGTCGGCTCGCCCTTCGCATCACAGATTGCAACGATCTTCTTCCAGTCGACGTAACGTGAGCCGAATTTCAGCGCGTCGTGCACATCTGCGTACTCGCGCATCGTTGTCAACTCGATAACCGGACGAGCGCACAGCCTTTTCTCCTCCATGTAGGCTTCTTTTCTCTCTTCAAGGTTCTCACCGTTTGCCCAATGCATATCAAAGGCAGGGCATCCATGCCGTATGGCATCTCCGACCTTCTGAACAATCTCTTTTCGCGTTGCCCAGTCATATCCATCGGACCATATTGCGGCACAGATCTCGTCATAACTGTGATAGATGGTGTCCGTCTCAAGACAAATCATCTGCACATTCAGATCTACAAGTCTTCCTACTTTCCCGTCCCAATCCCTCACATATGAAAATCTCTTATTCTGAGGCTTGACCTTGTTTTTCACATGGTCTAGAACCACCGACCTGCTTGTCCCGGCAGCCTTTGCCGCTGCACCCGTAGTCGGGAACATCTCCCCCGTTTCCAATATGACGATCCATCCGGCAAGCCCTCGAATCTCTGTCAGATCCATATCCGGCGAATACATCGACTCAAAACAATAGAACTGATTTTTGATCGCGACCCATTTGCCGTTCTGGGCCATATTGCACACATCCGACATCCAGCCCTGGGTGATCCCAAGCTCTTTTTCCGCTGCACTACAGCTCGGCCACTTCTTGCCATCGTCGATTCGAACAACCGATTTTGCCGTTCTGCGAACAGGAGTATCGAATGGAAACTCGGCTTCCTTCAACTCGGCAATCTGCTGCTCGGTCAGCTCTCCCGCGCGATAAAGGCGGCGAAGCTCATATTCCAGAGTCTTTTTCCGTTTGAGCTGGTCCTTTTTCCCGTCAGTCATCTGCTAAAGCCCCTTCCACAGCGCTATCTTCTCATCAATTGTCAGTTTCTCGGATCTTAATGCGAGCCGTCGTTCAAGGTTTTTTGCCAAATGCCTTGCGTCCTTCTCATGATCGATGACCTTGAAAGCTGAAGGCGGAATGAGTTCTTCCGGATCATTTTCTCCAGATAGCCGGGCGTAGCTTTCCGACATCATGCTTACGATCTGCTCAATTCCGATCATCTCGAAATTATCGACTAGATCGATAACCAGCGGTTCGAAGTTGCCTGCGGCGGTCAATGCACGTCCAAGCTGCTGATAGAAAATCGTCGGCGACGAGGTACGCCGTACCATAATGACGGCATCCACGCCCTTGATGTGAACACCCTCGTTAAGCTGGTTGACGCAAAGCAAAAGCTTGATTGCGGTCTCGTCATCGTCCTCTTTGAACCCATCGTATTCACTCGTCCCGAAGGGATTCGAGCTATGGACGACATAGGTATGGACGTTACCGTTTACTCGAGAAAACCATTGCGGGCACATCTTCTCGATTTCATTCAGCTCGAAGACATTCGGACAAAATACGATCACTTTCTCTATTCCCTCAAAGTACTTTTGGAAAATGGCCGGAAGGTTCGCCGCCCTGCTCGCGCAATCTCTCAGCTCGTTAAAATCAGCCAGCAACTCCGCCCGCCTACCCGCACTCTCTTCCTTTGCGATGCGCTCGCCGAGATCTTCAATGTAGCCGTTGATGCTGTACCCGGCAGTCACATATGTCGGAACAGGCAGGATGCCTAAAACCCAGCAATCCGTCAACGACATATATGAGGCGATATGCCCATCAAAAAGTTCATCGGACATATCTCGGCCGCTATCGCTGTATCGAATCGAAGTCGCGCTCAATCCGATCAGATTGGCGTCGGGATTGCATTCGATAACTCCTTCAACACCACGAGACCACTGCGGTGCCCCCGTATGATGGAACTCATCGAAAATAACCGTATCTGCATGAATATCAAGATTTCCCTTTTGCGCTCGATGCATGGCGGTCTGATACGTCATGCGCTCGATGTTCTTGAATTCATGATTCGGCAGCTCGCGCCTGATGGAAGCTTCCTGCTCCTGCTCGATATAGGTCAAGGGCGACATCCAGAGAATTCGCTCATTCGGATGATCGAAGGCATAACGGTACGCTATAAACGCCTTGCCTGTCCCGGTAGGATGAATGATGCAGGCACGCCTGGTCCCAGACAACATATCCAGAAGTTTGCGATACGCCTTTTCATTATGTGGATACAGTTCCAGTCCGCTCGGCATCTCAATCCCCTTTGTACTCATGTAACCATGGTACTAGGATACCATAATGCTATGCAGAAACATAAAAGAAGGTACAATCTGGACAATTAACAGATTGTACCTTCTTGTGAAAGGGGATTTATCGACGTGGAGTCCCTGCGGTATCCATGTGCTCCCCCGCGTGTCCGATCACGATCTTCTCCTCATCCCTGTCGATATAAAAGTGGAGCCGGAAGGCGGCCTTGATGTTCCTTCCCTTGATATGCGGCGAGATATCGATCTCCTTGCCTTTGTACATCCGCTTGCGGAGCTTCATCAAGTTGGGCATCGCGCAAGTCGTTCCAGACTCTCCGCGAGCCAGCTCATATCCGGTTCGTTTCTTGAACTCAGAACCCAGCCGATCGTTCACCGTCTCCTTAAAGCATAGATCCCAGAGCGTCGTCGCGACGGCAACCAAGATTTCCCATTCTTCCGTCAAAATGCCGTCAAATTTCTTGGCACTCCTGTAGGCATCGGGAAGAATCACGATTCTGTCCGGATAGAGCACCTTCGCCAAATCAAGCAGCTGTGTAAGGTTTTCAGGCACTACCGTAAGCGCCTTGCGGATGCCGTTTAACGCATTGGCGTTTAGCTGCTCGAGTTCTGCCATCTCGAGCTTACGCTCGACGGCTCTTTTCTCGTTTTCAAGTCGCATCGCATCGCGCGTGAGCATGTCGATTTTTGCAGCCGCTTCCGAGTTCGAAGTCTCCAACTCGCTCGCAATTTCCTCCCAGTCCGCGATGTCCTTTTGAAGACCGCTTATCTCATCGCGAAGCGAATCAACCGTTTCGTTTCCACCGGAATCGCCTTTCACCCGCTGCTTCAGTTTCTTAATCCGTGAACTGAGGCGTTTGGCCTCATCTATTCCATCTAACCATCGGACATCGGCGATACTCAGGATATCCCCAGCCACCCTGTCGCTCGCACGGCAGATCCCCTGACGAAGGACATTTATGAATCGGTTTTCGCCGTAGCGCGTATATCGATCGATCAGATACTTGGCATAAGCCATCCCCATTTCATTGTCAGTTGGAACCGTGAGATCGACCGGCTTACAGTAAATCTTCAGGCTTGAGCATTCCATGCCGTAATCATAAGCCGGCGTGTTCTTCAGAAAGACCTCTCGATAAGTGTCCATAAGAGCACGGTCGTGCCAGTCAAGGACATATATATCTGCCATCCCGAAAAGCTGCTTGGTCAGATTTTTCAAGTTCCTGACCGGCAGTTTCGATTCTTCGTCGGTGGTGATTAAGATCAGTATAGGGACGTTCCCATCAAACCGTCCCTATACTGATCTTATCTACCACTCGGCGTAATAGGCGGGATGCTGCATGACACCGCCGATGTTCTCACTGCGTCTCACAATCGTGAATCCCCTACCTTCAAGCACGGCCAATGCAGCATGGGCATTTGAGCAGCAATCCGTATAGCACAGCAAGACACCTCGATCACCATCTTCCGCGGCCTGCTTAATCTCCTTCTCAAACCTTGAAATATAAGGGTTCTCAGAACGTGAAGCTATGCTCCTTGCGTCCCTAGCGTTAAACTCGCCATTCCCTGTAGCTTCAATTGCCATTTCGGGTTCCTTTCTCCCGTTCGTTTAACGTTCCTACAGTATACCATAGTACCGTAGTATAATCATCGAGAATGAAAAATAGCTTAACCAAAAAGGGCGATCGAGAACGGTCGCCCTTCAATGTCTTTATATCAATCCGATAACGCCTTATCGCATTTCATAAGAACGCGTTAAAGCGCACAGGCCAGATCGCCTACTCGCTTTTAGCAGCAGCCGATTTAACGAAAAATGGAACTGGAATCGGCTCTTCTGTATCTGCTCGATACCCGTAAGTCACAAACGCGGGGAAGTTACACTCAAGGTAGTTTGCACTCTCCCCCTCAATCATGGCGATAAGGTCGATCACCGCATCGTTTTCGTCAATCCAGAAAATCCTGATGCCGTGAAAGTCCTCACTCTCATCGCCCTCGAAAATCCCGATACGTCCAGCAGGCGTGTCGATAGCGTAAACAGGCTTGCACATATCAATTCCTTTCTCTGTGCTTAACGTACCTACAGTATACCATAGTACTGTAGTATAACTATCGACAATGGTGATTTCTCAGAAAAGACTTCCATCCCGACCGAGAATCGACCCTCTTCATCTCCCCGAGTTCTCTTTAATGCCGTTCCAAGTAGATTGCGGATGGTGCGCGCGGTCACGCGAAGCGTGAGCCGTCGGCTGGGGTCTTTTGGAGTAAGTCGGCGAGTTTTCGACAATTTCAATGGCGCGGAGAGTCCCTGGGTGAGGCTCGTAGCGCTGTTGGATTTGTCGGAAACTCGCCCCCTGTCCGCGCTAGCGGACTCAATAAAAAGTATCGGACTTGCCGATACGCATTTTTCAAAGGCTCAAAATAGGGGAAACAGCTCATTCTGGGCGGTTTCCCCTATGCTTAAATCACTCGGCAACGCCTACACCTAAACGATCGGCAAGCTCGCTGTAAGTACCTTTCCAAGAGCCTCCGGAATCAATTAGATTGATAAAGACCAACGGATCGGACACCTCGCCCGATTCGTCAAGCGGTTGAGCAATACCAACGCCCAGACTCTTAGATGCCGCCAGAGTCGCATGTACAAAACGTGGATCGACGTTCGCGACCTCGACTTCTCCATTGTCGGCAAAGGCCCTTGCAAGAAGCTCCGGATTGCCAAAATCCTCAATTTCAACCGCGCCGTCCTCATACTCCCAGCGAAACCAGCTACCCGGCTCTACATACGGCTTCAGGTCTGAGAGTAAATCCTCCGTACCGTAAGGATGTTTTTCGTATGGCAGATACAGTCCCACCAGACTCTCGCACTCAAAGGTCGGCTCAAACCCATGACTACAGATCAGCTCCCGGAACGACCCATCGAAGCCAAGTTTACAAAGAATACTGTTGTAGCGGGACCAGTCGATCTTGACAGTTCCCTCTCCGCCCATAAAGCATCCCATTTCATTTCCTTTCCCTTGTGGGGAGGCGCTTACAGCTACTAGTATAGCATAGTACCGTAGTACTACGTATAGAAATCCTATCCATCCTTTAGTTCTTTTTGAATCTGCCGCTTACGTACATAAATCAATTGACGAATACTCTCAGGCATATTTAAGAATTGAGGGGAGATTCCGAAAAACTCCGCCATGACCACAGCCGCGAATGCATTCGCATCAACTTCGAGCGGCTGGGCGTTGTACTCGTCAATATCCAATTGATCGCTTGTACGGTAGTCGTGCAAACTTCGATCGTTTTCCAGCTGATATGCATGACGAAGCTCATGCGCTATCGCGAAAAATAGCTCAGGCGTGACGCCTATATCATTTCGAATCAAAATGCCGTCAGGGGTCAGTGCTGCAATTTGCGTACTTGTCCGTAACTGTTTGACCGGAACAAAACGTATGGCAGGCGCGGCAATCTTTAAAATCGCACTGACTTCCCTGGCGAACTTTATACAGATTTGTCTCTTGTCCATATTTTAAAATCTCCTCCATAGTACGATAATACCACAGATTTTAAAATAAAGGAACTCCGCTTTAGGCTACAGGCACATGAACAACCCTAAGAGGGTTGGAGTATGATCCGGCAAGCGAAAAGCTCTGGCGGGTTCCACGACTCTTTCCGTCCCAAAACGCGATGACACCGCGGTTTTCATGGGTGGAAATATATTCGTGCATCGCACGATTCCTGATATACCCCGCACGCCTGCCGTACGTATCCCAGTCAGCAGGGAACTCCATATAGCAATATCCCCGATCCACGGCATACCGTTTCGCCAAGGCGTCTGCACCTCGCGCACCGCCGGAAACAATAACAACGCTTCCCCAATTCCTTAAAAGGAGATCGCATTTCGCTACAAACAATTCGTAATCGGAAAAAGACCTCGAACCGACAATCAAGCAGTAGAACGTCTCCACATCAGACATTTCAGACCACCTTTAAACGGCGTTGACACCATAGGGCCACAATTGCTAAAAAGGGGCACCTCGCATAGAGGTGCCCTGTACCAATCAACGTATCAACCTAACCGATCAGAACGCACTCGGGAACACCATAATAAGCGCGATCCTCTTCGGCAATGACACCGACCACTTTGTCCATCGGATTGTCGCCCCCGACCTCCTTCGGCACAAAAACACGGGGGACATAGACGCCGTTTCCCTCGGAATCGACAGACAGGCCAACAGGCATCTTGGCAATACCCTTGTCGGCAGACATCAGCTGCTCAAGCCTGATTGCCAATTCCTTAACCGTCATGGGGCGGATCGAACCGTCCGAAAGATCGATTGTATAACTGGGTGTATCAATTGTCTGGCTCATATTCGGGTTCCTTTCTCCCGTTCGTTTAACGTTCCTACAGTATACCATAGTACTGTAGTACAACTAACGAGAATGAGAGGTATCTTAAACAAAAAAGGACAACCAAAATTGGCTATCCTTTAGAATCACCGTTCTATATTTCATACACAATAGAATCAAGCCACTTAGCCACAGATTCGAATGTCTCTTTCGATTCGTCCCAAGGAACAATTACAAGAAGTTGCGAATCGACACCGCCGTCAGACCAGCTTTGAGTGTCCTTCCCGAAAAGCGTATCAAACTCGGGGTATTCTCTAGAAATGTAGTTAGCTTTCTTCTCGACACGTTTTACAAGCTCCCCATATGTGATGCCGAGCGATTCGGCAAAATCCCTATCGTAAATAGATTCCAATGCGATGCCATAGCGCCCTTTGAGTTCTACAAGATAACAGCTGACCAGATGACCATCAGTCCACAGCTCATTTAAAGCATGAAGCAATTCATCAGGCAGATCATCCTCACCGATCTCGCCATTATGCCGCAGGTCGGCAGTAGCATTTGACCAAAATATAAGGTCATTATCAAGGGTACTCTCATATTTGTAAAACATGCGCTTTCCTTCCGTCCGCTTGACGTGGTTAAAGTATACCATAGTACCGTAATACAACTAACGAGAATGGCGATTTCTCTGAAACGATCTCCATCCGACCGAGAATCGACTCTCTTAATCTCTCTGAGTTTTCTCTTACACCGTTCCCAGTGGATTGTGGATGGTGCGCGTGGTCACGCGGAGCGTGAGCCATCGGCTGTTGTCCTTACAACGAAGTAGGCAGGTTTTCGACAATTTCAATGGCGCGGAGAGTCCCTGGGTGAGGCTCGTAGCGCTGTTGGATTTGTCGGAAACCTGCCCCTGTCCGCGCTAGCGGACCCATTAAAAAGCATTGGACTTGCCGATGCGGATTCTTCAAAGAAATCGAAATGAGGGATGTGAAATGCCTTCCGGTGATCAAATTCGCAAGCGTTTGCGAATTTGATGGCTGCTTGCATTTAGCTTCCTAACTGGTATTTAGGCATGGAAAAGGCTCCTGTCCAAAGGACAAGAGCCTTTTCCATAGGAGTAAAGATGCCTAGAGATATTTTAGCACACCCCGAACTTCTCCCATTCCTCACCCCAGTCCAGCGCACCGTAAAGATCATTCCAGGCGACGAGATTCACGTTCAGACGCTCTTTGTTGAAGAGTGGGCCGCACACACGGTCAACCAGACCCTTATCACTCCAAAAAGCGATCGCATCCTCGACATCCGAGTCATACAACCCGAGTAGCTTTGCGATATCATGCGGACAATACGGGCAAAAATCTGCCGCGAAGCTCCACGCAGAAATGAATCCAAGGACAAGGCGACTGACCAGAGATGAATCCGAATATATCTCACCGGCCCGCATGGCAACCAAGGGAATCGGCGGACAAAAAGCCTCATCGATATCAGAATTTACCTTAGCCTGCCTGACTGTGGCGGCGGCATCAAAGATATGATCGCACATCTCCAAATCAAGAATAAGATATGAATCCTTCTTGCAAACGAGCCTGCGATCAAGAAGCTCTTTAACCGAAGATTCCACTACAGCACCGTCCATATGCAAGTACTCTGAAATGTATGCAACATCAACTGGAATCGGTGCATTGTCACTGGCAATCAACGACATGACAAGGCACATCTCATCGGTAGGGAGACCTAGCTTTAGCGTCCATGTCGGAAATGAATATCCATCGCTGTTAAGGAGTGCTTCCATAGCCTCTTCGTCAGTCATTTTTTCTCCTTCAATTCAGTCAATTAGGCTTTCGACATCTGTGCGACAGGCTCATTGAACTCGGCTATGCACTTGCAGATGCCGCTCGCACTGTACAGTTTCCCGAGTGCCTTATCATAGCCATAGTCCTCCTTCAAGCCCTCAAAAATCTTCCCGGCCTCCACCCTCGCATGGGCGGCATCGGTCGCTGCCACCGCCGTCACGTAATTCTTGCTTCCCATTTTCCCGGGAACGGTGTAATCGACCTCGAATCGATACAGCATCATTCTTATTCCCTTCTCTCGTGGTGCCGTAATACCAATATACCACAGTAGTATGCTAAGTGATCGCTCAATCGAAAATGCCTTGTAATACTAGAGAAAAAATTACCCAAATTTTTCGATGATACTAAAGTCGAATCGTGTTATAGTCTTATTGTCGCTTAACGAGGAGGCACCACCTGATTCCTTTCCAGGTGGTGCCTCCGCCTTTTTATAGCCAGATAATCAAATATGTCTTCCGAAGGCTTTGCGCTTTACATAGAGCGTTCGTCATCGTTGTAGGCGGAAAACATCATGTCCTTTTCCGCCATCCAGCCGATGCGGACTGCACCTCTCTTGCCGTCTCGACAGATCGAAAGGAGGTGAAACCTATGGGTAACAGCGACAAGGACTTCGAGAAGTCAAACCAATGCGCGTTTGACGCCTACTGCAAAGTAATCCTCAGAAATGAAGCGAGGGACGCATACGACCAGCGTAAACGCAAACTGAAACGCGAACAGCTCTTCGGAGAGATGTCGCCTGAAGAGCTGAACAAGCTCATCACGACAGACCGGTATTTCCAATTCGAACGGGATATCGTGGAAGACGGTTTGCATTTCATTGTGTGCGATCAGGGCGTATACGATGCGCTCATGACCCTTCCCAGAGCAAAAAGAAAGATCGTCCTTCTATCCTACTTCGGAGAGATGAACGACCGCGAAATCGGCGACGCGCTCGGCACCGGACGCGCCAATGTCCAATACCATCGCTCGCGTGCGCTCGCAATGATGCGAAAGATGCTCGAACAAGAAAGTGAGGAATACTGATGAGCAGGCGAAAAAACAAACTTGTTCCATTTGAAACCATCGTCCTTGCAACGCAGGGCGACCCACAGGCATTGGAACAGGTTATACGGCATTACAGACCGTACATACTCTCACTCTGCCGCCGGGAATATATTGCGGAAAACGGCAACGTTTCCATCGTATGCGACAACGAACTGAAACTGCGACTTGAAGCGAAGCTAATGGCAAAAATCCTGCTGTTCGATATCAGAGAGAGAGGACATATAAAACGTAACACGTAAATCAAAATCGAAACACGACTCTTAAAACCTAAAGATAGCAGGGGAGACCGCGAACCGGTCTCCCCTTGGTTACGTTGTACAACCTAATCCCGCTGTGGTATAATACTACCATACGACAATATAATCACGGAGGCAATCCAATGGAGAAAAATACCAAAACGTTCGCTTTGGAAGACGATCCTAAAATTCCTGAAATGCCGAAAAGCGAGGATGAGCAACGTAGGTAAAATGAAGACTATGCCAGAAATCTCGGACTTGATGTGATCGACCCGATAGGGGACTGAATCGCGGAACAGCCGACTGGACATGGTAAGGGCTGGTAGCGTATAACCGCTACCAGCCCTTTCGTCTACCTATCTTGCCTGGAGGCGGGCAATCAACGCTTCCTGCAAGACTTTGGAAAAATTGATTCCGCGTTCCTCGCATGATGCATTCAGCCACCCAGGAATCGTCAATGTCTTCTTTACCGACCTCTCCCCGTATTTCCTCTCGAACGCCTTGAGATCGATGTCGACCATATTGACAATCGCTCCATCCTCCTCCGCAATGACATCCTCGATGGAGGAAGCCACCGGAAGAACATTGCCTTCCTTCAATTCATTGAAGAGATACTGCCCACATGCCTCCTGGGCCATCGCAAACGCATCCGCAAAATCATTTCCGTAGGTCGCCAAATCATTCAGATCTGGAAAAATAACCGAATAGCGACCGTCCACTTCTCTATAGAACACCGCTGGATAGATATAGCACATACCGTTTCCTCCTTAATCAAAAACTACTTCAGCCCCGCCTGCCTCAGCACGGAAATCGCGACCCTCAACGGAATGTCGCCGCCATGCCTCGGTATCGTAACCTTCCCTTTCTTCAACGGATGCCGGTACTGGTAGTGTGATCCTTTCACATCACACCGAATCCAGCCATCCGCGACAATCAGCCTTTCAAGCTCCCGAAACCTCATCTTCCGTTTACCCTTTCTCTAATTATAGCACGTGTAATACGTGGTGTAAATACCATACTACTACGGTACGAAACTACTACCGATAACACCGATCTTTTGCAAGGCTGGACGCTTTTTGCGCGTCCTGCCTGCTGGTTTGTGATATATCATTTTCTGTGCATTCCGACTACGGGTTACTGGTATCTCGGTAGCATAGTACCGTAATGCTATTCAGATTTAAGAGTCTTCACGAACTTCGCCACAATACTCTGGCTGGATTCCGCCATGTCATCGAGGAGTTTTGACGCCTCCACTTTGTCGAGCCTGCCGACCTCGATCACCGTGTCGGCCGCCCTAGAATATGCGTCGAGCGCGGATTCGATTGCGAACTTGGCTCTCGCAATAGCTCCGGTCAGCTCCCTGTTCTCGATTGCCTCAGTCACTTGGCGTTTGGCGGCATCGATCTGTTTCCGTGCGACGTCTGCAACGGCTTTCGCCGCCCTCTCCTTTTCCTCAAGTTCGGCACGTTCCTTTGCAAACTTGGCATTCATCTCCTCTTCGGCTTTCCGTCGGGCCTCGGTAACCTGTCGATCTCTCTGTCCATTCAGTTCGTCAATCTGTTTAAGCAGTTCCGACTGCTTTTCGGCGGCGGCATCGAGTTTCTTCCGCTCCTCTTCAAGGGCAATACCGATTGCCTCTTTCTGCCGCTTCTGGTTGGATTTCTCGGCCTCTGCCGCCCGTTTCTCTAATGCCTCGATCTGAGCAGCAACCTTGGCTTTCTCGGCAGTCAATTTCGCCATTTGAGTATCCTTTTGTTTCAGCGCGTCTGCGAACTTAGCTTCCGCCTCGGCTGCGTTCCTGTTTGCAAGCTCCTTAACGGCTGTGACCTTTTCCTTCTCCTGTCTCACCTCCTCCTGGAGCCTGCGCAATGCCATCTCACCGGCTTTGCGTTCCTCTGCAAATCTCGCACGCTCGTCTTCCGGAAGGTCAATCAAAGCCAAAGCCTGCGTGTAACTCAAATTCGCAAGCGCTTGCGATTTCTCTGCCAACCCGTTCCGACCGTACTCTTGATAGATCTTCATGAAGTTGTTCGCCGTCCTCTGGCTGTAATCAACCCTTTCCTTAAGCCACGTTCCCCACGTTCCGCGCTTCACCATAGCTTTCGCCTCGGTCAGACGCCTGCCGATCTCGATTGAGTTGAACAGGACGACCTGTTTCGTCTGTTCCGTAATCATCCGGATCTCTGAAACCAGCCTATCCTCCCTTGCAGCATCCTCATCGGAAACATACTGGACTGTCTCCGCACTCTCCGTTTCAGTCATCATCGGAACGACATTTCCCCTTGCGATCACCTGGGCCTCGACCTCTACGTTTTTCTTCGCTCTTCCCATCTTGTTTTCCTCCTATTTTTAAATGATTTAGGCTGAACAGCTTGTCTGTTCTGCTGTGCCTATACCGGGCATGAATGCAACGTAGTGGAGCGAGGGCGCGAATCAAGGGCGAAGTCTTTCTGCCAGTTTTTACGGAGCATGCGGAGGAAAAAGTTGCAGAAAGATGCGCAGGCACCCTTGATGGTCAAGCGCAGGAGCGGCATAGAATGCCAATGCCTCGGATAGGCCCAGTTCCCGATCCCAGAGGGAACTTTCCTTTTTCCAAAAAGGCCGGCGCCGATTGAGCCCGACATCTTTTAGGAGTACTAGCGTACGGTAGTATCAAAATGAAGATTTGCACTTTTAGACAACGACGCGTAAATGTCTGAGAAAAGAAAAAAAGGAGATCAAACAATGAAGAATGGAACAACCGTCATCTGCACAAATATCTTCAAGGGGAAAACGGAGGAAGAAATCAAGAAGAGGTTCAACATTTGTATAGCGAAAATCATCCAAAGAGAATCGCTTGCTTATTCAGAAACAGGACAGATAACCCAAATCGACAATACTGTAAAACGATAGTATTATAATACTGAACTGCAAACAGACGACATTCCATCGTCCCAAAGGAGGATGGACAAATGCAAATTGAAACACCACAGGCCGTCGCAATCTACTGTCGTCTATCGAAGGAAGATCTCGACGAAAACAAAATAGATAATCTCAGTAGAAGTATCCAAAACCAAAAATCGATGCTTACCGATTTTGCCGAAATCAACGGATGGCAAATTTTCGATATTTACTGCGACGATAATCTTTCCGGAGTTGCACGGGACCGTCCCGAATTCAATAGATTGATACGAGATGCCTCGCTTAGAAAGTTCAATATCATTCTTTGTAAAAACCAATCGCGCTTTACCAGAGACATGGAGCTCGTGGAAAAATACATCCACGGTCTCTTCCCAATTTGGGGTATCCGGTTCGTCGGCATGGTAGACGGAGCGGATACATCGGTTAAAGGCAACAAAAAAGCCAGGCAGATCAACGGACTTGTAAATCAGTGGTACCTAGAGAACCTATCAGACAACATAAAGGCTACTTTAAAACTTAAAAGAATCAGGGGAAAATACACTGGCTCTGTCCTACCTTACGGATATCGTCCGGATCCAGACGATATCAACTGTTTTATCATTGATCCAGTTGCGGCTTCAGTCGTAAGGCGAATTTGGGAAATGCACGCCGGAGGCATCGGGGCGCCTACTATAGCTCGAACACTAAATGAAGAGGGGATACCGAACCCAACGTCTTATGCCAAATTAACGGGCTACTCATGGCATAATCGTCCCTCAAGCTCACTTTGGTCTGCAGGTTGCATATATTCGATCCTACATAATGAAACATACCTGGGCACATTGTGCCAAGGACGACAACTCACACCTGAAGGCCAATTTCACAGCAAGAAAAATATTCCAAAAGACCAATGGGTTCGCACAGTGGGCCACCATCCGGCAATCATTGACGATGAGTTATTGCGTAGAGAACTTAAAGCAAGAAAGGAAGCCGGAGCTCACAATCTTCACGAGCAAAAAAAGAACTTTCCACCAGGCATTTTCGGTAAGGAAGTCCGTTGTGCAAGCTGTGGAAAAATTCTTACAAAAGGAAAAACTTTACGTAAAACGGGATACGAACGTACCCTTTTCTGCCCGACCAGAAAAAAAAGCCCTTCGCACTGCAAAGGTGCATTCATATCCGAGAAGCATCTTGAAAGCGCAATTCTCCATGAGTTGAAGAATCTTGCCGATAGGTACTCCGATGATCGCGTCCAAATAGGCATATGTCAGGACGCGCAGTCCGCCGATCTTATTCAGGAGAAAAACAGGCTGAAAACCGCTGTCGAGCTCATTGAGAAGGACATCACGGCCTACGAGCAGAGAAGCCGCGATCTATATCTCAAACGCGCTACAGATGGTATGTCTATTGACGATTTTAATTCTGCATTAAGCAGAATCAGAAACGACGTAGACAAGCTCAGATTGAAATCGAAACGTGCTTCGAGCGAATTACTCCATCTGAATGAATCAATAGCAGCTGAATCCATAAGAATGGAAACAATTCTTAAAGCCGCCGACTTTAACCGCCTAGATAAGACTAAGGTTTCGATGCTTATAGAATCAGTCTATGTACATAAACGCGATCCAAAATCAGGAACGCAAGCGATCGACATAACTTGGAAATTTTAGTCCGCGGTTCCAAACTAAATATGACAATACCACATAGTAGTACTATAATACTTATGACGGTCGTTCCATCAGGAAGGTGGAACACTTATGAAAACACAAGACAACAGAGATCGGATAGCTGCAATCTATGTACGGCTTTCCGAAGAAGACCATGACAAGGTTCATGAAACCGACGACAGTCTCTCGATCCAAAATCAAAAATCAATGCTTCTTGAATTCGCATCGAAACATGGATGGACTGTCTATGACATCTATAACGATGACGACTATGCCGGCGCAGACAGATCTCGCCCAGAGTTCAACAGGTTGATTACGGACGCACGGGAAGGTAAATTCGGTATCATCCTGTGCAAGACGCAAGCACGATTCACCCGTGAAATGGAGCTCGTGGAAAAATACATCCACGGCCTCTTCCCAATTTGGGGTATCCGGTTCGTCGGCATGGTAGACGGAGCGGATACATCGGTTAAAGGCAACAAAAAAGCCAGGCAGATCAACGGACTTGTAAATGAATGGTATCTCGAAGATATGTCTGAAAACATCAAGAGTTCCCTTGATGACCTTCGCAGAAAAGGGCACCATATCGGTGCCTGGGTCAGATATGGTTACATGAAAGACCCGAACCAAAAAGGACATATCATTCCCGATCCAGTTGCCGCCGCCGTGGTGGAACGAATTTTCAAGATGTACCTTGAAGGAAACAGTAGAGCAGACATCGCCCGCATCTTAAATTCAGAACAAATCCCGCCGCCGGGACTATACAAAATCCAACAGGGGGATAAATATAAAAATGCCTTCATGGCAGGTGAGTGGGATTCCTGCTCTATTTCGCGAATCCTTAAAGAGGAAATGTATATCGGCAATATGGTTCAAGGCCGACAAGCATCCGAATCTTATAAAACAAAAAAACTTCGAACGTTGCCAAAAGAAGATTGGATTCGTGTCATCGGAACACATGAAGCGATTATATCGCTGGAAACTTGGAATCAAACCCAGGCACTACTCGCTGTCGGAGCGCGTTCTTTTACACGATCGGAGGAAATAGGCCTCTTTTCCCGAAAAGTTTATTGTGGCCATTGCAACAAATTGATGAGAACCGGAAGGTCAAAAAGAAAATCTGGTACGTACTACAATTACGTAATATGCGTCAGAAGGCACCCTGAAATCAATCCTTGTCCTGTACATGCGGTCTCCAACGCCTTGATGGAAAAAACCATTCTCGACCAATTGGATATCCTCGCGGCCAAATACAAGGATGGCTCCTTATTTTCAGAAATAATGGATGAAGAAAGTACTATAGGCATTGAAATAAAACGCTTAAAAGCAGAACTTGCCCAACACAAAAAGAAACTTGTTGAATACGAGACCGGTCTCAAATGTCTATATTTAGACAAAGCATCAGGAAGTATCTCAAATTCAGATTATCAATTCCTATCCAGAGAGCTGTCAGCTGGAAAGGAATTGGCAGAACGTAAAGTGGATCTTTGCACTGAGAATTACAATAAAATTCTTCGCTCGCAGGAAATCTTAAGAGAAAAAGCAGGTGTGCTCGAATCCTATTCGCGTCCGAAAGAACTCACGAGAAGTATGGTGGAGACTTTCATCGACCATATCGTCATATGTTCAAGTTCTGATGGTACTTCTAAACAAGAAATCAAAATATATTGGAATTTTTAAAACATCCTATGAGAAATCCTGCCCGCATCGGTCATTTCCGGTGCAAATCTCTTCTCAAGTCGAGTGGAGCAGACGCAACTGCCGCGAAAAGGCAGGCAATCCTGGATCTGAATACAGAAGAACAGGATGACTAAAAATTTATCTTGTCGGTACATTTGTGCTGATGTATAATAAATCAGGACTAAAACTCAGGTAGTTTCCCCGAACAATTGAAGTTCGGTCCGACACCCGAGTTTTAGTCCTTTTTTATCCTTTTATATTCTTTTTTTGCTCTATACTACAGGCTTCCAACAAACCGCTCAAATGCTGCCCTGCCTTCTTCTGTCTGCTTATAAACACCGGCATCTTCCAGCACCTGGTTAAACACCTGTCCGATTTCCTCATGGAGAATGTCCATGATATTTTCTTTCGTAATGTCTGTATATTTTGGAAGGAATTCTTCTACCCAGTCTGCATGCTTTTCAAGCACTTCATTGCTGCGGATGTCCTTTCCTTCAAGGATTGCATCTGCAAGCTGTTCCATCTCACTTTTCAGTCTTGACGGCAGCACTGCAAGTCCCATCACCTCGATCAGACCAATATTCTCTTTCTTGATGTGATGTAATTTTGCATGCGGATGGTAAACGCCAAGCGGGTGTTCTTCTGTCGTAATATTATTTCTGAGAACAAGATCCAGCTCAAAATACCCATCCCTGATTCTGGCGATCGGAGTGATCGTGTTGTGCGGTTCTCCGTTCGTCTCGGCAAAGATAAATGCTGCTTCGTCTGTATAAGATCTCCAACACATTAAAATATGGTCAGCTGCGCTGATCAGACGTTCTTTGTCTTTGCACTGCAGACGGATAACAGACATTGGCCATTTTACCATTCCGGCGCGCACATCTTCATACCCCGGAATCAC
This sequence comes from Coprococcus comes ATCC 27758, assembly GCF_025149785.1. Lineage (GTDB taxonomy): Bacteria > Bacillota > Clostridia > Lachnospirales > Lachnospiraceae > Allocoprococcus > Allocoprococcus comes. Next base: position 1,481,151 of record NZ_CP102277.1, on the reverse strand, counting down.
ATATTCTTTAATAACCGGAGCTTTTGCCATTGCAAATTCATGATTTCCACCCTGGAAATGATCATGGCTTAGGATCGATCCTCCTACGATTGGAAGATCTGCATTGGAACCAACAAAATAGTGTGGAAACTGGCTGACAAAATCCAACAGCTTTGCAAAAGTTGCACGCTCAATTTTCATCGGCACATGCTCTCCGTTGAAAACGATGCAGTGTTCATTGTAATATACATACGGTGAATACTGGAATCCCCAGTCTTTTCCATCGATCCTGACCGGAATGATCCGGTGATTCTGTCTTGCCGGATGATTGACGCGACCGGCGTAGCCTTCATTTTCCTTACACAGCTGGCATTTCGGATAACCACTCTGTGTAGCATTTTTTGCTGCCGCGATCGCTTTCGGATCTTTTTCCGGTTTGGACAGATTGATGGTGATCTCCATCTCCCCATATGGTGTCTCTGTGATCCATTTCTGATCCTTTTTAATCCGGTATCTGCGGATATAATCGCTGTCCTGACTAAGCTTGTAAAAATAATCGGTCGCCTTTTTCGGTCCTTCCTGATACAGTTCATAGAATTTATGGCTTACCATGCTCGGCAGCGGGACCAGTTTTCCCATGATTTTTGTATCAAACAGATCCCGGTACACGATTGAATCTGCAATCAGTTCTTTTTCCACTGCATAATCTGTAATCTCCTTCAGAATCTGTTCCAGCTCCTCTGCACCCCTGCTTCCTGGTGTCTCCTCGTAAGACTCCAGACCAAGTGCCTCTAAAATCTGATTGGTAACAAATATTTTATCTTCCGGTGCTACAAGCCCCGTATCTAATCCATACTGTACCAGTTCTGTAATTGCCTGATCGATCATTTTTCTTCCTCCAAATCTTTTTGCTCGTCTTATATCCATCCATTTTCAATGCGGCACATTTTTACACCGAATCCTTTATTTATTCAGATAGCAAACTAAAATCTGTATTTATGTCTAACCTTGACAGCTAGCATATTTTCGTTTACGCGATTACTTTCATTCCGCCATATTTACGAACCTTTAATACGTGGCAGGATCCTTCTCCAAATACTGCATCCAATGCTTTTCTGTACTCTTCTACAAAATCATTCTTCACAAATGCCTGAATGGTTCCGGCAAATCCGCCTCCATGCACACGGCATACTCCATGGTTTCCGAGTACATTTTCGCTGACTGCAAGGGCAATGGATACTGCCTGGTTCTGCACGTCACGGTTAGTATATACATTCTGAAGATATTTGAAAGAGGAATCTCCGGATGCTTTGATCATATTAAGGAAATCTTCAAATCTTCCTTCGCGAAGGGATGCAACCTGTGCTGCAACTCTCGCATTATCACCGAAGAAATGCATAGCCCGAAGCACCGGACGGTCTCCAAGCTTCTCGCGGAGTGCCGGGATCGCTGCAAAAAATTCTTTTTCATCTACGTCACGGAGAACTTCTTTTCCAAAATATGTTGCAATAGCTTTCATATCCGCCGGAATCTGTGCATAATCCGGTGTCAGATCCTGATGAGAACCTTTGGTATCTACGATGCACAGACTGCATGCATGATTTTCAAAATCTACATCTACTTTTTCTACAACCGGAGCCTTTGGATCTTTGAAATCAATGTGGATCAGTCCACCAACCGCGCAGGCTGTCTGGTCCATCAGACCACTTGGCTTTCCAAAGTAAACATTTTCAGAATACTGACCAATCTGTGCAATCTCTACCATGCTGATCTGCATATCGTTGTAAAGTCCGGAAACAATGGTTCCAATGATTGTTTCAAATGCAGCAGACGAAGAAAGTCCTGCTCCGATCAGCACATCACTTGTCACATAAGCATTGAATCCACCAATCTTGTATCCGCGTTCTTTCAGTCCTGCAAGTACGCCACGGATCAGTCCGATAGATGTCCCTTCTTCTTTGTCAACCTTTTCTACATCATTCGCATCGATAACGATCATATCATATCCTTCAGATACCACACGGACGGTCATATCTTCATTTTTATTTACAATTGCGATCGCATCCAGATTAATAGAGGTTGCAAGCACCATTCCGTGCTGATGATCTGTATGATTTCCACCAACTTCACTTCGTCCCGGTGCGCTGTATACTTCTACTTCTCTGTCCCCATACAATTTCTGATACTCTGCCATCGCTTTTACATAGCGTTCTTCCTGATGTGCAATCACACTTTCATCAATATAAATATCTTTTAATGTATCACGGTACACGCCTTGTTTCATTTCTTCCATAAGTTTTGTAAGCTGTTTCATCTTCATTTCCTCCAAATACATTTTCGATTCTGCTTTGATAATTGCATTATAAAATATATTTAGTAAATTTGCAATATATATTTACTAAATATTTTGATAAATTTACTAGTGAATTTTTGTACAGTTCTACATAATTCTTTCACTTTCCATTTTTTTACTCCTCTGTTATAATAGAAGAATCAGAAATTTTTTAACAAGGGGGCCGCTTATGGCAACAATCAAAGATATTGCTTCTGCTGCCGGTGTTTCTGCCGCAGCAGTTTCACGTATACTGAATAATGATGAGACGCTCAATGTCTCACCGGAAACCCGACAGAAAGTACTGGATACTGCAAGAGAGCTGCATTATGTAAAGCGCGGACGTCCTTCTGTCAAATCACTTTTTACCCTTGGGATCATTCAGTGGTTCTCTTCCCAGCAGGAACTGGAGGATAATTATTATCTTCTGATCCGTCAGGGAATTGAAGATTACTGCCTCTCACACAATATCCAGATCGTGCGTACCTACAAAAGCGACATCAATTACATGGACGTTCTGAAGGATGTAGACTGTCTGATCTGTATCGGCAAATTCAGTCAGGAGGAAATTTCTTATCTGTATGAGATGAATTCGTGCATCCTGTTCCTAGATATGCCGGTAAACGATGACCGGATTTCCACGATCATTCCGGATTTCGGCGAAGCAGTTACAGAAGCTCTGGATTATCTGACTGGGATCGGGCACCGGGAGATTGGTTTCTTTACCGGAAAAGAATATATCGGCGAAAATCATCTCTATCCGGATTACCGAAAAAAAGTCTTTATTGATTACTGTGATGCACACGATTTGATTTATGAGCCTTATATCCAGGAGGGTGTATTCCAGATTTCTTCCGGTTATGAGATGGCATGCAATCTGATCAACGGTGGCAAGCTGCCGACGGCGATCTTTGCAGCAAGCGATCCGATCGCTTTTGGTGCGATCAAAGCCTTTACCGAACACGGGATCCGTGTTCCGGAGGATATTTCCATCGTAGGCTTTGATGATATCAATATGGCACAGTTTTCTGCTCCACCGCTGACAACGGTCAGTGCGCCAGCTTATCATATGGGAATGTACGGAGCTTCTATTCTGCAGCATCTCCTGAGGGAGCATCCGGGACCTGCACTTAAGATCAAACTGCCGTGTAAGCTGGTTGTCCGGAATTCGTGTAAAGCGATTGAAAAATAGCTCCTTATCTGTCTAAATATACCAATGAATTTTATCTAACATCAAAAAGCTCCCATCCAGAGAAGAAATGAGTTATAATTAGCTCACATTTCTCCGGATGGGAGTTTTTTTATTAAGCAATTTATCAGAAAGCCTTTAGGACATCAAATAACTTTCTACCAGTCCTGCACTGACTCTTGATAATAAGTCACATTTTCCTGTAAAATTTCTATTTTTCCATCTTTTACTTCCGCAATTGATACCGCACAGTTCTTATGTACCCCCTGCTGCCAGTACCCGGAAATCGGCAGACCTTTCATCAGGCTCAGAATCCCGCAAAGTGCTGCACCATGTGTGGATAAAAGTACATTTTTATCCTGAAGATCTTCTTTCTGATAAAGCTCTTCCAGAAAATTATTCAGACGTGCACGCACTTCTTCAAAGGATTCCCCTCCTTTTGGCGGCTGGTACACTTCCGGTGCATTAAAAAAGTTGCGAAATCCCGGATCCGGAATATTCCATCCCTCTTCTCTGCAACAAAGTCCCTCAAATTCTCCAAAGCTCATCTCCTGGATCCGCTTATCCGGAACAATCGGAACCTCCCTGTCCCCCAGGACGAGCCGTGCCGTCTCTGCCGCCCTTTTCAGCGGGCTTGTGTAACAGACCGCAAATGGAACATCTGCGAGTGCCGGAGCCGTCTCTTTTGCAAGTAGTTTTCCAAATTCATTCAGCGGAATATCCACCTGTCCCTGTAATTTTCTTTTTTTATTCCAGTCCGTCTCTCCATGACGGATCATATATATTTTCATCTCTTAGTTTCCTCCTGCTATCATTAAAAACACACGCATCCTCCGTGCCAGTCAGCATAGCGATTGGCACGGGAGTTAACAGTAACGATTATAGCACATTTTTCACCTTTCTTCCACCAAAAGGCTTGTTATTAAACTTTATGACAGTTATAATGATGTTGGGGTCAAAAGGTATTTTGACCCCTTTGATACCAGATTGCTACGTGCTTTGCACTCTCGCAATCCTCAAAAACATTCGTAATCCGCTCATTTTTCTTTGAAAAATGGCTACTTACTCATGTTTTTGGCGGGTCAATATGTCAAAAAACCTCTTGCAAGCAAGCTTGCATCGGCTTTCTGACCTTTTTACCCTGGTATCTTATAATAAACGTAGTACAAAAAAGGAGATACTTGATTATGGAGAAAATTACCAGTTTCACAATAGACCATTTGAAACTTGTTCCTGGGCTTTACGTCTCACGTAAGGATTTTGCCGGCGAACAGGTCATTACAACCTTTGATATCCGCATGACCAATCCGAATGAAGAACCGGTTATGAATACTGCAGAGGTTCACACCATCGAACATCTTGGTGCAACCTTCCTTCGTAACCACAGGGACTACGCATCAAAAACACTTTACTTTGGACCAATGGGATGCCGTACCGGCTTCTACCTTCTTCTTGTAGGTGATTATGAATCAAAAGATATCGTTCCACTGATGAAAGAAATGTTTGCTTTTATCGCAGACTTCAATGGGGACGTACCGGGAGCTGCTGCAAAAGACTGCGGAAACTATCTGGACATGAACCTTCCGATGGCAAATTATATGGCAAAAAGATATCTGACTGAGGTTCTGGAAAATATTACAGAAAAACAGCTGGTTTATCCTGAATAAGCCTTACTATATGAACCTGAAAATGGGAGCCAAACATACCATCCATTGATTTTCTTCAAATGTTCCTGTATGTTTGCTCCCATTCCTGTTTTCAATCAAAACTCTCTATGATACACTTTCGGAATTTCTACCAGAACCTCTCTTCCGTTGTAACATAATCTGCCGGAAGATCAAATTCTTCGGTCTCAATTTCTTCTACAATCTGCATTTCATAAGCAGCTGCGATCCGGCAGATATCTTTCCGTTTTTCAAAATAACGATCATAAAATCCACCGCCATAACCGACACGGTTCTTTTTTTCATCAAAAACACTTCCCGGCAGGATTGCCAGTGTAGTCTGCCCTTCTCCGGCTTCATAAACAGGGCATTCTTTTTTCGGCTCCAGGATGCCATAAGCCCCCTTTTCCAGATCCTCAAAAGAATGTATCTGATAAAACTCCATCTCTTTTCCCGCTACCCGTGGCACATAGACCTTTTTTCCAAGCTCCCATGCCTTCTCGATCAGTGTTCCGGTTGCCACCTCTCCACGAAAATCAATATACGCAAGAAGGTTATCTGCATTTTTAAATGTCTCTGTCTCTTCAATGCGTCTCATGATCCGCAGGCTCTTCTCCCGAACCTCTTCTTTTGGAAGTGCCTGTCTCATTTTCAGAATTTTTGCCCTAATTTCCTTTTTTCTGTCCATATTTCTCGCCCAGATTTGTAATGGATCCATCCTTCTCCTTGATTGAAATGTTATTAAGCTGTCCACGAAGATTTCTTTTGAATGCATCTACATATTCCCGTCTGAGAATCTGCTGTTCTTTTTTCTCTTTCTCTGTCAGTCCTTCTGCTTTTGATTTTCTATATAATTCATTAATGCGTTCAATTTTTGCTGTCTCCATTTTTCTTTTATCCCTTCTTTGTCTTTCTATATAATAATGTTATCTTTTTAATCAGCTGGAATAATTTTCCAGGAACCCATAAAGCTTGTCTTTTCCCTCTAACCGCTTTCCCTCCCGGATCTCATTCTGCAGTTCTTCCGGAAGCTCTTCGACACGGATATTCGTATATTCATAAATACTTGTCTGGTCGTCCAGATAAACAATCACATATCCGTTGCGGTTTTTCAGATAATACACCCCTTCTTTGTGTGCGCCACCCTGAGTGCTGACTGTCTGTTCTGTTTTCTGCTGCTCCGTCTGTTCTGTCCTTGCAATTTCTTTCCTGTAATTATAATCTGCATAATATGCATAAGACAGGATCGCAAGAATCAGAAGAGTCCCCGTTAAAAGACCAATATGATATCTTGTTTCCATAAGGAACACTCCTTTTTCTACAAGTATTGGTCTGCTTGAAGGATTTTATTCATTATGGGGGAATTTTTAGGTTGTGATATCAAATCATCCACAGCTTAGTAATATCTGCGTTCTTTTAATAAATGGCATTTTTTGCAGACTATTACAATTTGGTGACCTTTTGGGAGACCGAGGAGTTCTTTTTCGGACATGCCACCCATTTTGAGGAGAACGACTGCGTATACCGCTACTGCCACGATGAGGGCAATCAGGGTTGCGATTCTTCCTCCGATGAAGGTGTCAAGTACGAAATGCACTGCCCATGCCAAAATTGCCATAACAGCTCCGGCGATAGACGGAATGACAAAAGTCTTACGGCTCTCCTGAAGATATCCACATGCTTCACGGATATCATGTGCATTCATGATACACATGCATAAAGAGAACACAATCTTACTTCCAATCAGTGCATAAATGCCCCATTTGAACATAACAAGCATAATAAACAGAGATACAATATGTAGTATCAGGGATACCATTGCATTTTTTACCGGTTCCATCATACGGTCCAGCCCCTGAAGCACTGTATTCGTAACGGTTGAAAGTGAATAAAATACCAGAGAAATCGCTCCGATCTTCAGCATAATTCCCTGTGTTACATTATCTACATTCGGCCACAGGAAATCCATGATCGGCTGACCAAGTGCAAAGAATCCAAATGCGCTTGGAATCGCGATCAGCATCGTGTAACGGATAACTGTATAAATCCGGTTATGTAACAGTCTTCTGTCATGATTCTCTGCCGCGCTTACAAGCCCCGGGATCACAGATGATCCCAATGCACTCGCAACGGCAAGCGGTACGTTGAACAGGGTATAATACTGTCCTAATTTACCAAGAAGCTCTGCACAGACCGCCTCACTGGTTCCCTGTGCGCCCATGATCTTATTGAACATAGCACTGTCAATAACATTTGCACTGTTATAAATCGTTGTACTTAAAATGATCGGTGCGATCGTCAGAATCAGGATCTTGAAAATCGCACGGTAATCATCCAGTTCTTTCGAGGTATCCCGCTTCATCTGCCGCATCATCGGCTTGCGGAATACCACATAGCAGAACAGTAAGAACAGCAGACCGATCAGAGCACCGGCTACTGTACCAAGTGTACCTCCTGCTGCGGAATAGGCTGGTCCAAAAAGGTTATTCCCCTGCACCTTAGCCATCTGTTTTCCATTTTCCAGAAGAACGGCTGCACCTACAACACTGACAATCGCATTGAGAAGCTGTTCAATGATCTGCGAAATTGCAGTCGGGATCATCGTTCCCAGCCCCTGAAAATAGCCACGAAAAACTGCCATAATCGCACAAATCAGGAGCCCGGGAGCAAGCACCTTCAAAGAATAGCAGCTCATTTTGGCTCCCATCAGATATTCTGCGATCGCCTCTGCTCCAAAAAATACGATCACCATGATCGTGACACCAGATAGCGCAGCTATGATCAGCGATGCCTTCAATACCCTGAATGCATTTTTCCGTTCTCCTGCCGCCATTTTGAATGACACCAGCTTTGATACCGCAACCGGCAGACTGTAAGACGAAATGATCAGAGCAATAGAATACACCTGAAATGCCATATCATAATAGCCCTGTCCTTTAAGCCCCATAATATTAAGCATCGGGATCCGGTATACTGCCCCGATGATCTTTGTGATAATGCCGGCTGCCGCAAGGATGCTTCCCTGCATCAGAAAACTGCCGCCCTTTGATTTTTTCTTTTTACCCATACGTTAAAACCTCATACTTTTATCTATCTTGTAATTCCCAGCATCTCCAGAACTTCCCGCTGTTTCTTTTCCATCACGAGCCGTTCTTCATCTTCCATATGGTCATAACCTAACAAGTGCAACATACTGTGCGCAATAAGGAAAGCAAATTCACGTTCTACCGAATGGCCATATTCTTCTGCCTGTTCCTTTGCGCGCTCTTTGGAAATCACAATATTGCCGAGCATCAGTTCTCCGGTCTCCGGATCAAATGAACTGTCATCTGTATCCAGATATGCATAATCAGCCGGTGACGGGAATTCCGTCATCGGAAATGACAGGACATCGGTTGCACGGTCGATTCCGCGAAATTCCAGGTTCATCTGTCGGATCTCCTCATTCATCGTAAGAAGAAGTTCTACCTGCGCCTCGTACGGACACTTCTCATAATCCAGGACTGCATCTGCAACTTTTGTCGCCAGTTCTTCATAAGGCAGCTTTAAATCCAATGCTCCCTCATCCTCTAAAAATAGTCTCATCTTGTTCCTCGTTTCTTTCTGTCTCTAGTGTGGGATTTTTTCTGTTCCTGCTTTTGCTCGTATTCCTCGTACGCTTTAACAATCCGCTGTACCAGCGGATGTCTGACAACATCCCGGCTGGTCAGACGGCAAATCGAAATATCTTCCAGATTCTTGACTACACTCACTGCCACATCAAGTCCGGATGTCTGTCCTGCCGGAAGGTCTTTCTGTGTAGAGTCTCCGGTGATCACGACTTTGGATCCAAAACCAATACGTGTCAGGAACATCTTCATCTGCGCCGGTGTGGTATTCTGTGCCTCATCCAGAATAATAAAAGCGTTGTCAAGGGTTCTGCCTCGCATATAGGCAAGAGGCGCAACCTCGATCAGCCCTTTTTCTGAATTCTTGATAAAGCTTTCTGCTCCCATGATCTGATAGAGTGCATCATAAAGTGGTCTTAAATATGGATCGATCTTGCTCTGCAGATCTCCCGGCAAAAAGCCAAGCTTTTCTCCTGCTTCAATTGCCGGACGTGTCAGAATGATACGCCCCACTTCATTGCGTTTGAACGCCGTGATTGCCATTGCCATCGCCAGATAAGTTTTACCGGTTCCGGCAGGGCCAAGGCCAAAGGTGATCATCTTTTCCCGGATCGCATCCACATATTTCTTCTGTCCGAGCGTCTTTGGTTTGATTGGCTTTCCCTGAAGTGTATGACAGATCAGGTCTTTATCAATTGTCAGAATATCTTCCGCGCTGTCTTCCATCGTAAGGGACAGGGCATAGTCTACATTCTGCTCCTGGATCGTGTTTCCTCGCCTGGAAAGCTCGGTAAGCTGCGACAATACCTGCTGCGCCCTCTCTACATTCTTTTCCTCTCCAAGGACTTTCACCTTTCCATTTCGTGCGATCAGTGTAACATGTAAAGCTCTCTCAATTTTTTTTGCAAATATATCGAACTGGCCAAACACATTTTTTTCATGTTCAGCCGGTATGTCTATCATGGTCTCAAGAATTCCCATAAATCAGTTTCCTTCCTGCTGTATATTTTCTGCATCTGCCTTCGGCAGTTCATGTACCGTTCCTTTTTGTACAATTCCGAACGGTCCGGATAAAACCAGTTTTCCCTTTGCCGAATACCGGTTCGTCTCCCTGTATATTTTAACATCATTCTCTGAAATTTGAACCCCTTTTTTCTCTAATCGGGCGCAAAACTTCTCAAAATTATAGGACAGAATTTCTCTTGCTTCCCTGTCTGTATAAGAAATCTCCTCTTTTCTGCTCTCTTTGCTCCGTTCAACTCTTACCGAGACCGGAAATGGAAAGTGTCTCTCCAAATACAGGATATATCTGCAGGTCAGCGCATTATATTCCGGGTAAGGTAGCTCCCGCCTGCCAAAAAGATACAGCCTTCCCGGTGTTTCTATCCAGAACCTCCAGCTCTTCTTGCCGGTATCTTTCCATACCGGATGCAGCCTGTCAAGAATATCTGTATACGCAACCGTTGTCTGTGCTATTATGTCTGCATCCGATACCCGGTACTGGTATCCTGTCACCTCATCTGAATCATTCTTTACTTCCACACTTCCACTCACAAGGATCTCTCCTTTTTTTACCTCACTGCCTTCCCGGACAAGCGGATTCCCTTTTCGTGTAATGATCTTCTGAATGATCCCGTCCGCTTCTGCCACAATATCCATCGGCGCTTCCGCCTCAGCTTCTGTCTGCAGCTCCTTCCGGTCAGGATTCTCCCTGACTTTAATCTTCAGGCAACTCCCATGAACATAGGCTGAAACCCAGATAATATCGTCGTATTCCATACGAATATCTTTTTCAATCCGGTCACAGTCTACATTCTTTTTTGCCATTCCACAGGCAATTCCCTTTTCTGTCAGAAAAGAAAGTAAAACCTCATCTGTCCTTGCAAGGTTTCCATCAATCTGAATCCTCCATATAAAAGAAGAAAGCAGAAAGATCAGACAGATTGCGATGACCGATCCTGTAAAAAAAAGCTTCCGTCCACGGTATTTATGTATAAAAAACGGGACTCCTCTTTTCTGGGTGATCCGTACCTTTGCCCTGCTCTTCCTGACCATTGGTCGCAGTCTGCGGAAATCCCGGACGCGGATATTCATCTCATATGCCCCTTTTGCCGGTCTCAGATTCCAGAGAAAAATCCCATGATAACAGCAAAGATTTAAAAAACGTTCCGGTGAATATCCTTCGACTCTGATGCGCAGGTATCCGGCAAGATTATTCAGAATATATCGCAGCATCTTCGTCATCCCTTCCTAAGAATACTCAATTTTCTCTACCTTTCCGGTAATCTTCATATCGGTTGTTGTATAGTAGTTGATCTCAAGTGATTTCCCTGTGATGCGAATCTGCCCGCTACGTACATTTATACGGATCAGCTGTTCGGTATATTCCAGAATTCCACGGTAATTCTCTATATTCACTTCATAATGCCCTGTAAGAGTCAGAATCGGGACACCCAGCACCACATCCTTCGGCAAATTTGCTGCATCTGCCATGCGATACCTTCGTGTCCCGTCTTCTTGTTCGGATCTCTGTCTCATATTGCCGCATATACCGTTTTGTTGACAGTGTATGCTTCAGAACCACATAATATTCCTATGCTGTATAATTGCTGAATTTTCCCGGGAGCAATCTTCCCGCACATGCATGAATTTCGATCCGACCTTTTTCTCCGGCAATAAACTTTAATACCGTTGTCTCATCTGACGGTTCCGGTGTCGGTCTGCCAATCGTAAGCACATTCTTCTTTGCGTAAGTTGTAAAGGTATATTCACTGCCCGGCTGCAGAGAACAGATGGGTCTGCCATTTAAGAAAAATGCATCCTGTCCGCCGGTATAACCGCCCTCTTCTTCGATAATACGGATCGTTGCCGGAGCAAAAAGGCAATCCGGTTCCTGCTGTGTCTGTCCCCAGACATTCTGTTGATTATCCCAGCCGTTCTGATTCTGGTTCCATCCATTTTGCTGATTATCCCAGCTGTTCTGGTTCTGGTTCCATCCATTTTGCTGATTATTCCAACCGTTCTGATTCTGGTTCCATCCATTTTGCTGATTATCCCAGCCGTTCTGGCTCTGATTCCATCCACCTGACTGATTATTCCATCCATTTGGCTGGTCTTCTGGTCTGTAATTTCCCATCGGTGCTTTTTTTGCAACCCAGTAAGAAGCGAAACCGCCAATTGCAGCTCCGATAATTCCAAAAAAATATGCCCCGTAAAATGCATTATCACCTGCATTCAAAAGCTGCATCAGCCAGGCTCCGACAAAAGTACCGGTAAATTCAAGGCCAAACCACAATCCCAGTGTCAATGCACGATATTTTTTTGGATTCTGTCCTCTTTCTATCGCGTGCTTTCCATTCACACGCCAAAGCCATATAAGACAAATAATTTCTAACATTTGTTTTCCCTCTTTCGCGCTTCTATTTTGTTACATAAAAGTATTATATCTTCAATCGCAGCTGAAAACAATCCATTATTCTGTGAAAACTTTATAAAATCGAACAGACTGGATCCTCCATGATCCGGATATACAAAAAATCGATCCTACTTTTCCTGTGATTGTAAGATCGATTTTTCATTTCTTTGTTATACTTGAATTCTCGCGGCGGCATCCTGGCTGATAGCGAACCGCTTCTGGTCAGATGCTATAATCATCATACCGCTGGCATCATTCTGGATCACATGGATTTCGCTGCCCTCTTTGATTTTGAATTCCTTTAATTTTTCCAGCACCTCCGGTACTCCGAACATCCATTTGATCGTGTACCATTTTCCCGGAACAGCTGTTGATAATGCCTGCATTTTTACACCTTCTTTTTTTCTCCTTTGACTTTACTACAGTATACTCGTTTTCATATTGGTTAGTCAACGGCAATGTTTTTTAGTTATTATATACACAATTCAATTCAATAGCCATATTTAACAATTATTTTCAGAATTCAACTTCTGTTTTATCACCCTCACTATAAGCTGGTTCTGGAAGAAAATCTGATCAAGGCAGACGAGCTGGATGAAATTCTGGATGCTTATGCAATGACCGAACCTGAAGTCATACTCATAAAAGAAGCAATGTAACAAGACAAAAGCCCCAGGATCTATCAACTCATTACCCGTGATAAATCCTGGGGCTTCCTTCATTTAAAATACCACCGTTTCCCCTGTTCCAAGTGCATGTACCATTTCGCCAAGTTCTTTTTTCAGAATCCCGAATGCAATATTTCCGGTACAGTGACCGGTATAGATTTCCTCTACGCCAAGCCCTTTCAATTCCTGCGCAGTTTCCACAACCTCTTCCTCTGGTATGGCAAGTGTATCCATGCCCGAAAGCTTCATCATATGAAATCCACCGACAACCGCATAGACCTTTTGCCCGCCGAGTGCCATCTGCACTTCTCGCACAATATTGACAATTCCCCCATGGGAACAGCTATTAAATATCACCAGTCCTTTTCCCGTCTCAAAAACCACACTCTGCTCATGTGCAAAATCATCTGCAATAAACTCTTCACCGATTTTCCGGTACATGTGCGCCCTGCGTCCCATCTCATCCAGACCGCCGGTAAAATGCGGTACGACCCAGACGCCTTTTTCAACTTCACAGACTGCATTTAACGGACGGAACCGCTCTTTATAATTTTCCAGAAGATGCTGCGGAATTCCAATATATTTATCTTTTCCTTCTGTCCGGTAAAAACAGTTCTCAGCAGACGTCTCCTGCATATAGACCGCTGCTTTGTCATTCTCCTTAAAAAACTCCTCGAAACCGCCACTGTGGTCATAATGTGCATGGGATAAAAACGCCGTATCTACTTTCGAAAGATCAATCCCCAGCTCCTTTGCATTTTCTGCAAAGAGCGCTGTTGCGCCAGTATCCAGAAGGTACGTCTTTCCCTCATATTCGATATAAACCGACAGTCCATGTTCTGCACAAAGTCTGCATCTGGAACTGTTTTCTACTAATACTACCATCTTCATATGAATCAGCCGTTACTGAAAATTTATAAAAAGTTACAAACTTCTATGTTTCATTCCTACTTCAACGAGTATGCTTTTGATGATATAAATATCTATCTACTCACAAGTTCTTGTACTCTCCATAGGCGTAAATTCCGGACTAACGTATCCGTACATATTTGCATTAACGTTTCAGTGTCAGCTTGCAAATCGTTCTCCATAACCCTTAAGATTTATTGATGCCTGGAAATCTCTGTCAATTATATTCCCACACTCACATCTATATTCCCTGTCAGATAATTTCAAATCTTTTTTGATATTTCCACAACAGCTGCAAAGCTTTGATGATGGATAAAACCGATCAGCCACAATAAGCTGGATCCCTTTATCACTGCATTTGTATTCAAGCTGTTTTCTAAACCAAAAAAATCCTTGTTCCTGAACTGCTTTGGATAAATGTCTATTTTTCATCATTCCGCTGACATTCAGATCTTCAATACAGATAAATCTTGGTTTTCGATTTACGATCTCAGATATGGTCTGATTCAAATAGTTTTTACGGATGTTTGTTAATCTGTGATTTCGTTTTAATAAAAGTTTTTCCTTTTTGATTACATTATTGGTTTTGCAGTAACTTTCCCCTTTCTTATTCTTCTCGTAAGAACGAGAGATACTACGCTGTAATCTGCGTTTCTGTTTTTCTAGTTTCTTTACTTTCTGACTCTTATTAATGTTCTTATATTTAACAGCATCAGAGCAGACAGCCAAATCTTTGATTCCTAAGTCTATACCAACTCCATCATCATTAAGTGTTTCCTTGCAATCAGGAAATTCCACACATACACTGATCCACCAGTTCAATCCGTCAAAGGATATTCTCGGATTCATATATTTAACATCTGTTGGAATACGTCCATGTTCTGCAAGTCTTACCCAATTCATTTTCTGCTTATTTGCTTTCCTGCTGGAAGAAAAGCCTTCAAACTTAACGTGGGTATTACTGAATTGTATCTTAACATTGTCCTGATAGAACTTCGGCATTGATCTCTTTTTAGACTTGAATCTTGGGAATTTTTGCAAACCCTTGAAAAAGTTCTTATACGCAGTACAGGCATCTTTGATTGCCTGTTTGGTTACATTATTTGAAATATTCAGCAGCCATGCGTATTCATCAGAATGTCTGAGCTTTGTAAATTCTTTTCTGAGTTCTGAATCTGAAATGAATTTGCCACCTTTTTCATAATTTTCTTTTTCCCTGGCCAAAGCCCAGTTATAAGCAAATCTTGAAGCACCTGCGTACTGAAACATCTTAGTTTTCTGTACGTTGTTTGGTATCAGCATTACTTTTATGGCTTTTACCATCTGTTTCCTCCTGTATCAATTCCCGGATAAGTTTCTTAGCTTTGTTCGCTCGTTTTCCTTGTAATTTGCAGCTGAATACTGTGATTATTTGAACCAGATCTTCAACAAGTTCCTGCTGTTCAGATTTTTCAGTATTATCAATAATCTCAATCTCACAATTATAAAGTGAAGCGATATATTCTATCAACTCAAAACCAAATCGCAATAGCCTGTCTTTATATAAAACAACAACCTTTTCAACTTGATTTTGAGAGATTCGTCTAATCAATTCCTGAAGTCCTTTTTTCTTATAATTAATCCCAGAACCGACATCGCTTATTATCTCAAACGGCTGTCCTTTTGCCAAAAGATATGTCTTAACATTATCAATCTGTCGTTCCAAATCATCTTTTTGTTTATGGCTGGAAACGCGACAATATCCAATTGTAATGCGATTTTTAGGCTTTACATTTATTACCTGGTTGAGTTGCTCATCAGAATAATATCTATAGCCACTTACTGTAGTATGATGCGGATGAAGTTTTCCATATCTACTTATATGATTTTATAATTTATCTTTAACTGTTAATGACCTCTTTTCTATTTGTGATAGGGTTCTCCCGACATGATCCGGTATCCACGGTAAATTTGCTCTAGCAGGATTACACGCATCAGTTGGTGCGGAAATGTCATTTTTGAAAAACTAAGTGCATAATCCGATTTTTCCAGAACTGCCTTCCCGATCCCTATGGATCCGCCAATCACAAAAATAATGTGACTGGTTCCCTGAATGCCAAGTTTTTCAATTTTCTCTGAAAATTCTTCGGAGGTCAGCTGCTTTCCGCCTATCTCCAGTGTAATAAGATATGCATCCTCACGGATATATTTCAAAAGACGTTCGGCCTCTTTTTGCCGGATCATTTCCTCTGCATTTTCACTGGCATTGTCCGGTGTCTTTTCATCCGCCACCTCAATGATCTCCAGCTTGCAGTAGCGGCTCAGTCTCTTCGTATATTCCGCGATCGCATCCCGCAGATACTTTTCTTTTATTTTTCCAACCGTCAGTACGGTTATCTTCATCCTGTTCTTTCCTCTCTTTCGCTGTATCAGTCTGTACAGTTATGCCCTTTCATACATATAAAGCTCATGCAGTGCTCTTGTTGCACAGATGTATTTTGCCTGCCCGGTCATCGGATTTTCTCTCTTCGGGAACACGCCGAATACCTGATCAAATTCCAGTCCCTTTGCCATATAGAAAGTCGTTACTGTCACGCCTTTTTCAAAGGTACTGCTGTCCCGGTCAATACAGTTTACCGGAAGTCCACGGTTTGAAAGCATCCTGGTCATTGTATACGCCTCGTCCATCGTCTCCGTCAGAACTGCGGCGGTCTCATATTTATCCATTCCGGCATCTGCCTCCCGGATAAGTTCATTTAACAGTTCCTCATCCGAATCAAATGTCTTTTCGGTCACTGGTTTGCCATGACGCTCCAGATATTCCAGATCCTTTTCCCCGGTAAATTTCGCTGCATACTCTGCGATTTCAATGGTATTCCGGTAACTTTTATTCATGATGATCTTGCGGATCGTACGTCCGAAAATCTTCGGCAGGAATGTCAGTACATCCTGCATCTGACTGTCCAATGTCTGCGCCCGATCACCAAGGATCGTCATCCGGCAGGAAAACAGCCGGGACAGTACCACGTACTGCAAATATGAATAATCCTGCATCTCGTCGATCACCAGATGCTTGATATGCTTATGTCTGGTTCCTCCAAGCATCCGGTATTTGAGATAAAGTACCGGAAATACGTCTTCATACTGGAGTTTTCTGTTCTCATACGGAATTTTTGCCAGTGTCTCATACCCACTGTCCTCCAAAAACCAGTTATATATTTTGTAAATATCACGGGTGACATACATCCGGTTGAATTTCTCCCGGATCTCTTCTACCTCATCTTCCGGAAGATTCCGGTTATACAATGTCTCGTATTCATCCACCAGATATTCCATCACCGCATCCATTCTTGTAAGGATCGGAATATCCTGAAATTTGAAATAGAACAGATGGATCAGCTCCTCTTCGGTTTTTTCCAGAGTACGGATCTTAACCGGCTTAAAATCCATCAGCTGATCTTCCAGAACTGCCAGAAAGCCTTCCATCTCTCCGACAAATCCGGCAGACTGCTTCTTCAAATAGCTCTCCCGGATTCCCATCTCCGGAAAATGGATCAGCTTCTCCAGATAATCATAACGGTCCTCACAGTCCGATACGATTCCTTTCAATTCTCTGTACGCAAACAGATCAAAACTCATCTCCTGGATATTTTCTTCTCCAAGCTCTGGCAGAATGTGGGAAATATAATCCGCAAATACGCTGTTCGGTGAAAGGATCAAGATATCCGATGCTTTTAAATTTTTCCTGTCGTGATACAAAAGATATGCAATCCGGTGCAGTGCAACGGAGGTTTTCCCACTTCCTGCGGCTCCCTGAATGACCAGAACTTTGTCCTTTACATTCCGAATGATCTCATTCTGTTCTTTCTGGATAGTACGGACAATATTCTTCAGTTGTACATCCCCGTTACTTCCAAGCTCCTGTTTCAGGATCTCATCATCAATCTTGGTGTCACTTTCAAATGCATAAACCATCTTTCCTTTCTTGATCTTATACTGCCATTTGGAAGTAATCTCCCCTTCAATGGTTCCTCCCGGTGCTTCATAAGAAGCCTGTCCTCTGTCATAATCATAAAAAAGACCGCTCACTGGCGCCCTCCAGTCGTAGATCAGTGGCGTCATTCCTGCCTTAGGCGCAAAATTGCCGATTCCGATGTAAAAACTTTCGCTTTCTTCTTCCCCCTCAAAGAGAAAATCCACTCTTCCGAAATATGGGGAGTCGATCATTTTCTTAAGGCGCTGTTTTTTCATCAGACGCTCATTGTTCGCATTAACTTCTCCGAGAAGTGCCTGCTGATTATCATAATTTTCATAACCATACTCATCCATTTCCGTATAGTTTTCCCAATAATAATCATGCATGCTCTCAATCTGTTTTTCTCCTTCAAGAAACGATGCGTTGATCTCGGTAATGCGTGTCTTCAGTTTCTCTTCAACCTCTTCCAGAAACCGAATCTCACTGTTCATTGCGTCGCTGTTACTCATATTCAAACCCTCTCATGATTACATCTTCCGATGATTTGTGCAATCTCTTCCGGCATCTTTGCAATGTAATCTGCACCGGCACTTTGAAGCTCCGCAAGATCTCCGTATCCATACAGGACACCGATCACCTGGATCCCATTCTCCTTTGCACCGTAGATATCATTATTTCTGTCACCGACCATAACGACCTGATCGTAATTCTCCCTTTCTACGCCCAGGTTATCCAACGCATACCGGATCACATCTGCCTTCCGGATCAGTGATCCATCCATCGTAGCCCCGTAAATCCCTGCAAAATATTTTGCAAAGTCAAATTTGTCTGCAATCCTTTTTGCATACTCTTCCGGCTTGGATGTTGCCACTGCAAGTATATATCCTTCATTCTCCAAGGATTCCAGTGTCTCCGCAAGCCCTTCATACACCGAATTCTCAAAAATGCCTTTCACCGCATAATATTCCCGGTAATACTTTACTCCAAGCAGTGCCTCTTCCTCAGACATCCCATAATATTTCTCCATTGATTCCGTCAACGGCGGTCCGATAAATTTCTTTAAAGTATCCCGCTCACCAACCTCCCGGTTCATTTTATTCAGCGCATACTCCACCGAATTCATGATCCCCGGTCCCGATTCCGTAATCGTCCCATCCAAGTCAAATAAGATATATTTATACTTCATAATAACCCTCTTTCACAAAATAATACTTTTTTTATTGTACCATTTTTAACTCTTCTTGTCCAGAAACCCTAATCTCCAAACCTCCTTTAAAATCAGCCAAAACACACAAACCAGCGTCTATTTCTCCGCCCTTTATAACCGCCAGTTTTCTCCCCTTTGCACAACTTGAATTGGAACGATTATTTTTTTCAAAGTGGTCTACACAACCTATACAAAAACCGCAGTCCCTATCAAAGGAAACTGCGGTCATAATCCTTATTTATTTGAAAGATACTCGTCGATACCTCTTGCACCAGCTTTTCCGGCTCCCATAGCAAGGATTACTGTAGCTGCACCTGTTACGGCATCTCCACCTGCGTATACGCCTTCTTTAGAAGTCTTTCCGTGTTCTTCGTCTGCAACGATACATTTCCACTTGTTAACTTCCAGTCCTTCTGTTGTAGAAGAAATCAGCGGGTTCGGTGATGTTCCGAGTGACATGATAACTGTATCAACATCGATCACGAATTCAGAACCTTCAACCGGTACAGGACGTCTTCTTCCTGATGCGTCCGGTTCACCAAGTTCCATACGAACACATTTGATTCCTTTTACCCATCCATCTTCTTCAAGGACTTCTACCGGGTTTGTCAGTAGGTCGAACTGTACACCTTCTTCTTTTGCGTGATGAACTTCTTCTACACGGGCCGGAAGCTCTTCTTCGCTACGACGATATACGATATGAACTTCTGCTCCAAGACGAAGTGCTGTTCTTGCAGCATCCATTGCTACGTTACCACCACCAACAACTGCAACTTTCTTACCAGCTGCGATCGGTGTATCATAAGAATCATCAAACGCTTTCATAAGGTTACTTCTTGTCAGGTATTCATTTGCAGAAAATACACCGTTGGCATTTTCTCCCGGGATTCCCATGAATTTTGGAAGTCCTGCTCCTGATCCGATAAATACTGCTTCGAATCCTTCGTCTTCAATCAACATATCAATTGTAGTAGATTTACCGATTACAACGTTTGTCTCAAAGTGAACACCAAGCTCTTTTACTTTTGCGATCTCTTTTGCAACGACTTTCTGTTTTGGAAGACGGAATTCCGGAATACCATATACAAGTACTCCACCGAGTTCATGAAGTGCTTCAAATACAGTTACATCATAGCCAAGCTTTGCAAGGTCGCCTGCACAGGTAAGTCCTGCAGGGCCTGAACCGATAACGGCAACTTTGTGTCCGTTCTTCTTGTCAGCTCCAACCGGTTTGATGTCATGCTCCAGAGCGTAATCAGCAACGAATCTTTCCAGCTTACCGATAGAAATAGATTCTCCTTTGATACCACGGATACATTTTCCTTCGCACTGTGATTCCTGAGGACATACACGTCCACAAACAGCAGGAAGTGCAGAAGACTGTCCGATAATCTTATATGCTTCTTCGATATTGCCTTCTTTTACTTCATGAACGAATGCAGGAATATTGATTCCTACCGGGCATCCCTGAATACATTTAGCATTCTTACAGTTGATGCAACGGCTTGCTTCTTCCATTGCCTCTTCCTGATTATATCCATAACATACTTCTTCAAAATTTGTTGCACGTACCTTCGGATCCTGTTCTCTTACAGGTACTTTCTTTAATACGTCTGCCATTATTCGTCACCTCCGCAATGACCGCATCCACCGTGATGTGTGTCACCTTCCTGTAATTTCAGCATAGCTCTGCCTTCCTGAGTCTTATACATCTGCTGTCTCTTCATTGCTTCATCAAAGTTAACGAGATGTCCGTCAAATTCCGGTCCGTCTACACATGCAAATTTGATTTCATCACCTACATGGAGACGGCATGCGCCACACATACCTGTTCCGTCTACCATGATCGGGTTCATGCTGACGATAGTCGGAATTTCGAGTTTCTTTGTGAGCAGACATACGAATTTCATCATGATCATCGGACCGATTGCAACACAGACATCATACTTGTTACCTTCTGCAACAAGTGCTTCGATCTTTGTTGTTACCATACCTGCATGTCCGTATGTACCGTCATCTGTACATGGGTAATAATTTCCTGCAACTGCTTCCATCTCTTTTTCGAGAATCAGCATATCTTTTGTCTTAGAACCAACGATAACATCTACATCGATCCCATGTGCGTGCATCCATTTAACCTGCGGGTATACAGGGGCTGCACCAACACCGCCGGCTACAAATAAGATCTTTTTATTCTTCAGACTCTCAATATCCTCTGAAATCAATTCAGATGGGCATCCGAGCGGTCCTGTGAAATCTCTGAAAAAGTCTCCTGCTTTTAATTGTGCCATCTTCTCAGTAGATGCTCCTACTGTCTGGAATACGATGGTAATTGTTCCTTCTTCTCTGTCATAATCGCAGATTGTCAGCGGAATTCTTTCCCCCTTGTCATCCATCTTGACAATTACGAACTGTCCTGGCTCACAGTGCTTTGCCACACGTGGTGCTTCTACATCCATAAGATAAATCTTATCAGCCAGTTTTTCAGCTTTTCTTATCTTGTACATTGCATTGCCTCCTAAAATATTTACTCTCTTTATGATAAATTATTGCAAAGTAAATAGCAAGTATTTCTTTTTAATTTGTTAAAAAATTATTTATGTCATAAATATAACTATCTTTTTTATCTATAAGTACTAATATTTCTTCTATAAATCTGCCAAAATTCTTCCGGTTACCAAATTTTTCAACCGTATTAAATCTTGTGCCGGCACGAATTTGTACCTGCTGACCGGATATAAAATGAGACAGACGGTCAGTATCGAGGCCGTCTGTCTCTGTAAGAACTGTATTCTCTTTTTTAGAAATCTACTTCTGTTCCATAATATGTACAGTTGAAAAGTTTTTCCATAGCTGCCGGATCGATCGGACGTGGGTTGGATCCTGTACATGCATCACCAACTGCAAGTTCTGAAATCTTTGCAATTTTTTCTTTGAATTCTGCTTCGTCAATACCGAAATCTTTCAGTGTCTTCGGAATATTCAGTTCTACATTAAATGCATCGATCTTTGCACACAGGCTGTTGATCAGCGCTTTCTCAGATGTACCCGGAAGTCCCATTCTGCGTGCGATTTCTGCATAACGTTTTGCAGCGACCGGATCTTTTGCATTATACTTAATTACATATGGAAGGTAAATTGCATTTGCGCATCCGTGCGGAATGTGTCCGGTTGAAAATGCCGCACCTGTCTTATGTGCCATAGAATGTACGATTCCAAGAAGTGCATTGGAGAATGCCATTCCTGCAAGACACTGTGCATAATGCATCTGCTCTCTTGCTACCATATCACATTTGTAAGATGCCGGAAGGTAATCCAGAACCATCTCGATTGCCTGCAGTGCAAGCGGATCTGTAAATGGACAGTTCAAGGTAGATACATAAGCTTCGATCGCATGTGTCAGTGCATCCATACCTGTGTAAGCAACCTGCTTTACTGGGAGACCCATGACAAGATCCGGATCTACAATTGCAACGTCCGGTGTAATATTAAAATCGGCAAGTGGGTATTTTACTCCGGTCTGATAGTTGGTAATAACGGAGAATGCTGTTACTTCTGTTGCTGTTCCTGATGTTGACGGAATTGCAGCAAATTTTGCTTTTGTTCTCAGTTCCGGGAAGTTGAACGGAATACAGAGATCTTCAAATGTAACATCCGGATATTCATAGAATGCCCACATTGCTTTTGCAGCATCAATCGGTGATCCGCCACCCATAGCTACGATCCAGTCCGGCTGGAACTCCTGCATAACTGCTGCACCTTTCATAACGGTCTCAACAGATGGATCTGGCTCAACACCTTCAAAAAGCTTTACTTCCATTCCTGCTTCTTTCAGATAGTTCTCAGCTCTGTCGAGGAATCCCTGACGCTTCATGGAGCCTCCTCCGACAACCAGGATTGCTTTTTTTCCTTTCAGGTTCTTCAGTTCTTCAAGACATCCTTTTCCATGGTAAATATCTCTTGGTAATGTAAATCTGCTCATTTCAAACACTCCTTTGCCCTTAAAGTATGTTATCTTTTTGACAATCATATTGTATCTCAATTCTATGCTTTTTGCAACATTTTACCACAAATAAATTGTACTTATTTCCATACAATTATACATTTTTAATAAACCATATTATTTCTACCCTATTCATAAAATAATTGATTTGTGATATATTTCACATATTTTACGCAAATTTTTCAAAAATGAAAGTAATCGAAAAAGAGTACGCTTTATCAGTCATGCTCTGACAAGCAGACGGCTTGGCATACTCTCTTCTTATAATCGGGTTTTAATCTGTATTCAGTTCATAATTTCTTCTTGTGACATCACTTAATCTGCCTTTTTGGTCCTGCAGAACAAAGCTGAAAATCGTACTTCCCGCCGGCATTACGATCGGCCCGGTATACTCCTGCGTCGCAGAATTATTTTCCGGATCCGGATCTGATCCATCCGTCGTGTAATATGCCGTATACTTATCCGGTACAACCACACTGATTGATTGGACATGGTTATACTGCCCGGTCGATGGAGTCACCGCCGGCGCATCTGCAATCGGGAACTCAACTTTATAAGTTTTACTTTCTGTCAGGCTTGGAATCCCTTTCTTATTAACAGAAATTGCTTTCACCGTCGTCTCACCTTCACCAATCTTGATCGGTTCCGTATATTTCGTACTTGAAGTTGTCGGCTCTGAACCGTCTGTCGTATAGTAGATCGCTTTTCCTTTTCCGGTCAGTTCCAGTGCCTGCACTTCATCATATGTCTCTGCCTCATCCAGACTAAACTCCGGTTCACCTGACACATAATCCTTCAGTACTTCAAGAACCGTATCACTGGTACATGCATTCAGAAGCGGTGATACCTTTTCTTCCTGTTTGGTATCAATATAAAATTCTACCGCTGCACGATAAATTTCTGCATTTCCGGACTGCTTTGCAATCTCATCTGTAAAAACTTCTTCTGCCTGATCCAGATCATCCTTGGCAATATAAACCTTTGAAATCCCTGTATAAGCTTCTGCTTTCTTCGGACTTCCAGAAGCTGCTTTTTCAAATACAGTGAGTGCGTTCTCATATTCGGAAGCTGCCAGAAGCCGGTATCCTTTCTTTACTTTTCCGGTATATGAATTTTGATAAAACAAGAAAATGAGTCCTGCCAGAACAATACACCCCGCCAATAGCATAAGCAGCATTTTCCGGCGTTTTTTTCTGGCGCGCTCTTTTCTCTTTTCTGCCCGCATACGCCGCAATCTGCGTTCTTCTTCATACGCTCTTCTCGTCTGTTCCCGCGCATCTTCTCTTTGACCCACACGTCCGGTAGCCGGTCTGACATCACTGCGTCTGACCACCGCATCTCTTCCACGCCTGGTCACAGTTTCCTGCTGGCGACGACCAACACTTCCCGAATTTCCCACACACCTGGTCTCTCCTCCAACACTTTCCCGTCTTTCATATACCGGATTTGCCGCACCAGAATAGCTGACATCTTGCTTTTCCTGCTTACCCAGATGAAGCGACATTGTCTGTGTAATGCCTCCTTTTAACTGAGCAGTCAGCATATCATCAAGTGGGTTATAATCAGGCACGATCTGTATTTCCCTGCCGCATCTAGGACAGATCAACTGATCTTCAGGCAAATCTGCTCCACAGTGCATACATTTCATTGTCTTTCGTCTCCTTCTGGTATCATACTTCTTTTAGAACAATCCGGTAATTTTACCGTCTTCTACATCAATTCCATTTGCTGCAGGTACTTTCGGAAGACCCGGCATGGTCATGATTGCTCCGGTAAGAGCAACAACAAATCCTGCTCCTGCATTTACATAGACTTCACGGATATGGATATCAAAGTTCTCCGGACGTCCAAGAAGCTTCGCATCATCGGACAGAGAATACTGGTTCTTTGCCATACATACCGGGAACTTGCCAAAGCCCATTGATTCAATTCGTGCAAGCTGTTTCTTTGCAGCAGGTTCATATACAACACTCTTTGCTCCGTAAATCTCTTTGCAGATTGTCTCGATCTTCTCTGCAATTGATAACTCATCACTGTAAATCGGATGATAATGGCTTTCTTTTGTCTCCAGAGTCTGTAATACTTTCTCTGCCAGCTCTTTTCCGCCGTCTCCGCCTTTACCCCATACTTCTGCAAGGGCAAATTCGCAGCCTCTGTCTTCGCAGAACTTACGGATAAATTCGTATTCTGCTTCAGTATCACTGACAAATGAATTCAAGGTAACCACAACTGGAACGCCGAATTTCTGCAGGTTCTCAATATGCTTTTCAAGATTTACAATTCCTTTTGCAAGAGCATCCAGATTTTCTTTGTTCAGTTCGTCTTTTGGCACGCCACCATTGTATTTTAATGCACGTACCGTTGCAACCAGAACTACTGCGTCCGGTTTCAGTCCCGCCATACGGCACTTGATATCCATAAACTTCTCTGCACCCAGATCCGCACCGAATCCCGCTTCTGTGATCGTGATATCACTCAGCTTAAGCGCCATCTTGGTTGCACGTACACTGTTGCAGCCATGTGCAATATTTGCGAACGGACCACCGTGTACCAGTGCCGGTGTATGTTCCAGAGTCTGGATAATATTCGGCTTGATCGCATCCTTTAACAGTGCTGTCATTGCACCGGTTGCATGAAGCTGGTCAGCTGTAACCGGTTCTCCGGAAAATGTATAGGCAACAATGATTCTGTCAAGACGTTTTTTCAGATCTTCCAGATCGTCTGCCAGACATAAAATTGCCATAATTTCGGACGCAACCGTGATCACAAAATGATCCTCTCTTACCATTCCGTCCATTTTATTTCCAAGACCAACTACTACATTACGCAGTACACGGTCATTCATATCTACACACCGTTTCCACACAACCTGTCTCGGATCGATTCCAAGAGCATTTCCTTGCTGGATATGGTTGTCAAGAAGAGCTGCAAGCAGGTTATTTGCCGATGTGATCGCATGAAAATCTCCGGTAAAATGAAGATTCAGATCTTCCATCGGTACAACCTGTGCATAACCGCCACCGGCAGCACCACCTTTAATTCCAAAGCAAGGTCCGAGCGATGGCTCGCGCAGAGCGATCAGAGCTTTTTTACCGAGCTTTGCCATTGCCTCTCCAAGTCCAACGGTAATCGTCGTCTTCCCCTCTCCCGCCGGAGTCGGATTGATTGCAGTAACAAGTACCAGCTTTCCATCTGGTCTGTCTTTTACTCTTTCCATCAGTTCATCCGATAATTTTGCCTTATACTTGCCGTAAAACTCAAGGTCTTCCTCTTCAATTCCAACCTTTGCTGCAACCTCGCGAATATGGAGCATCTCTGCCTCCTGTGCGATCTGAATGTCTGTTTTCATAATTATATCCTCCCTTTTTTCTTCTACGTTTCTTAAACTGATTCTTCTATGTATTGCTCAAACTGTTCCATAGACATCAGTACTTTTCTTGGTTTGGTACCTTCTTCTTCTCCTACGACTCCCGCCTCGGCAAGCTGATCCATAATCCGCGCCGCACGGTTAAACCCAATCTTAAACACCCGTTGGAGCATTCCGATCGATGCTTTGTCTTTTTCAATGATAAACTTTCCTGCATCTACAAAGTAGACATCTTTGTCGTCCTCGGAAGATGTTCCTCCCACAGATACATTCTGATTACTATTCACCTGCTTCTGGATCTCTTCACTGTAGGCTGCGCCTCCGCTGTTCTCTTTTAAGAAATCAACCACTGCCTGGACTTCTTTATCAGAAACAAAAGCCCCCTGAACACGTACCGGCTTCTGATAGCCAGCCGGATAGAACAACATATCGCCTTTTCCAAGCAGCTTCTCCGCGCCATTCATATCAATGATGGTACGGGAATCCACACCGGATGATACAGAAAATGCTATTCTTGATGGCATATTCGCCTTAATCAGACCGGTAATGACATTAACCGATGGTCTCTGCGTTGCAAGAACCAGATGAAGTCCTGCCGCACGCGCAAGCTGTGCCAGACGGCAGATTGCCTCTTCTACTTCTCCAGGTGCAACCATCATCAGGTCTGCAAGTTCGTCTACGATGATTACAATCTGTGGAAGTTTCTGTGCTTTATTCGGATCATCAATATCTTTAATGTTCTCGACTTTATCATTGTAACCTTTCAGATCACGGACATTATACTCGGCAAAAAGCTGATAACGTCTGTTCATTTCCGCAACCGCCCAGTTCAAAGCTCCTGCTGCCTTCTTCGGATCCGTTACAACCGGGATCATCAGATGTGGAATTCCATTATATACACTTAATTCCACCACCTTTGGATCTACCATGATCAGCTTCACATCCTCCGGTTTTGCTTTGTAGATAATACTCATAATGATCGTATTGATACAGACAGATTTACCGGATCCGGTAGCTCCTGCGACAAGCAGATGCGGCATCTTTGCGATATCTGATACCACCACTTTACCTGAAATGTCACGACCTGTCGCAAATGCGATCCGTGATCTACTTTTCTTAAATTCATCTGATTCCAGAAGATCACGCAGCATAACTGCAGTATTTTCCTTATTCGGAACTTCAATGCCGACCGCTGCTTTTCCCGGGATCGGTGCCTCAATACGGATATCAGCCGCCGCCAGGTTCAGCTTGATGTCATCCGCAAGTCCTACGATCTTGCTGACTTTCACCCCCATCTCAGGCTGTAACTCATAGCGTGTGACAGAAGGTCCGCAGCTGATATTAGTGATTGTAACATTCACACCGAAGGTTTGAAGTGTCTTCTGGAGCTTTGCTGCTGTCTCCCGCAGATGCGCATCCGAATCTCCGGAGGTTTTACTTCCATGCTTCAACAGACTAAGAGGTGGAAAGCGGTATTCCCTGACCGGTTTCTCACTTTTTGCAATCGTATCTGCAACAGCAGCCACCTCTTTTGGGATATCTGCCTTAACTTTTGAATTTCCGGAGACCTGTCTTTTTATTCCGTCTTCTGTCTGCACCGCTGATAAATTTTCTTCAGCCACATCTGTCTGTATATCTTTACCGGACTCCGTCTTTTTTTCTGCTTCCTGCATCGCTCCTTTTAAGAACTTCGGGAGTTTTTCTTTCACCGGCTCAAGGGGAACCGGTTCCGGATCCGGGATCAGCTCTGTAGCGGAAAGGGGCATCGCACGATTGATCACTACATCATCCAGTGCAATTTTCCCAGTCTGTTCCATAATGTGCTTTGCAGCCGCTTCTTCTGCACCGGCAAGCACGCTGCTCATATCCTTCCGGCTGCGTCTGGTAGCTTTCTTTTCTGTGCTTTCCTTTGCTTCTTTTCCGGCTTTTTCTTCTGCTTTTTCTGCCTCGTTCTCTTTTCCTCCAACTGTCGAATTAAAGGAAACGCCGCTTACCTGATAATCAACACGCATAGCTTCCCGTCTTGCCCTGCGTTCCTCAGCTTCTTCTTTACGCTTCTGCATGTCCTCTCTGGCACGGTCATACGCTTTTTCCCCGCCGATCTTCATTCCTTTTAGAATAGACTTTTCTGTGATAAGGACTACACAGATCACCATTAAAATGATCACGACAACATATGTACCCACTTTACCAATTGCCGGCACCAGTCTGACCGCAATTGCCTTTCCAACAGATCCGCCTTTTTCATCGATCAGTTCAAAGAGCACACAGCACTGAACCAGTAATACAACGCCTGCAACAGTCTTAATATATGCGATCCTGTTTCCTTTATTGGAAACCACAAACGCGACTCCACAAAATAAAAGCAGTGGAAATACATACGCCATCCAACCCATCATTCCCTGCTGCAGTGCTGCAATCTTTCTTCCAAATGCACCTGCAAGTCCGAAATTGCTGATTGTGAGCAGAATCCCTACCGCAAGTGTCACCCAGATCAGAATCTCCGTTGCAAGAAATGATTCTTCCTGCGGCACAGCTTTTGATGTGGTATTCTTTCTGGTTGTCTTCGCAGATTTTGCAGACTTTGCACTTGTCTTCTTCGTAGGCTGCCGCTTTTTCGCCGTGCTCTGCTTTGCATTTTTCTTTGTTCCGGTTGTCTTTGAAGCCATCAAACTTCCCCCTTGTATTTATACTCTTTATCTTGTAATCAAATGACCGATTCCTTCTCCTCTCTCCCCAGATATAGTATCCGGAATCAGTCATCAAAAGTGTATACTTGTACATACTATTTTATTATAGCATCCTCTTCGCCTTATGTCATCTCATAATTTTTATCAGTATTTTCCATTTTTTCATCAATCATTTCATGCAATTTATTTAATGCATCTCTTATTCCGCCAACTTCATCAATGAGTCCTTCCTCCACTGCACGTTTTCCTTCCAGCATTGTCCCCACATCTTTGACAAGCTGTGTGGAATCCAGCATCAGTTCTTCAATCCGCTCCTGTGACATTCCGGAATGCTCTGCAAGGAATCCGGTGATCCGGTCCTGCGTCTTTTCAATATTCCGCAGGCTTTGTGCCACACCGATGAACATTCCGCTTGTCCGCACCGGGTGAATGATCATCGTCCCACTTGGAACAATAAAAGAATAATCTGCCGACACAGCAAGAGGGCCACCGATAGAATGACACCCTCCAAGTACCAGAGATACTGTCGGTTTGCTTAAAGACGCGATCATTTCCGCAATCGCAAGTCCCGCCTCCACATCTCCGCCCAGTGTATTTAAGAGAATCAGCACTCCATCAGTCTGAACACTGTTCTCAATCTGTGCCAGCTTTGGAAGCAGGTGCTCATACTTGGTTGCCTTTGTACTGCCGGAAACCGTCTCATGCCCTTCTACTTCGCCGATGATCGTGAGTAGCTCGATCTGATGATTTCGACGTCGGTCAAGCGAAAGCATTCCCATTTCTTTAACATGTTCATCTTCTTCCTTTGTGGTTTCCGGCTCTGTCTCTCTGACTGCCTTTTCTTTATTTTCCATATTTTCTACAGTCTGTTCCCTGCTCTTTTTCTTGCGTATCTGGTATTCTTTTACATCCGTTTCTTCCTGTATTTTCATTGCCGCATTCCTCCGTTCTTTTTAGCTTAGTATGGACAATGCTTATGAAAATATGCAGGATTTTCGCCACAGAAATGAATCGCAGATTCTTGTACCGACACAAATCTGTACCTGATTCACTGTATATGCAAAAGAGAATGCGACTCAGCACATTCTCTTTGATTTAAACATTATGAAAATAAATATTTCCTGCGCAGGCTATATACCATATCCGTATAAAGCTTACGGCATGCCTCCAGATTATCGGATTCGATCATGGAAACACATGGGTGAAGATAACGGCTCCAGATATCTGCATATACATCTTCTGAATTTTCCATCCGGTTGATCCGGTTTACGATTGTCGGAGCAATATCGTAATACTCGGCAACAATTTCTTCGCCGCCTTTCTGATTCACCAGATATTCATCTCTGTATCTTCTCATCAGATTCAGTTCGTAACAGTCATCCGGTTTGCCAAGGCTTGCACATACGGCTGTAGTAATATAGCAGAGCCGTGATTTGAAGCCTCCCTGGATCTGCTCGAATTCCGATTTACTGATCTTTAGTTCCAGATCATGATCATTCCAGCGTTCGATCATGCAGTCTACAATCTCTTCACAAGCATCCATTCTGCCATAACGGAACATCGGGATCACATACGTAACCATGCCCAGATTATATTTCATAAGTACATTTTCTTTTTTTCTTTTTGAACTTTCCTGATCCAGTACTTCCCGCATTCTATCCGGCAGAACAGCAGCAATCTCTTCAATCTCTTCCTGTCTGTCTTCCGAATTTTCGCATTCCTGTGCAATCTCAGTAAAAAGTGGCTTATACTTCTCGTATGCATTTTTAAACGAATCCGCATAAGTCTTTTTATTGAAATCTCCGGAAATCGGAATAATCTGGTCAAACAGGTCATTCAGTCCATCCTGTATACTCTGATTCATTCAGGTTCCTCCCGGAATCGATCCTATGCTTCTTCCCAGTTATGATATACTTCCTGTACATCATCATCATCTTCAAGAAGATCAAGCGTCTTCTGAATGTTCTTGATATCTTCTTCGTTGTCCAAAGTTACCCATGTCTGTGGAATCATTGTAACTTCTGCGCTTGCCATCGGAATACCCGCTTCTTCCAGAGCAAGACGAACCTCACTGAAATCATTCGGATCTGTAAGAATTTCAAAGCTGTCCTCTTCTTCCGAAAAATCTTCTGCTCCTGCATCCAGTGCCTGCATCATCAGATCATCTGCATCCAGTTCACATTCTTCTTTATCGACAATGATCTGTCCTTTCTGATCAAACATGAAAGAAACACATCCACTGGTTCCGATATTTCCTTTTCCCTTTGTGAAAGCGCTTCTTACATTAGAAGCAGTACGGTTACGGTTATCAGTAAGTGCATCAACGATGATTGCAGTTCCGTTCGGTCCGTATCCTTCGTATACGATGTGTTCGTAGTTGTTAGCATCTCCGTCTCCGGCTGCTTTTTTGATACTTCTGTCAATATTGTCATTTGGCATATTATTTGCTTTTGCCTTTGCAATCGCATCACGGAGTCTGCTGTTGTTAGCCGGATCAGCTCCGCCTCCTTCTTTGACTGCTACAGCGATTTCACGACCGATCTTCGTGAATACTTTTCCTTTTGCTGCGTCGTTTTTTTCTTTTTTATGCTTGATATTCGCAAATTTTGAATGTCCTGACATTACTTTTTACCTCTCTTCAGTATTTTTACTATTCTCAATTGTACTATTTTATCACTTTTTTGTCCTACTGACAAGGACTTTGCGTATTGTATTATTATCAACTGACAATACATGGAACAGATAGCCTCCGAATTCCACCTGACATTCTTCATCTTCCGAAGGAATTCTGTCCAGGCAGTCGATCAGATAACCATTAATCGTATCGTAATCTTCTTCGTTGAAACTGATTCCCAGAAGCTCTTCCAGATCCTCCAGCTGTGTCATACCATCCACGATATATGTACCATCTGCCTGTTTGATGATCAGCTCTTCTTCCTCATCATACTCATCCTGGATATTTCCAACGATTTCTTCTACAATATCTTCCATCGTAACGATCCCTGATGTCTGTCCATACTCATCCAGCACGATCACCATATGGCTCTTGTCCTGCTGCATCTGTTGAAACAGTTTGTCAATCGCCTTTGTTTCCGGGATAAATCCTGCCGGACGGATGGCATCCTTCAGATCATGCACCGGTTTTTTCCTTGCCGGACCGTCCAAGTAGCTCTGCATCGCATCCCGGATATGAAGAATCCCCACAATGTTGTCAATATCTTCTTCATAAACCGGGAATCTGGATTTGTTCTCCTCCAGCATAAAGGTAAGTGCCCTTTCCAGAGATTCCTCTCCATCCAGTGCTACGATATTTTTCCGGTGCGTCATGATATCTTTTGCATCCGAATCCATATATTCAAAAATGTTGGTGATCATCTTCATCTCACGTCTTGTCAGAACACCTTTTTCATAGCCTTCCAGTACTTTTTCAATGATTTCTTCTGCAATTTTCTCTTTATCTTCATTGTCAGAAAATACATTTTTCATTTTCTGAAGTAAATTACCTTCCGTTTCCATTGCTTTCCATACTTCTCCTCTTTTATGTATGAAGCATCAGGCTGACGCACAGCGCTTCATCGACTTTTCTCATAAGCTCTTTGTCTACCCGGCACACGTAATCCTTCAGTCTCTGTTTATCGATCGTCCGAATCTGCTCCAGAAGGACAACAGAATCCTTGACGATTCTGTACCTTTTTGCATCGATTTCCACATGTGTCGGCAGCTTCGCTTTATTCATCCTTGAAGTGATCGCGGCACAGATAACGGTCGGACTGTGCCGGTTCCCGACATCATTCTGGATGACAAGAACCGGACGCACACCGCCCTGCTCCGAACCGACTACCGGACTTAAATCCGCATAATAAATATCTCCACGCCTGATCTGCACTTCTTTCACACTCCGCTTATCAAGATACTTTCATTATTGCCAGCTTTCTCCTGCTGTATTCATATCTCTTTCGAAGTGCATCCCCGCATTTTAGAAATAATCGACCTGCTCTACAACTTTTCCGTCACGCAGATATTCCCTCGGAACACGTTTATTGATATCACAGATAAATTCATAGTTAAATCTGCCGCTCAGACCGGCAAGCTCATCTATTGAAAGATAAGCATCCCCATCGTGGCCGACCAGTGTTGCCCTGTCACCAAATTTCACATCCGGAATTTCGGTCACATCTACCATAAACTGATCCATACAGACTCTGCCAAGGATCGGTGCCTTCTGTCCATGGATCAGAACATATCCTTTGTTGGAAAGACTTCGTGGGTATCCGTCTCCATATCCCGTCGGGATCGTGGCGATCTGCATCCTTTTCGGGGCAACAAAGGTGCCTCCGTAGCTGACTTCCGTACCCTTTTCAATCCATTTCACATAAGTCACGTGCGCGATCAGCTCCATTGCCGGCCGGAGCGGAACTGCCTCCTTATTGACTTCATCTGACGGATACAGTCCATAGGTAGAAATCCCGGCTCTCTCCAGATTCATTCCAAGCTTTGGCATATCAATGATACTTGCACTGTTTGCACAGTGATAATAAGTAAATTCCATACCTTCTGCTGCAAGATGTTCTTTCATCCACAGAAAAGCACGGATCTGTTCCAGTGTCGTGGTCTTATCCGTCTCATCTGCCTTGGAAAAATGGGTAAACATTCCTTCGCAATCCGTATAAACAAGTCTGCCGATCTTAAGGATCTCCTCTACACTTTCTTTCGCTACCAGAAAGCCAAGTCTTGACATTCCTGTATCGATCTTAATGTGCAGATATGCCTTCTTCCCCATACGGTATGCGGTCTCATCCGCAAGCTTCGCAAGCTCATAGCTGTAGGTTGTCATGCGGATCTCATGACGGATCATCTCTTCCAGCTGGTCCGGGAAAATACATCCCAGGCAAAGAATCGGCTTCTGAATGCCGGCTTTTCTGAGTACAACACCTTCATCCAGAGTTGCGACCGCATAGCCCCAGACATAGTCCACATCTTCCAGCATTCTTGAAATCGGCACCGCTCCATGACCATAACCATCTGTCTTGATGACCACGACCATCTTGGTTCCTTTTTCTATATTTGCATGCATCATTTCCATGTTATACATCACCGCATCCAGATCGATCACCGCACGCAGTCTGCTGTATTTCTTCATTCTGTCATATCCTCCAATTCCTTAAGTGTTCTGCCGAGCATTTTCAAGAGATCACCCGCAAGCACACTGTAAGAGCCAAGTTCTTTTCTGGCATGATCTCCGCACAGCCCATGCAGATAAACGCCAAGCACAGCGGCATCATCCGGTCTCATATGCTGTGCCATAAGTCCGGTGATCATTCCTGCAAGCACATCTCCCGATCCGGCCTTTGCCATTGCCGCATTACCGGTGGTATTGATCATAAGCCTTCCCTCTGGCGCTTTCACAAGTGTCCTGCTGTCTTTCAGTACACAGACAGCATGGACTTTTTCTGTATATTTCCTTAATAGCTCTCTTCTGTTGTCTTTTAATTCCTGTACGCTGTATCCGGTCAGTCTGGACATTTCTTTCATATGTGGAGTAAGTACATATCCGGAAGGATTCATCCGAATCTGTTCGATCCCCCACTCATCGGTCTTTGCCAGAAGGTTCAGTCCGTCCGCATCAATAACAGCCGGGGTTTTATTATTCTCAAGCACCTTTTTCAGTAATTCCTCCGAATGCGGTCCCATACCGAGTCCGCATCCAATACAGAGCACATCCGCCCATTCCAGCAAATCCGGAAGTTCTTCAAATGATTCTGTCTCATCCAGAGAATAGGTCGTCATTACCGCCTCCGGTAAAAGTTCCTGTAAGATTGCCCGGTTACTTTCCTCCGTATAAATCCGGACAAGACCTGCTCCCGAAAGATATGCTGCCCTGGCACTTAAATATGCTGCACCGGACATTCCTTTGCTTCCGGTAATCATCAGAACCTTTCCATAAGTCCCTTTATTAGAATCCGGTTTCCTTTGCGGCAGCATTGCCGGCACATCGGATTTTTCAAGTGCCATGCAGATTTCTTCTTCCGCAAAAAACTCCGGTCTGGTAATTCCGATCGGCGCTGTAACAAGCTTTCCTGTATACTCACATCCCGGATATAGGATCTGTCCCATCTTCTGAAACGCAAAGGTCACTGTAAGATCTGCTTTAAATGCCGTTCCAAGCACTTTTCCATCATCCGAACGGATCCCTGAAGGAGTGTCGACTGCCACCTTACAGGCAGTCATCCGATTCATCTGATCAATCACCTCTGCGTATCTGCCTTTTATTTCACGGGATAGGCCAATACCGAATACGGCATCTATAATAACACTATATTCTTTCTGTGGCAAACTGTTTCCTACAGATATTCCCAGATTTTCCAGAATTTTCATCTGGATTTTTGTTTCTTCACTACGATGGTCATAATTTCCGACCAATACTACATCTGGATGATTTCCTTCTTCTACGAGCATCCTTGCAATTGCGAATCCGTCACCACCGTTATTGCCACTTCCACACACGACCAATGCTTTCGACAAATCTATGTCTTCTGCTTTCATCGCAGCCACACACTGAAGTGCCGCCCGTTCCATCAGGACAAGGGACGGGACCTGCATCTTCTGTATCATTCTCTGATCCGATCTTCTCATCTGATCTGCTGTCAGTATTTCTTTCATATCCGGTCTCCCATACATTTAATTTTCAAAAAGGTGCAGGAAAAAATTTTCCTGCACCTCTGCCTTCTGGTCTGCTTTGCCTACTTTCCTTCATGTTCTTCATTGTATCTGGTGATATTATAAGATAATCTCATCAGACTTTCAGACAAATGAACATTCTCAACAATAATATTATCCGGCAGATTCAGATCTGTATGCGCAAAATTCCAGATAGCCTTAACTCCATTATCTACCAGGAGATTGGCAACCTCTACTGCTTTTGTCTTCGGAATCGTAAGAACCCCGATCTCAATATCGTTTTCTTTCACAAAATCCTTCAATTCATCCATCATACGGATCTCAACTCCACGGATCGTCAATCCGGCAAGCCTTGGGTTTACGTCAAACAGCCCTTTTAAAACAAATCCCCGATTTTCAAATGCTGCATAGTTCGCCAGTGCCTGTCCAAGATTTCCTGCTCCAATGATAACGAATTTATGTTTCTCGTTCAGTCCAAGGATCTTACCTATCTCTGTATAAAGATACTTTACATTATAGCCATATCCCTGCTGTCCAAATCCACCAAAATTATTCAGATCCTGACGGATCTGTGAAGCAGTTACTTTCATTCTTTTACTTAATTCATTGGATGATATCCGTTCGACTCCGCTCTCCAGTAGTTCCCCTAAATAACGATAATACCGCGGAAGTCTCCTTATTACTGCCTGAGATATTTCTCTTGATGCCACTTTCACTTCCACCTTCCTATTTTTTGACTCATTATTTTTAATTATATAAGAATCTAGTGAAAAAGTCAAATTTTATAGTTGTTTTTTGTCGTATTTCAGCTATAATTATGTTACTGTGAGCAGTAACATAATTGCCACTTTAACAGGAGGATATAAAAATGATACTGGCATGTCATAATCTGTCAAAAAGTTTTGGGGATCAGGTCATCGTAAAAGACGGATCCTTTCATATAAAGAACCATGAAAAAGCTGCTCTTGTAGGTCTTAACGGAGCCGGCAAATCCACGATCCTCAAGATGATCGTAGGACAGCTTTCTCCCGATGCAGGGACGGTTGTTCTTACCAAAGGCAAAACTCTCGGCTACCTTGCACAGCATCAGGAGATGGAAAGCGGCAATACCATTTATGAAGAAGTCCGCACAGCAAAAGCCGAAGTCATTGAGATGGAAAAGCAGATCCGTACAATCGAGATAGAGCTTCCGTCTCTTTCCGGAGATGCTCTTGAAGCACGTCTTGCCACTTATCAGAGACTGACTTCTGCATTTGAGCACGCAGACGGTTACGCTTATAAAAGTGAGCTTACCGGCGTTCTAAAAGGTCTCGGATTTACAGAAGAAGAATTTACTAAACCCGTAGATTCTTTATCCGGTGGTCAGAAGACCCGTGTATCTCTTGGCAAACTCCTTCTTACCAAGCCTGACGTCCTGCTTCTGGATGAACCAACAAACCACCTGGATATGAACTCCATCGCATGGCTGGAAACCTATCTTCTGAATTATCCGGGTGCTGTTCTTATCGTATCCCACGACCGCTATTTCCTGAACCGTGTGGTTACAAAGGTGATTGAAGTCGAGCAGGGACAGCTTCATACTTATATGGGCAATTATTCTGATTTTGCTGTCAAAAAAGAACAGCTCAGAGAAGCCAGATTAAAAGAATACTTGAATCAGCAGCGTGAGATCAAACATCAAGAAGCCGTGATTGAAAAGCTCCGTTCATTTAACCGTGAGAAATCCATCAAGCGTGCCGAAAGTCGGGAAAAAATGTTGGACAAGATGACGCTTGTAGACAAACCGATGGAGATCAACACTGACATCCATCTGAAGCTGGAGCCTTCCCGTGTCAGTGGCAATGATGTCCTTTCTGTCAAAGGATTAAGCAAAGCCTTTCCGCCACAGACACTTTTCACCGATATCAGTTTCGAGATCAAGCGTGGGGAACATATAGCCATCATTGGCGACAACGGAACCGGAAAAACTACGCTTCTCAAGATTCTGAACAATGTGATCCAGGCAGACAGCGGTTCCTTTACACTGGGTGCCAATGTGGAGATTGGTTACTACGATCAGGAACACCACGTCCTTCATATGGATAAGACGATCTTTGAAGAAATTTCCGATGATTATCCGACACTTACCAACACACAGATCCGGAACATGCTTGCGGCTTTTCTTTTTACCGGAGATGATGTTTTCAAGCTGATCGGTGATTTAAGTGGTGGTGAAAGGGGACGTGTATCTCTGGCAAAGCTGATGCTCTCCAATGCAAATTTTCTGATCCTCGATGAGCCGACCAATCATCTGGACATCACTTCCAAGGAAATTCTTGAGCGGGCTCTGAACGATTATACCGGTACGATACTTTATGTATCCCACGACCGTTATTTCATCAACCAGACTGCCACCCGTATTCTGGAACTGACCGGCAATACCTTTGTAAATTATATCGGCAACTATGATTATTATCTGGAGAAAAAAGATCTTCTGACCCCGGCTGTTTCCACAGCTGCTTCCGAAGACGCACCGGCGCAGGTTTCCGAATCCAAACTAAGCTGGCAGGAGCAGAAAGAAGAACAAGCACGTCTCCGTAAAAGGCAGAACGACCTGAAGAAAACAGAAGAACGTATCGGTGTTCTAGAAACACGTAATGGCAAAATCGATGAACTGATGATGCAGGAAGAAGTCTATACGAATTCTGTTAAATGCCAGGAACTGGCAAAAGAAAAAGCAGCAAACGAAGCAGAACTCGAAGAACTCTATGAAAAATGGGAAGAACTGGCTGAATAAGCCAGTTCTTCCCATTTTCCTGTCAGAGATACACCCTTCATGCATTCCCTGCTCTTTTTATAATCTTTCTGCAATCGCTTTAATAAACCCTTCACTGTTCAGTACATGTACCTCCGGAAGAGTTGTGATCATTGCCAGATCCTTTGTCATATAACCCTCTTCAATCGTATCAATCGTTGCTTTTTCCAAACGGTCTGCAAAATCCATCAGTTCCTGGTTCCCATCCAGCTCTCCTCTCTTGCGCAAAGCTCCTGTCCATGCAAAAATTGTTGCAACAGAGTTTGTTGAAGTCTCTTCCCCTTTCAGGTGTTTATAATAATGACGCTGTACTGTTCCATGTGCAGCTTCATATTCATAAAAGCCTTCCGGTGATACCAGTACAGATGTCATCATGGCAAGTGAACCAAATGCTGAGGAAACCATATCACTCATCACATCCCCGTCATAATTCTTACATGCCCAGATATAACCACCCTCTGACTTCATTACACGGGCTACCGCATCATCGATCAGTGTGTAGAAATATTCAATTCCCGCTTCATCAAAAAGGTTCTTATACTCCGCATCAAAGATCTCCTGGAAGATATCTTTGAAAGTATGGTCATATTTTTTGGAAATGGTATCTTTTGTTGCAAACCAAAGATCCTGCTTTGTATCCAGTGCATAACTAAAACAGCTTCTTGCAAAACTTTCAATCGATGCATTGATATTGTGCATTCCCTGGATAATACCTGCTCCATCGAAATTATGGATCAGCTCTCTTGTCTCTGTTCCGTCAGGTGCCGTGTAGACCAGCTCTGCCTTTCCAGGTCCCGGAATCTTCATCTCGGTTCCTTTATATACATCCCCATAAGCATGACGGGCAATCGTGATCGGCTTCTTCCAGTTCTTTACACATGGTTCAATTCCTTTTACCACGATCGGAGCACGAAATACCGTTCCATCCAGAATCGCACGGATTGTTCCGTTCGGACTCTTCCACATCTCTTTGAGTTCATATTCTTTTACTCTTGCCGCATTCGGTGTAATGGTCGCACATTTGACTGCTACTTTGTACTTCTTTGTTGCATTAGCCGAATCAACTGTAACTTGGTCATCTGTCTCATTGCGGTGTTCCAATCCAAGATCATAATAATCTGTCTTAAGATCGATATACGGCAGAAGAAGATCATCTTTTATCATCTTCCAGAGAATTCTGGTCATCTCATCTCCGTCCATCTCAACAATCGGTGTCGTCATCTGAATTTTACTCATAACTTCGTCTCCTTTTTGGCTATTTTTCTTCGATATGCAGGTTCTCCATAACATGCATAATATGGATCGTTGCCAGATTGCCGGCTTTTTCCGCATCCTTCGCCTTGATGGCATTCAGGATCTCGTTATGCTCACCAATCGACTTGATCGCACGCTCTTCTGTCTTAACGGAAGTCCTTCTTGCAAGCTGTACATATTTGTGAAAATCTGAAAGCACATGATCCAGAATCCTGCTCTGTGATGCCTCATACAGAATCTGATGGAATCTTCCATCCAGCTCTGTCAGCTGATCGGAATGTCCTTTATCCATATGATACTCGGATAAAAGAATGATCTCATCCAGTTCTTCCAGCTGCTCCTGTGTAATATGTTCTGTTGCCCAACGGACGCATAATCCTTCCAGCATGGAACGAATCATATAAATATCATGTACATCCTTATCGGAAATACCGGTAACATAAGCTCCTTTATTTGGTATGATGTTCACCAGTCCCTCCAGTTCCAGCTGTCTAAGTGCCTCTCTTACCGGTGTACGGCTAACTCCAAGTTCCTTCCCCAATGTTGCTTCCCTGAGTTCGTCATTTTCTTCATACTTACCTTTCAGAATGTCATCTCTGATGGTCTGAAAAACCTGACTT
The DNA here is from genome assembly GCF_025149785.1 of Coprococcus comes ATCC 27758. GTDB lineage: Bacteria > Bacillota > Clostridia > Lachnospirales > Lachnospiraceae > Allocoprococcus > Allocoprococcus comes. The sequence goes on along the minus strand of NZ_CP102277.1, from coordinate 1,440,819 downwards.
CTCAATGAATACTCTTCCATTTTATCTCTCTCCTGAATTTCGTTAGATTGTAATCCCCTTTTCGTCACAGATTCTCTCAATCTCCCGGATTAGTTCCTGATCTGTGAGTACGGTCACACGGCCGGATTCATATTCCGCGTCAACCCACTTCTTCAATTCTACAACTAAAATGGAATTCTTGTCTACCTGTTTCTCATTTTTCAGGTGATAATATGTATTTATCCAGTGTGCAATGCCTGCAAGACCGGAAGTATTTGACACAGCAACCAGCGGTGGACGGTTCAGAAACTTGCCGGTATCAAACACATTGTAGATTTCTTCGTTCTTTAACAGTCCGTCTGCATGGATCCCCGCACGGGTTACATTGAAATTCTTTCCGACAAACGGGGTACGCGGCGGAATCTGATATCCAATCTCTTTTTCATAATATTCTGCCAGTTCAGTAATCACCGTTGTATCCATACCATCCAGCGTTCCGCGAAGCTGCGCATATTCAAAAATCATCGCTTCCAGCGGCGTATTGCCGGTACGTTCACCGATTCCAAACAAGGAACAGTTCACACCACATGCTCCATAAAGCCAGGCCGTTGTTGAATTGTTGACTGCCTTGTAAAAATCATTATGTCCGTGGAATTCGATCAGTTCACTCGGTACACCTGCATGTACTCTGAGTCCGTAAATGATACCCGGAATGGAACGAGGAATCACAGCCCCCGGATAGTTGACTCCGTATCCCATTGTATCACAGACACGGATCTTCACCGGAATCTGATATTCTTCCATCAGATGCATCAGTTCCAGACAGAATGGAATGACAAATCCATAAATATCCGATCTGGTAATATCTTCCAGATGACATCTTGGACTGACACCGGTCTCCAGACATTCACGTATAACTGACAGATAATGTTCCATCGCCTCTCGTCTTGTCATCTTCAGTTTATAAAAAATATGATAATCCGAACAGCTTACCAGAATTCCGGTTTCCTTCATTCCCAGATCTTTTACCAGCTCAAAATCCTTTTTATTTGCACGGATCCAGCTTGTGACCTCCGGGAACTTATAACCTCTTTCCATACATTTATATACGGCATCACGGTCTTTCTTGCTGTATAAGAAAAATTCACTCTGACGAATCTTCCCCTGCGAACCTCCAAGCCTGTGCATATAATCGAAAATGGTTACAATCTGATCCGTTGAATAGGGTGCTCTCGACTGCTGTCCATCCCTGAATGTCGTATCCGTGATCCAAATCTCATCCGGCATACTGTGCGGTACAATACGATCATTAAACGCAATCTTCGGAATCTCATCATAATGAAACAGGTTCCGGAACACATTCGGTGTGTCCACGTCTACCAGCGGGTACATATGCTCCTCAAGTTGCAATAAATTTGTATGCTTATCCAGATAAACCTTTCTATTTTCCATAACCGTCACTCCCTGACCTGTATTTTTGTATTATTGTATACAACTATACCTTCGATGTCAACCCCATTTTCCTCATTTCGTGACTTTAACCCAGTATTTCATTCAATTAAAGTGCTAATTGGTTAAATTTCCATATTTTTCCATCTATATCTCCCGTCTTTAACAAGCACCCAATCACATTTGCAGTCTCTATCCCCTCTCCCTCACTATGAAGCAGTCCTGCCCTTTTAACCAATACCGTTCATTGGCCGGGCGAGAAAAAGAATCTCTTCCAATCCTACTACAATATGTTTATGGTTAATATCCCTTACAGCCAGTAAGGAATTATCCATCTTGTTGCTTAAGCTGTATAATGATGGAGCAATCGGTATATCGTCTTCCAATCTTGGACTTCGCGTCCGTAAATTAGACTGATAACCAGCTCCTCATTCGCAGCGTTCGTTTTATGCAGGTTGAATCGCCATAGGTGCATTCGCGTCACACCACAGTAGATTGAATAGGCAATGAGTAAAACTGGTATTTATCCATTGCAATAATCTTAAGGAGTGACAATTTATGAACGCAGTAGGTATCGATGTTTCAAAAGGTAAGAGTATGGTTGCTATCATGCGACCTTTCGGTGAAATTGTTTCCGCACCTTTCGAAATCAAACACACAGCCAGTGATATCCATTCACTTGTAGAACTCATCAACTCTGTTGAAGGGGAGTCCCGAATCGTGATGGAGCACACAGGACGTTATTATGAAGTCCTCGCCCATCAGCTTTCAAAGGCAAATCTTTTCGTCAGTGCCATTAACCCAAAACTTATCAAAGACTTTGATAATGATTCTCTTCGTAAAGTGAAATCTGATAAAGCGGATTCTGTTAAGATTGCCCGATATGCTCTTGACAAATGGCAAAATCTTAAACAGTATAATGTTATGGATGAATTACGCAATCAGCTCAAAACCATGAACCGTCAGTTCGGCTTTTACATGAAGCACAAGACGGCTATGAAAAATAATCTTATCGGCATCCTTGACCAAACCTATCCTGGTGTGAATACTTACTTTGACAGTCCTGCACGCAGTGACGGCAGCCAGAAATGGGTTGATTTTGCATCTACATACTGGCATGTGGACTGTGTCCGTAAAATGTCTCTGAATGCCTTTATCGACCATTATCAAAACTGGTGCAAACGTAAGAAGTACAACTTCAGCCAATCCAAAGCTGAGGAAATCTATGGAAAAGCAAAGGAACTTGTTCCTGTACTTCCAAAGGATGCCATTACAAAGCTTATAATTAAGCAGGCTGTGGATCAGCTTAACAGTGCCTCTACAACTGTTGAGTCACTACGCACTCTCATGAATGAAACTGCATCCAAACTCCCTGAATATCCTGTCGTTATGGCTATGAAAGGTGTCGGAACTTCACTCGGATCTCAGTTGATGGCTGAGATCGGAGATGTTTCCCGTTTCACTCACAAAAGTGCTATTACTGCATTTGCCGGTGTAGATCCCGGTGTTAATGAATCTGGAAGTTATGAACAAAAAAGTGTTCCAACCTCAAAACGAGGTTCCTCTGATCTTAGAAAGACTTTATTTCAGGTAATGGATGTCCTAATTAAAACACATCCTCAAGATGATCCTGTTTATCAGTTCTTAGACAAGAAACGTGCTCAAGGCAAGCCTTACTATGTCTATATGACTGCAGGTGCCAACAAGTTTCTAAGAATCTATTACGGACGAGTGAAAGAATATCTTTCATCTCTTCCAGAATCCTAATCATCATTATAATTCTCAGACCAGCACTGGTGTGGTGGTCTTATTTTGATACCTACTTTTCAACCTGTATAAAATTTTCAATGTTCTTCAATTTAGCCTTGACTTTTTATTTGCAGGCTATTTTGTGCAATGGAGATGAAACTCAAAAATTATAGAAGCCTCTGCTGACATAATTTTCGCCTTCAGAGGTTCATCGGAATGGTTTGCACAACCTGGATTGGAAGAGATTCTTTTTCTAGCCCGACCTAACAACCTTATTTTCAAAAAAAGACAGCCTCATCCCTCACCAGGGGATAAGACTGTCCTCTTAAACATTCTAATATAACTTCGCACTGATCAGCTTCGGTCTGAACCCGGCTGCCTCCAATGCCGCAATGATCCGGTTCTTATGATCGGTTCCAAATGCTTCCAGTGTCACACGAAGCTCCACAGCCGCATTCCGGTTAATACTTACAAACTGATTATGTTCCAGTTTGATCACATTTCCCTGCTCTTCTGCAATCGTCTGTGCCACTTTTACCAGTTCACCCGGTTTATCCGGAAGAAGTACCGATACAGAGAAGATACGGTCTCTCTGGATCAGTCCGTGCTGTACAACTGAAGACATGGTAATAACATCCATGTTCCCGCCGCTTAAGATAGATACTACTTTCTTACCTTTCAGATCCAGCTGTTTTAAAGCTGCAACGGAAAGAAGACCGGAGTTTTCTACTACCATTTTATGGTTTTCCACCATATCAAGGAATGCTCCGACCAGTTCATCGTCTTCTACAGTTACGATCTGGTCTACATTTTCCATGACGTATGGGAGATTCTGTTCCCCGACTTTTTTTACTGCTGTACCATCTGCGATCGTGTTGGCACTTGGAAGTGTTACGGTATGTCCTGCTTCGATTGCAGCAGTCATACTTGCTGCTTCTGCCGGTTCCACACCAATCACTTTGATCTTTGGATTCAGCATTTTCGCAAGTGTAGATACACCTGTGATCAGTCCGCCGCCCCCGATCGGTGCAAGGATATAATCAACGGTCGGGAGTTCCTGGACAATTTCCATTGCAATCGTTCCCTGTCCGGTAGCTACATCCAGATCATCAAACGGATGTACAAAAGTATATCCGTACTCTTCTGCAAGCTCATAGGCCTTTGCACAGGCATCGTCATAGACATCTCCGTGTAAAACAACCTCGGCGCCATAGCTCTTGGTACGGTTTACCTTGATCAGCGGAGTGACAGTTGGCATAACAATCGTCGCCTTACATCCAAACGCTTTTGCCGCATATGCCACACCCTGCGCATGGTTTCCTGCTGAAGCTGTGATCAGACCTTTTGCACGATCTTCCTCAGAAAGTGTGCTGATCTTGTAATAAGCTCCTCTTAATTTGTATGCACCTGTGTACTGCATATTTTCCGGTTTCAAATAGACCTTTCCCCCGGTCTGACTACTGAGATACTCACTGTAGATAAGCTTTGTCGGACGTGTCACACGTTTTACGATCTCGCTTGCTTCTTCAAATTTTTCCAATGTCAGCATATTATTATTCTTCTCCTTCTTCCTTCTTTTCTTCTGTTGTAAATAATGCCTGTACAAATTCGTCAGAATCGAATTTCTGCAGATCATCGATTGTCTCACCGACACCTATATATTTAACAGGAATTCCAAGCTCTGCCTGAATTGCAACTGCAATTCCACCTTTGGCCGTTCCATCCATCTTAGTCAGGATAATTCCTGTAATATCCGCAACATCACTGAATTCCTTTGCCTGTGAAAGTGCATTCTGTCCGGTCGTTGCATCCAGAACGACCAAAGTTTCCCTGTATGCTTCCGGATATTCTCTTTCCAGCACACGGTTAATCTTCTTCAGTTCCTCCATCAGGTTCTTTTTATTGTGAAGTCTTCCGGCTGTATCCACCAGAAGGATATCTGCCTTTCTCGCTTTTGCAGCCGCTACCGCATCATAAACGATGGCTGCCGGATCTGCACCTTCCTGTCCGCCGATCAGATCTGCATCCGAACGATGTGCCCATTCCTTTAATTGATCGCCCGCAGCTGCACGAAAAGTATCTGCTGCAGCAAGCACAACTTTCTTGCCCTGACCTCTCATCTTACCGGCAAGTTTTCCGATAGTAGTCGTCTTTCCGACTCCATTTACTCCGATCACCAGAACAACAGAAGTCTGGTTTTCAAATTCATAAGCTGTCTCGCCTACATCCATCTGCTCTTTGATACTGTCGATCAGGAGCTGTCTGCACTCAATCGGCTCTTTGATGTGCTGTTCTTTTACTTTTTTACGAAGATCATCAAGAATCGCGTAAGTTGCTTTTACCCCCAGATCTCCCATGATCAGAACCTCTTCCAGTTCCTCATAAAAGTCCTCATCTATCTTTGAAAATCCATGAAAAATACTGTCCATTCCAGACACGATATTATCGCGCGTCTTGTTAAGTCCTGCTACCAGACGTTTAAAAAATCCCATTTTTTCTTCTGCCATCATATCCTCCTATCCACTACTTTGTAAGCTCATCTTCCAGAAGATCCACAGATACCAGCGTTGATACCCCTTTTTCCTGCATAGTGATCCCATACAGCCGGTCTGCCGCTGTCATCGTACCGCGACGGTGTGTAATGACGATAAACTGTGTATTTTTCGTCAGCCTGTGCAAATACTGTGCAAATCTCGTGACATTAGAATCATCCAGTGCCGCCTCGATCTCATCCAGCAGACAAAACGGGGAAGGTTTCAGATTCTGGATTGCAAACAGCAGCGAAATCGCCGTCAACGCCTTTTCTCCACCGGAAAGCTGCATCATATTCTGAAGTTTTTTACCCGGCGGCTGCGCAATAATCCGAATTCCGGCTTCCAGCACATCCTCATCATCCATCAGTTCCAGAGTTCCTTTTCCACCACCGAATAGTTGTTTGAACACCTGATTAAACTCCTGGCTGATCTTTGCAAACTGCTCAGTAAACTGCTTGCGCATCGCCTCGTCCAGCTCTTCAATGATCTTCTTGAGCGTTGCTTCTGCCTCTACCAAATCATCATGCTGCGTTTTCATAAATTCATACCGCTCGGAAAGATTTTTAAAATCTTCGATCGCATTGACGTTCACCGATCCGAGTTTCCGGATCTCCGTCTTTAATTCCTGGATCCGCCTTCGCATCTCGGCAGGATCTGTCAGACTCTCATCCCGGATTTCCAGTGCATGATTATACGTCAGTTCGTACTCTTCCCACATATAATTGATCTGCTTTTCCAAAGCTTCCTCGTAGCCTTCTTTCTTGCTTGTAAGCCGGAAGGATTCTTTATCAAGCTCTGCCATATGGGCTGCCAGATCTTCTCGCTTTTTCAGGAATGCCTTATGCTTCTGATTCAGTTCTTCCCGCTTTTTCTGCGATTCTTCGATCTCTTTGTTGATTTCCTCAAATAATTCCTTTGAATTCTCTATCATCTGCCGAATCTCGGTAATCTGTGCTTCCTTTTGCTCTATTTCACCGTGATTCTCTCCTTTGCTTGCATTTAAAGTGGCAAGCTCTTCCTGGAATTTTCCCATCTCTTCCCGGATACGGACAAAATTCTCCTCGATAAAATCTTTTTTCTGCTCCAATGCAGCAAAACTGAGGTGAATATTTTCATTTTTGCGCACTTCTGCCGCTTCTGCCTCACGCTCTTTTTCCAGCCACTTCTGTGAGCTTTCCATCTGGCGTGTCAGCTCGTCCTCCAGTTGCTGGCTGGTCTCCAGCTCCATTTTGATCGATTCTTCGTTTTCCTCGATCTCATGAACCTGTTCTTCCAGTTTCTTGCGCTCCGCATAAATTCCTTCTGAATTTTCTCTGGTCACATTTTGACGGCTTTTTACCTGGTCCAGATTCATCTTCGCAGTATTTTGAACCACATAGTCATTCTGCAACTCCTGCTGGATTTCTTCCACCTTTGCATACAGCGCCGTCCGCTTCTCCTTTGCGGCCGCAACTTCTGCTTCCGATTTCTGGAGTTCTGTTTTCAGACGCGCAACCGTCTTTTCCAGTTCTTCAATCTCACGTCTTCTGCTGAGCAGATTACTGGAATTCTTAAATGCTCCACCACTCATTGCTCCGCCAGGATTGATCAGATCTCCTTCCAGCGTAACGATACGCAGGGACTGACGATACTTTCTTGCCAGACGGATCCCGGTATCAATGTTGTCTGCCACAAGAGTTCTTCCAAGAAGATGCTCTGCAAGAGATGTAAATTTATCTTCTACCGTTACCAGCTTGTCCGCCGTGCCGATCACACCCGGCTCGCGAAGGGCTTCTGCCCTGGCAAATCCCTGTCCCCCATGAATCGCTGTCAATGGAAGGAAAGTTGCACGTCCATACCGGTTCTGCTTCAGATAACCAATCATTTTTTTTGCAGTCTCTTCGTCTGCAGTAACGATATTCTGGATACTGCCTCCAAGTGCGATTTCCACCGCAGTTTCATATTTTTTATCTACTTTGATCAGATCAGCCACAACCCCCAGGATTTTCGGCTCACGGCTTTTCTGCTCCATCACACGACGGATACTGTTCCCATAACCATCGTAACGCTCCGTAAGGTTCCTCAGAGACTCCAGACGAGAGTACTCCCTGTGATAAGCATTCTGCCTGTTTCGCAGGTTCTCATTTGCCTGTCCGATCTCTTTTTGCAGTCCGGCAATCTCTATTTCATAGTTTTTGATCTGTTCTACAGAATCCGTGATCTTCCCTGATACTGCCTTCAGTTCTTCCGTATACTGCGTGGCAAGTTCCTGTTGCCTCTGTACATCACTCTCCGCTTCTACCAGACGTTTGTAAAGCAGTGCCCGGCGTACCTTGATCTGTTCAAGCGTCGTTTCATAATGCTGCAGCTTTGCCTTCGTGGATGCACGGTTATTCAGAAGCTCACGGATATCGTTCTGATTCTTTTCAATCTCCACTGTCATCTCTGCAATCCGGCTCTGCAGGGCAGTCAGCTCCTCTCCTGCCTGCTTTTGTCTCTCAGATGCTGTTGCAAGATGTCTGTCGATCTCTGCTTTTTCTTCTTCCAGTTCGGATTTCTGCCTTTCACGGTTTGCAAGCTCTGCCTGAATATCGTTTGCGCGTTTTTCATAGTGTTCATCATTCATACGGACACTGTTGATCTGCTCTTTTAAAAGCTCGATCTGGTTTTCCAACTGCTGCTTCAGAAGTGTTGTCTCATTTCTCTGGCTTTTTGCATGCTCGATTCCGGCGTCGATCTCATCTACTTCCTGCTCGATCTTCTCATACTGTGCCTTCATATCTTCATGCTTTTTACCGGCTTCAGTGAGTTCATTCTGCGCAATCTTCAGCTTCTCATCGTTTTCCCGGATCTGCCCCTTCAGACGTTTCATCTCCACCAGGAACATATTGATGTCATAATGCTTCAGTTCTTCTCTCTTTTTCAGATATTCCTTCGCTGTCTCCGACTGTTTCTGAAGCGGACCAAACTGCTTTTCCAACTCTCCCAAAATATCATTGACACGGACCAGATTGCTCTGCTCTTCTTCCAGTTTGCGAAGAGATAACGCCTTACGGCGCTTAAATTTGACAATCCCGGCCGCCTCATCAAAAAGCTCTCGTCTCTCTTCCGGCTTACCGCTCAGGATCTTGTCAATCTGTCCCTGTCCGATGATCGAATATCCTTCTTTTCCGATACCTGTATCATAAAACATCTCATTGATATCTTTGAGCCTGCAGACACTGCCGTTGATCAGGTATTCACTTTCCCCCGAACGGTACAACTTTCTTGTGACTTTAACCTCTTCAAACTCCACCGGGAGTTTGTGATCTGAATTATCCAGTGTGATCGCAACCGATGCGTAGCTGAGGGGTTTCCGGTTTTCCGTACCGGAAAAAATAACATCCTGCATCGTACCTCCACGGAGCTGCTTCACCTTCTGCTCTCCGAGTACCCAGCGGACGGCATCCGCCACGTTACTTTTCCCACTTCCGTTCGGTCCGACGATTCCGGTGATCCCGTTATGAAATTCAAAGACAATCTTATTTGCAAAAGACTTAAATCCCTGTACTTCAATACTTTTTAAATACATGCCTCACCTACTGTACCTTTCCTTCTTTCAGCTTCAGGATTGCCTGATAAGCCGCTTCCTGTTCGGCAGCCTTTTTGGTTCTTCCGATACCACATCCAAAGGCTTCTCCGCCGATCACAGCCTCTACACGGAAGGATTTATTGTGGTCCGGTCCCTCTTCTCCTACCAGCTGGTAGACAATTCCTTTTTCCTGACCGCCCTGTACCATTTCCTGCAGGATAGTCTTGCTATCATAAAAGAGCCGTTTCCCTTCCAGGTCGTTTAAAATATATTTTAAAATAAACTCTTTCGCATTAGCAAAACCACCATCCAGATAAATCGCACCAATCAGTGCTTCCAATGCATCCGAGGTAATAGACTCTCTGAATCTTCCACCGGTCGCGTCCTCACCTTTCCCAAGCAGCAGATAACTTCCAAGTTCCAGATCCCGCGCACAAAAGGCAAGTGCCTTCTCGCATACCATGCTTGCTCTTAACTTAGTCAGTTCTCCTTCCGGCATTGTCTGGTTCTCGAAAAAAAGATATTCGCTTGAAATCAGTTCCAGAACAGCATCTCCAAGGAATTCCAGACGTTCATTACAGTCTGCCTTCTTCATATGCTTTTCATTCACATAAGAGCTGTGTGTCACAGCATGTCTGAGCAAATGGCTGTCCTTGAAATTGTAGCCGATTTTTTCTTCCAGTTCCTTTACATTTCTGCTCATGATTGCTCCTCCAATTTTAAAAAAGGACACTCCCCAAAAATGGGGATGTCCCCTGTAATCATTTTCCCTAGTTAACAGCGTTCTTGATCTGTTCTACAGCATCACCTACTGTTGCGATCTTTTCTGCATCTTCATTTTCAATTTCGATATCAAATGCATCTTCAATTCCCATAATAATCTGGAAAATATCAAGCGAATCAGCTCCCAGATCATCTACAAATGTAGTGTCCATCGTAATTTCATCCGGGTTACATCCCATCACATCAACAATAATGTCTTTCAGTTTTTCAAATTCCATAATTCTTAATCCTTTCTGAGCTTATTCCTGTGCGGATTTTTCTTCCGCCTGAATACATTCTTTGATCTTTTCATTGATTCCTTCTTCTTTGAAGGTTACGCACTGCAAAATTGAATTGCAGACTTCTTTTGCCTTGGAACTGCCGTGTGTCTTTACTACCAGACCGGTGAGTCCAAGCAGTGGTGCTCCACCGTACTCACTTGCGTCAAAATCCTTCATAGTCTTTTTCAGCACCGGCTTAATCAGAAGTCCACCGATCATGCCACGGAGATTCTGCTTCATACCACCTTTAATCTTGCTTACAAGAACCGATGCTACTCCTTCATAGAGTTTCAGGATCACGTTGCCGGTAAATGCTTCACAGACGATAACATCTGCCTGTCCGTGAGGGATTTCTCTCGCTTCGATGCTTCCGATAAAGTTAATATCCTTACATTCTTTCAGCATAGGAAAAGTCTCCTTGACCAGGGCATTACCCTTTTCTTCCTCAGCTCCGATATTGACGATCGCAACCTTCGGATTCTTGACTCCCATAATATGTTCCATATAGATCGAACCCATCTTGGCAAACTGCACCAGATGTGAAGGTCTTGCATCTACATTCGCCCCACAGTCGATCAAAATGGAGAATCCTTTTTCTGTCGGGATCAGCGGTGCAAGCGGTGGTCTTTCCACCCCTTTGATACGTCCAACCAGAAGCTGTCCCCCGGCAAGAACCGCACCGGAACTTCCTGCTGAAACAAAAGCGTCAGCTTCTTTATCCTTCACCATCTTAAGACCTACCACAATGGATGAGTCTTTCTTTCTGCGGATCGCCATAACCGGCGGTTCTGCTGTCTCAATTACTTCCGATGTATGAACAACCGAAATCTGTTCTTTATTATATGTGTACCCGGAAAGTTCCTGATTGATGACATCTTCTTTTCCGACCAGGATCACATGGATCGCATCTGACTTCCCGACCGCCTCGACCGCACCTTTGATGATCTCATGCGGTGCGTTGTCTCCGCCCATTGCATCGACAACAACTTTTGTTATTTCTTTCATACTGTTACCTCCCAGCATTACTAAACCAATTCTACTAGACATGACCGTAAAAATCAATAATATTTAGCAGATTTAGGAAAATTAGGAAAAAGAAAAGGAGTTAAGCAATACGCCTAACTCCTGTACTATAGCCTTTTTTAATTAGTTTTCTACAGTAACGATTTTTCTCTTGTTGTAAGAAGGGTTTCGCTATGTAAATTTTTATATCTCGTTATGTCGCTATATTTACAGGATTCTTTACATATAACTCTTTATAATTCTTTATAAAATTTATTCCAATTGGGTTATAAATTGGGTTAAAATTGGGTTAAAAATCATACCACTAATGCTGATGAAATTCGTTGCATTTCTGCTTCTGCGCGTCCCTCTAAAACATGATTATATACTTGCATTGTAATGGCAATTGTCTTATGTCCCATAATCTCTTGTAGCACCTTTCGTTCACAGACAGTATCAACAGCTTCTTCATATGTTGCATACGTCTTCTTTCGCACTAAACCTATAAAAAACGTCCCATCTTCATTTTCATAAATCTTATCTTTCGCATTATGTTCAAACATCACATTCTGGTAATGTTCCAGGAATACACAAGTCTCAGGACTATATATTGTCTTTTAACTCCTGTTTTTCTCACAGAAATCTAAATTTGTTTCAGAAATGGTTAAAATATTTTATGAAACAGAAATCATCTGTTTTCAGTCATATTCCAGTTCTTTTTATCTTATTTATAACTATTCCATTTTTCATCTGATTTTTGAAACATAATTTTCTTAATAACAAAATGTTATTGAGTTGCTGCTGTAGTTCCGTTATACTTTCCATGAGAGGAGAAATTTGTTATGAGTATAAAATCACGATTAGAAGATATTTTCTTTTCCGTAATTCAGCATTTACCTATTGTTCCTGGATTCCTCATGAATTGGACAAATGATTATCTGAATCGCCGGATTACACAGCTACAGCATGAAACGATCCGGCAGCAGTGGGATAAAGCTTCTCTGGAAAAGACTCTATCAGAAATTCACGAACAGCAACAGGACAAAGAAAAGCACTAACAGAAAATTCTATCTTTCCCGTCAGTGCTTGTTATTATTTATCATTATAATGATATCTACATGATAAAATATAAATATTTTTGTCATCAATTTTATAAATCAATCGGTCCTTGTCGTTAATTCTCCTGCTCCAAAATCCTGTCAGATTTCCTGTTAATGGTTCAGGTTTTCCTATTCCCTCATTTCCATTTCGGTCAATATCTTTTATAAGATTATTGATTTTTTTTAAAGTCTTTTTATCTTCTGTCTGCCAATAAGTGTAATCTTCCCAGCCATTATCAGTAAACACCTTATTCATCATCAACTACCTCAGATAACGTATGAGAAGCAAAATTTCCTTTTTCTAACTGTGCCTTAGACTCCATTAACCAGTCATAATTAGCCTTATTTCCCATAACATAAACATTTTCCATCAAATTATTATAAGCTTCTTCTGACATCATAACAACATTTTTATTGTTCTTACGAGTAACAATCATTGTTTCATAATCATCTGTTACCTGATCCATATAGCTTTTCATATTATCTCTTAAATTTGTATAATTAACCGCTAACATAGATTTCACCTCCGTACAGTTTTCTGTACTTATATTATAACGTACAATATTCTGTACGTCAATATCAATTATAAAATAGGATTTAGTGGTAACCCTTCATCCATTTATAGCACGATGCCCTCTTTCTTAACATTATTATAGAACGGTAATGCTCCCAACCAATATTCAAATTGGTCTTTATTTTTCACTACTACGCTTATATCTCCCCCGTAATCCATTTGAAAATCAAAAGCTAAATCAAATAACATCGGCTCTGTTTTTTTAATCTCTTCATCTGTCAGAGTTGTAAGAATCATAATATCTATATCCGAATGCTCATTATAATCTCCACGAGCATACGAACCATATAAAATAACTTTGTCTAATTTCTGCCCTAAGAGCTTTTTTACTTGCTGTGAAAATTTTAATACAATATCATGTATTCGATTATCCATATATTTTCACTCCTTCCTGTTTGAAATGAAAACCCGGTTTCATCGGGAAATTAAGGCTCAGAAACCCTTATTTTACGGGGGATTTTCGACCTCGATTTTTTGATTTTGCTAAATTTCGCTTATTCCTGTCCTGATATAATAAATTTCTCTCCATTTTTTATATCTGCATTCTTATCTATGAAAACCAATTCCATTCCTAAACTATCAGCTAACTTTGCAAGTTCATCAGGAGAAAATGTATTTCGCTGTACTTTATTGCTGAAGTTCTGTTTGCTTATTCCTAACACCTCTGCCATTTCTAATTGTGTAATTTTTTTTGCTTTTGATATATCTTTAATTGTCTGTTTTAAAGCCAACATTTTGTCCTCGCTTTCTCTATATCTATTACAAGATATACTGTAACAAATATAGTATAACACAAAAGTTTTTCCCTTAAAAGCACCAACAAGATTTCTCCTGCCGGTACTTTCACTTCTAAACCTGTTTTTCCAGCCTTCCTATGAACAGCTTAGATAAGGAACTGTTATTTCTGACGATGAAGATGGAGAACTTGACACAGGCAGTTATATCAAGTATGATGCTGATTTGAAGCAAGGCGACAGAGTAGAAACGGTACTGGTTTACAATCCGGCAACAAACTTTGATGATGATATGATGTACAGAGCCGATACTTTAATCAAATAAAGCGCAAAATAGGACTGGGATTTTCTCCTAGTCCTATTTTCATGTCCTGATAACTGGTCTATAGCAACGGTTAAATTTAAGTACCGGTGCTACTTTTAAACCTGACCGATATGCCTATATTATTTGTGTATGGAGATATAAAATATCTCAAATAAACATACTTCTCTTCAATATGCTTGTGTCAAATATCTTATAATTCCATTTATCCCTAAAACTCAATCTTATACACAGCTCTCTATTCAATTATTTTACAATTCCAATTGGGTTAAAATTGGGTTAAATTAAAAAGAAAAGGAGTTAAGCAATACGCCTAACTCCTGTACTATAGCCTTTTTAATTAGTTTTCTACAGTAACGATTTCTCTCTTGTTGTAAGATCCACAAGCTTTGCAAACTCTGTGTGGCATCATAAGTTCTCCACATTTGCTGCATTTCACCAGATTCGGTGCGCTCATTTTCCAGTTTGCTCTTCTCTTGTCTCTTCTTGCTTTAGAAGATTTATTCTTTGGACAAATTGACATAGGTTACACCTCCTTAAAATTCTTGTAAAGATCGCGGATAACTGACATTCTAGGGTCAAGACTGGTGTCTTCGCAGTCGCAGCTTCCCTCATTCAAGTTCTGACCACATACACTGCAAATCCCTTTACAGTCTTCGCTACATAGAACTTTCATCGGCCACCCTACTAAAATCTCGTTATAGAGCAGCTGCTCCACATCAAGATGATATCCGTCAATGTAATTCGCTTCATCGGATTCGCCATCATCTTCTCCGTCTGCCAGAGCTGTATTCACCTGCTTTTCAAAGGAAAGCGTGAAATCTGTCGGTACATCTGTAAGACATCTGTCACACGGAATGATTACCGTAAGACTTGTCTCACAACTGATATGAAGTTTTTTTTCACCGGCATACTCGACATGAATATGCACAGGCTGTGTCCGGCTTACCGGAAATCTGCTTCCGCTCACCTTCACTTCTTTCATCTCAGTGCCGACCACTTCGTCAATGGACTTATGCGGTTCAGATAAGACTTCGGACAGGTCAATTAACATAATTCTTTCTCCTGTTCACACCTAAACTATTATACCATGTAAATTCTTTTTGTCAAGGATGATTTACAGATTTTAAGGTTTTTTCTAATTTCTTCTGTTATACAAGTGCAACTGTCTCTCTTGCAATTGCAAGTTCTTCGTTTGTCGGAACTACAAGAACTTTCACTTTGGAATCTGGTGTAGAGATTACGATCTCTTCTCCACGTTTTCCATTTGCTTCTTCATCGATTGTAATTCCAAGATATCCAAGATAGCTGCAGACTTTTGTTCTTACAAGTGCACAGTTCTCACCGATACCTGCTGTAAATACGATATTATCAACACCGTTCATTGCTGCTGTGTAAGCACCAACATATTTTGCTACTCTGTATGCAAATACGTCGATTGCAAGTTCTGCACGCTTGTTGCCTGCTTTTGCTGCTGCCTCAAGATCACGGAAGTCGCTGGATACACCGGATACACCTTCCACACCTGATTTCTTGTTCAGGACATTCATAATTCCTGCAATGTCAAGGTTTTCTTTCTTAGCAATGAATTCCATGATCGCCGGATCAATATCTCCGGAACGTGTTCCCATTACAAGACCTTCCAACGGAGTAAGTCCCATAGAGGTATCTACTGATTCTCCGTTAAGCACTGCTGAAACAGATGCTCCATTACCAAGATGGCATACGATCGTCTTTGTTGCGTTGTATGGTTTTCCAACAATCTCAGCTACTCTCTTAGATACGAAGCTGTGGCTTGTTCCGTGGAATCCGTAACGTCTTACTTTGTATTTTTCATAATATTCATATGGAAGTCCATACATATAAGCTTTCTCAGGCATTGTCTGATGAAAAGCAGTATCAAATACAACAACCTGTGGTGTGCCCGGCATCAGACTTTCACAAGCTTCGATTCCGATTAAGTTTGCCGGATTGTGAAGTGGTGCAAGGTCATTGCACTCTGCGATCGCAGCTTTTACTTCCGGTGTTACAACTACAGATTTTGCAAACTTTTCTCCGCCGTGAACAACACGATGTCCGACTGCTCCGATTTCGTCAAGGCTCTTAACAACACCTGTATCTGCATCTGTCAGCGCGTCGATTACGAACTGGATTGCTTCTGTATGTGTAGGCATAGCCTTTTCAGATACATTCTTCTCTCCACCTGCCGGCTGATAGGTAAGTCTTCCGTCAATACCGATTCTTTCGCAAAGACCTTTTGCGAGAACCGCCTCCGATTCTGAGTTGATGAGCTGGAACTTCAGTGATGAACTTCCGCAGTTGATTACTAATACATTCATTGATGTTTCTCCCTTCTGGTACTAGAATTTTCTTTATTAGAACTCACACTCTATTTTTAATTATACTCCTTGCACACATTGTATACAAGTAATGTTATTTTTTTCACGTAATATTTTCCAGTACAATGTTTTTTGCACAAAAACTCTTTTTATAGTATAATCTTTTCACAAACAACACAAAGGAGATTTTAGTTAAAAGTATGAAAATCGTCGGTATCATCGCAGAATATAATCCGTTCCACAACGGACATCAGTATCATATAGACCAGGCACTTCAAAAAACGGGGGCAGATGCGGCAGTTATCCTTATGAGTGGTGACTTCGTCCAGCGTGGCGCCCCTGCTATCGCACCAAAGCATTTGCGGGCAAAAGCTGCCCTTCTTGGCGGTGCATCACTCATTCTGGAGCTCCCGGTCCTTTTTTCCTGTGGCAGTGCAGAGTTGTTTGCAAGAGGTGCCGTTTCTATTTTTAACAGTCTTGGCTGTATTTCCTATCTCTGCTTTGGCAGTGAGTGTGGCGATATCAAAAAACTCAATCGGCTTGCCCGGATTCTTTCCGAAGAGCCAGAAGTCTACCGGCAGCTCCTGCAGGATGAGCTGCGAAAAGGCCGACCGTTTCCGCAGGCACGCCAGACTGCCCTAAGTGTCTATACAAAGGATCCGTCCCTTGCCGAAATCCTGTCCTCACCAAACAATACCCTTGGGATTGAATACTTAAAAGCGCTCCGGTATTTCAAAAGTCCGATCCAGCCTTTCGCAATTCCCCGCGAGGGATCCGGCTACCATGATACTGACCTCTGCGAAACCTTCAGTTCCGCAACTGCGATCCGCAACCGAATTCTGAATCCATCTTTACCAGAAGATGCTTTTTCATCCGTCGCAGGACAACTTCCGCCCGCTTCTTCAGATCTGCTGCGAAAGAATTACCAGTCCTCACTTCCGGTTACCCAGGATGATTTTTCGCTCCTGCTAAAGTATCGACTGCTCTGTGAGAGTGCTTCCTCTCTGACCGATTACCTTGATGTCAGCAAAGACCTCGCCAACCGGATCATCAATCAGAGAAATGATTTTGCTACCTGGAGTTCCTTCTGCGATCTTCTGAAAACCAGAGAGCTTACCTACACCCGGATCAGCCGCACCCTGCTGCACATCCTGCTCGGCATAGAAAAGGACACCTTCCGACATGAACCTCCTTTCTGTTTTGCAGAAGATTCCGGCAACATTTCCGGCAAAACAAAAAAAGAGCGGTCATCCACATCCGCCCTTTATGCCCGCGTACTCGGTTTTCAAAAAAAAGATACTCAAATCCTTAAAGAGATCAAAGAGTATGCCACCATCCCTCTGATCACAAAGCTCGCAGATGCCAGAAATCTCACCTCCGCCACCCAGGTCCTCCTGAACCTGGACATTTTCGCATCAGACCTGTATGAATCCATAATTACCGAGAAATTTGGCACACCTTTTACAAATGAATACCAGAAGCAGTTGCAAATTATTTAACCCTTCCCCTTTGTCAAAAAAGAGACTTTTTGCACACCGCTACTACGCATGTTTGTGCAAAAAGTCTCTTTCTCATTTAGTTCACATGAAGAATTTTGGTAAGAGTCACCGCCCTGGCTCCAGGTCCGATATGGCATGCCACACTCAACGACAGTGGATCCATCCGGATTTCAAACTCTGGAAATGCTTCATGAAGCTCATCCAGCCATTCCTGTGCCTCCTTGCGGTCTCCTGTGTAAGCTGCATCCAGATACAGATCTTTTTTTCCATCACAATCTCCGAATTCTGAAGTACGAATCTCATTAATTGTCTTGATCATCGTCTTCTTTGCACTCTTCCATCCTCTTGACTTTGCAAACGCATCCAGCTTTTCTCCTTTAAGACGGAGAACTGGCTTCAGGTTCAGAACCGTTCCAATCGCTGCAGCTGCCGGTGTAAGTCTGCCGCCTTTCTTCAGGTATTTTAAAGTATCTACTGTAATATAGATATCACTGTCCCACTGGATCGCTTCTAACAGTTCTTTAATTTCTGCCGCGCTCTTTCCAGCATCTGCAAGCTTTTTCGCCTCTTCCACCGATCTTCGCTGCGTAACAGAAATCCGGTGATTATTTACGACCTGTACTTTTCCATCATAGTCCTGGGAAAGCATGATTGCAGTCTCACATGAACTGCTAAGACCGGCTGACATCGGAATATGTACAACCTCATCATATTCCTCCAGCGCCTTGTCCCACATATCCATTACATCTCCGGGAGCCGGTTGGGAAGTCTTAATATCTGCATCTCCTGCCAGTTTTTCATAAAACTCCTCCTGCGTGAGTGTGATATCCTCGTAAAACAACTCCTCATTGATATAGAATGGCATCGGAAGTACGTAAATTCCCATTTTCTTTCCTTCTGCCTGTGTAATTCCACTGTTACTATCTGTTACAATCGCAACTTTCCCCATGCTCTCTTTACCTCTTTCTAATTTTTAAAACTATGTATCGGTGCAGGAATTCTTCCCTTTCGATTCACAAATGCACTGCAGTCAAATTCATTGACCGGCATGATCGGCGCATATCCCAAAAGACCACCAAACTCTGCCATATCTCCAACATCCTTTCCAACTACAGGTATCACACGAACCGCCGTTGTCTTCTGATTGACCATTCCGATCGCCATCTCATCCGCAATGATCCCGGAAATCGTAGTAGCTTTCGTATTACCCGGAATAGCGATCATATCAAGTCCTACCGAGCAGACACAAGTCATCGCCTCCAGCTTTTCTATACAAAGAGATCCGGCATTGACTGCATCGATCATTCCTTTATCCTCACTGACCGGAATAAAAGCTCCGCTTAAACCTCCTACATAGGAAGACGCCATAACGCCACCTTTTTTCACCTGATCGTTCAGCATAACAAGTGCTGCTGTTGTTCCTGGTGCGCCAACTCTCTCAAGTCCGATTTCTTCCAGAATCTCCGCTACTGAATCGCCAACAGCCGGTGTCGGTGCAAGTGACAGGTCAATGATTCCGAACGGAATACCAAGCCTTTTGGAAGCTTCTCCGGCTACAAGCTGACCAACCCTTGTCACCTTAAATGCGGTCTTCTTGATCGTATCACAAAGTTCCTGAAAGCCCTCGCCACGACATTTTTCAATCGCTCTTTTTACAACACCAGGTCCGCTGACACCGACATTGATCACGGCATCTCCTTCGGTAACACCTAAAAAGGCCCCTGCCATAAACGGGTTATCATCCGGTGCATTACATAAAACTACAAATTTTGCACAGCCAATCGAATCCTTGTCCTTTGTCGCCTCTGCTGTCTCTTTTACAATCTCGCCGCAAAGACGGACTGCATCCATATCAATACCAGTCTTTGTCGAACCTACATTGACCGAACTGCATACACGCTCTGTCTTTGCCATTGCCATCGGAATGGAACGGATCAGGAGTTCATCGCTCTTTGTCATTCCCTTGGATACGATTGCAGAGTATCCTCCGATAAAGTTTACACCGACTTCCTTTGCTGCTTTATCCAGTGTCTCTGCGATCGTCACAAAATCCTCTGGTTTTTTGCAGGCTGAACCGCCAACAAGTGCAACCGGTGTAATGGAAATCCGCTTATTAACGATCGGAATTCCAAATTCACTTTCAATCTTCTCTCCTGTCGATACAAGATCCTTTGCAAGTGTTGTGATTTTTTTATATATCTTTTCATTCAGTCTGTCCAGATCTGAGTCAATACAGTCCATCAGACTGATGCCCAATGTGATTGTTCTTACATCCAGATTTTCTTCTTCGATCATCTGGTTTGTTTCTACTACTTCGTAAAAATTAATCATAGCGGTTCTCCTTACACTCTGTGCATTTTTTCAAAAATCTCTTCTCTCTGACAATGAATATTGACACCGATCTGTAAGCCGATATCACGAAGTTCTACCGCTACGATATCCAGTTCTTTTTTTGAATTTTCCACATCTGCAACCGCCATCATATTAAAATACCCATCCACGATCGTCTGGGAAATATTTAAAATATTGATATTGGTCTCTGCCAGGTATGTACATACTTTCGCAATAATTCCGACCGAATCTTTACCGACTACTGTAATAATGCATTTCTTCATTCTGCCTGTCCTCCTGAATCTAATTCTGCATACTTTCTTTTTCTAAACCTCGATCACTGCAGACACCTGATCCCTTTTTGCAACTGCGATCGGTATATCATCCCCCTTATACGGGTTCTGCCCCAAAGTGACCTCCAGCTTGACAGTCTCATATGCAAGTTCTTCGTAATTATTCTCCTTGCTCAAATGCCCCAGCAATACACTCCGCAAGTTATTGTGTAGTATATCACAAAGAAGCCGTCCTGACAATTCATTTGATAAATGTCCTCTGTCCCCAAGAACTCTCTGCTTCAGGTAATACGGATAAGGACCGACTTCCAGCATATGTATATCATGGTTAGATTCCAGCAGGACCGCATTTAAATCCTTCAGGTTCTCTACCGTATATTCATCGTATTTTCCAAGATCCGTTGCTACCGCGATCTTCTTTCCATCCTGCTCAAAGCGGTAGCCGCTCGGTTCATTTGCATCATGGGAAATAGCAAATGGATGCACGTCAATATCACCCAGCTTAAATTCTTTATCTACCTGGATTTCATGGTAAAGTCCTTCCGGCATTTTCCCGAGATTTTTATAATCACGGATTCCCCGAATCGTTCCCGGTGTTCCATAGATCGGGATCTCATATTTTCTGCTGAATACACCAAGTCCCTGAATATGATCTGCATGTTCATGGGTAATCAGAATTCCATCCAGCTCTTTCCCTTTTATTTCAAGTTCCTTTAAGCCTTCCTCAATTCGTTTTTTGCTGATTCCTGTATCTACAAGCAGATGCGTTCGATCGCTCCCCACATAAATACAGTTTCCGCTGCTGCCACTGGCAATGCTGCATAATCTCATCTTGTTTCTTCTCCCTGTTCTTAGCCTCTTCCCAGTGCCAAGTCTATCTGTTTTTCCGTTTCTTCAAAGGTTCCGCCGTTTTCGATCACAAGATCCGAAACCGCTGTAAATGTCTCTTCCGACGGCTGATTTGCAAACACCGCATACATTTTTTCATCTGAATATCCGCGTGAACTTCTCAGTCGCTCCATCCGGATCTCCTGTGGCACATGAATATACCAGATCTCATCCAACATCTCACGATATACCGGTTCCGTAAGGAGTGCGGCTTCCAGAATAAAAAGCTCTTTTCCCTCTTCCTGCGCCTTCTGCATTTCCTCCCGGATCTTTTCATTGACCGCCGGATGCACGATTGCATTAAGCTTTTGCAGTTTCTCTGGCTGATCAAACACAATTCTGCCAAGAATTTTCCGATCAATCGTTCCATCAGGATTTAAAATTTCTTTCCCAAACGTCTCCACGACCTTCTGATAACATTTTTCTCCCGGAAGCTGTACTTGATGTGCCACCAGATCTGACTGGCAGATCACCGCACCGCACACTACACTTAAAAAGTCGAGTACTTTGCTCTTCCCGGAACCAATGCCTCCTGTTATTCCTATTTTTCTCATATCTGTTTCCTTCTATTTTGCCTCATACCAGTTTTTTCCACTATGCATGTCAATTTCAAGCGGAACGGAAAGATCTGCTGCATGCATCATGCCTTCTTTCAGGATCTCCCGCACTTCCTCTTCCTCTTCCTTCCATGTCTCGATCAGAAGTTCGTCGTGTACCTGCAGAACCAGCCTGGATTTCATGTTTCTCATGCGAAGCTCTTTGTCCACAGCGATCATTGCGATTTTCATGATATCTGCAGCCGTTCCCTGGATCGGAGAATTCATTGCCACACGTTCCCCGAATTGTCTCTGCATAAAATTGCTGGAAGACAGCTCCGGAACCGGTCTTCTTCTGCCAAATAAGGTCACAACATATCCCTGTTCTTTTGCATGAGCAACTGCATCATCCAGAAATTTCTTGATGCCCGGATAGGTTTCAAAATAACGGTCAATATATTCGGCCGCTTCTTTTCTCGTAATACTTAAGTCCTGGCTCAGTCCAAAAGAACTGATCCCATAGACAATACCAAAGTTGACTGCTTTTGCATTTCGCCTCTGCAGATCGGTCACTTCATCAAACGGAGTATGGAACACCTGAGAAGCTGTGATCCGGTGAATGTCCTTTGCCTCCCGGTATGCTTCGATCAGTGCTGCATCTCCGGAGCAATGTGCCAGCACACGCAGTTCTATCTGCGAATAATCAGCATCTACAAACACATATCCCTCTTCCGGCACAAATACTTTACGGATCAGCCGTCCAAGTTCTACCCTCGCCGGGATATTCTGCAGGTTTGGCTCTGTACTGCTGATACGTCCGGTCGCTGTGACTGTCTGGTTGAATTTTCCATGGATCCGGTGATCATCTTCATGAATAAACACGGCAAGCCCATCTGCATAAGTCGATTTCAGCTTGGCAAGCTGACGATATTCCAGGATTTTTGCCACGATCGGATAATCCGGTGCCAGCTTATCCAGTACGTCTGCTGCCGTCGAATATCCTGTTTTCGTCTTCTTTCCATTTGGAAGGGACAGATGTTCAAAAAGGACCACGCCCAGCTGCTTTGGTGAATTGATATTAAATTCTTCCCCGGCAAGCTCATAAATTTCCTTTTCCAACTGTACGATTTTTCCGCCAAGCTGTTCTCCATAGCTTTTCAGTTCTTCTGCTTCTACACGCACCCCGTTCTGCTCCATGTGGAACAGAGTAAATACAAGCGGCATCTCTATTTCTGTAAAAAGCTTCCACATTTCCTCTTTTTTCAGCTTTTCTTCCAAAACTTCCGATGACGCAAATGCAGCATAGGCTTCATAACAGACCATTTTTTCCAGTTCTGTCTTCGGATCGATCATCAATCCAAGATGCTCCTGTGCCACATCTTCAAATCCATAATCATTTTTCAACGGATTCAGGAGGTAAGCTGCTACAATACTGTCAAAGCACTTCTCCTCTGCTGCTCCTTCTAATCCTTTCAGATAAGGCAGGGATGACTTCAGATCAAACACCACAAACCGTCCGGCATGCTTTGCCACATGTACAAGTGCCTCCAGAAGTTCCTCCATGCTATATCCATTTCCTGCCGGAATACAGTAGATCTTCTCTTTTCCAAACGAAATTCCAATTCCACCTATCTCAGCATTTTCTGCAAACAGCGGAAGTACATTTCTGGTGTCTTTGTAAAGAACGGCTCCCACTGTCTGCGCTTTTTCTGCCTCCGCAAAGATTTTCTGAATTTCTTCTTTTCCCACAGCGATCACAAATGCATCTTCAATCGAATTCTCACTCTGCACATCAAAACGATTCAGCAGATTCTTGAACTGCAGTCTCTGGAAATAGACATAAGCTTCCTCTGTATAAAGATTTCCAAGCTTCGCCTCTTCCAGTTCATAAGCAAAATCCGCGTCTACATCAATTGTCGCCAGCACCTTACTCATTTGTGCCTGATCCCAGTATTCCACCAGATTTTTCGATGCTCTCGGCGGCTTCAGTTCGGATGCATGCTTGTAGGCATTTTCAATAGATCCGTATTCTACAATAATCTTGGTCGCCGTCTTTTCTCCGACTCCCGGCACCCCTGGGATATTATCTGAAGTATCTCCCATCAATGCTTTCACATCGATAAATTCTGTCGGTGTCACCTGGTATTTTTCTTTTACGTCCACTGCATAATAATTCTCGATCTCAGTTCCGGTCCGTTTTGTCTTCGGAATCCGGATCTCAACATGGTCTGTAGCAAGCTGGAGAAGATCTCTGTCTCCGGAAATAATGACCACTTCCATCCCCATTCGCTCGCATCTTTTGGACAGCGTTCCAAGAAGATCATCTGCCTCCAGCCCTTCCTGCTCGATCGTCCGGATTCCCATAGCATGCAGAACTTCCTTCATCAACGGTACCTGCTGTCTGAGTTCTTCTGCCATCGGCTTTCTCGTCCCCTTATACGCCTCAAACATCTTATGACGGAAAGTCGGCGCATGCACATCAAATGCAACGGTCAGATACTCCGGCTTTTCCTCCTCCAGGATCTTGAACATAATATTTAAGAATCCATATATTGCATTTGTATGGAGTCCTTCCGCATTTGTCAGATCCGGAAGTCCGAAAAACGCCCTGTTCAGAATACTGTGTCCGTCTATCAATACGATTTTGCTCATAATCAACTGCCTCTCTGTAAGTCTCATCACTTACTTCTATCTTTTCTATCTATTCGTTCAAATATACAACATCTCATTATGACATTTTTTTGATATATTTTCAATATTCCTAAATAAATCCATTTACAAATATTATATGAACAGGATCTTAAGAAATATATTTTCAAAAAATACTTGCGAACCAATAACAAATATGCTATCATTATTTTCGGTTCTTATTGAATCTTTAATTAAGCCGGCATGTCGGAATGGCAGACGAGGCAGACTCAAAATCTGTTGCGGGTGACCGCGTGCGGGTTCAAGTCCCGCTGCCGGCAGTTATCCAACATCCCTGAAACCCTTATAAACCAAGGGTTTCAGGGATTTTTACATTCAAAAATGTTTGATTACCTTTTTGATTACTCGATAGCTTAAGGACTACCATCATTGCGGTTACCGTTAGCATTTGAAGTAACCCGACTGTTTATCCTTGTGACTATTTCCATCTTTTCGCTCGTGGAGGAAACATCGTACGTATAGTATTCCTCATTTACCCGCTCAGTATTACCTATCATTGCGCAGCACATGGTTCTTGGTGCGCCGGAAGCAAGCAGCTCTGAATTCAAAGTCCTTCTTGCAGTATGTATGCTTTTGGGATTAGTGAACCCCTCATTCGATGTCCGCCGTTTCATATATCCCGAGATGACTCTTGCATGAATACGTCCATCCACATTAGAGAAAACGAACTCAGTCAAATAGCCGTATTTTTTCTCGACATTTTTAATCTTTTTAAGAAGCTCAGCGATTTCGATCGTCAATGGGAAGATCCGCGTCTTTCCGTTTTTAGGCGTCGAGATGTAAAAAGTGTTTGTCAGTCGATTTAATTTTTCACTGTGCCGGATAATGATGCGCTTGTTGACTTCGTCGATGTCGTTCCACATCAATCCTGAAAGTTCGCCTACACGCATTCCGGTATAAAGGGCAAGCTCAACGGCATATGGAAGAACATCATCAGGACGCTCTTTTCGTTTTTTGTTAAGAGAATTTATTAGTCTATTTTTTTCGCTTTGTGAAAACGTCCGTTCTTCCGGCATCTTAACAATCGCTTGCTTGCATCTCCTTTTGTAAAGCGGCAAATCAATTTTTAGGCACGGATTGCTTTCAATCAATCCATCCCTAATCGACTTATCAAATACGCCCTTAAGATAACCGAACAGTGCTTTCAATGCCCGATAGGGCACTTCCTTTTCTGAAAGCAGTTCGTCAAAAAATAGTTCTAAATATTCTTCATCGATCGTTCGGGACATCTCTCTTTTCGATTTTTTTTATTTGTTTACGTTTGCCATCATCGGCTGGAAGATATGTTCGGTAATAGCCATCTGCGCTATGCGTGATGGAATATGGATGCATCGCTAAGTATCTATCTTGTTTCATTGATTCTATTTTGTTGATCGCACCTACGATATCCATAATAGCATATTTGATAGTACTATCATATCCATTGACGTCGTTCATAGTATATTCCCCTTTTGCAATTTTTTCTTAACGCAAACATTTACGTGGCGTATTCGAAAAATGCAAATCACTGTCTTAGTACTATGGTATCAGTGTTACCTCAGCATAACTTTACTCCCTGTCGGAAACTGGAATACTTTCCACTTCAGACAACAGCCGGAATCTTAAAGTGGTAGAATCTTACAAAAGATTTCCTCAGGTCCTGTCAAAGAAAGGAGAAATCATATGAGCAGCAATTACCAGCAGAAAAAAATGATGAATGCCCTAGGCGCTATCGATACAAAGGGCAATATCGTCCTCGAGCAGTTCCAAGACGGCACGGCACTTCCAGCCGAGCAACGCGCAGCCGTTTTGCGTGGCTACAGACTATGACCGCACGACGGCCTCGTGGTCATACGGAAAATACTTCAGCGATCTCGGATGCGCCCATGAAGCTGCCGACCCTGAGATTATCGAGGACGCCAGCGTCAGATGGGTCAAGGAGGATATCCGAGAAAAGCTCAAAGCGCAGGAAATCGAGCCGACAGAATTCAACGTGCAGTCCGTCATCATGGGCGATTCAAGGCTTTGGGAGCGCCCTCTCGACAGAGATTTTCGAGACAACATGATTGCGAGCAGAAACGACGATCTCGATGCACGCGTTGCCATTCTCAAGGAGAACGGGAACTTCAAGAATGTTGACACCGCAATGCCGGTGGAAAGTCTTGATGATCTGGAACAATACAGGTCTGATCGGCTTACGGATGGATGCGATGCATGAAGATAACAATCTTCTGTTCAGCACTTCCGATGTTGCAAAAATCCTGGCCTTTTCCAAGATGGTTGAACAAGCGCTCGGTAAAAAAATCGAGCACGAAAACGATACCCCTGAAAAAGAGCAATCTCAGGAACACGGACAAGGCCAGGAAAGGCAAGCCGATGCCCGAGGTTGGTCTGACTATCCCGCAACGCCCGAAGTGTAAAGCTGCCACACTTGGAAGCAACATGTTGAAAACAAGAAGTAATACTGTGGGCATTAGCAAGACACAAAACGCTGACCGTACAGCGCACACCGAGCATATTGAATGAATGCATATGGACATGGTATAATAATATTACGGAGGTAAAAATACTATGTCTACAATCGCTGAGGCTGAAAAAGCTGTTAAATTCAATGTCTTCTATGCAAAAAAAAATGTTGTGGATAGCATCTGGAAAGAGGCAATCATTGAAGGTGTCAATATCACATACCCGCAAGCAAAAGTAATCGTTGAGCACAACCAAACCGTTGAAGGATTGACTGTCACCGGAACAATTACCGTCTACAATCTTAAACTTGCTTGGAATTATCTCTTTGAGCATTTAAACTCACTTGTAGATTTTGAGTTTGTTGCCAAAATAAATTCCATTTTGGGTGCATCGCTTGTTCATAACGCTGGATGTATTCGTAACATACCAGTAGGTATCAGTGGGACCGCCTGGCAACCGGAAATGCCGGACTTCGATACTGCAAAAGCCACTATCGAGAAAATTGCGAATATGGAACCTGGGAGAGAACGGGCGCTTAAGATGTTCGGCTATCTTTGTCGCTCCCAACTTTTTAGTGATGGAAATAAGCGAACGGCACAGCTCGTGGCAAACAAGATGTTGATCGCTGACGGGCGCGGAATCTTGGCGATTCCACCAGAGTGTAAACATGACTTCGGTGAAAAGCTCAAGCGCTTCTATGAGACAGCGGATGATTCTGAATTACAGAAATTTTTAATTGAAACATCAATCTACAATTAAGAGAAGCAGGAAACTGATTTCAGTCGGCTTCCTGCTTTCTTTTACGGTTAGACGAGTTTTACTTAATCAAAGTATATGATATAATATACTTTGAAAGTAGGTGATAAGATGCGTACTATCGACGCTATGAAAAAACTTGCCCGCAATGATGGGCGATTTACTCATGTTTACACTAAAAAGGAGCTGTCAGAACTTTTTAATGAAACCGGCAGCAAATTGAATGGAACATTGAAGTCACTTATTAAAGAAAACATTTTGAATCGTGCATACCATAATGTATACGTTTTTCGCTTTTCTCAATACGGAGGACTCGGTACTTTAGATTTGATTGGTAAGAAAATCCGACCAAATGACTCCTTCTATGAAAGCCTTGAGTCCTCTGCTTCAGCATGGAGTCTCATTTCACAGATCCCCACGGTCGTAACCTATATGACCACAGGAAAGTCAAAATGGTATAACACGGGTTACGGAAGCATCGATTTCGTTCATTACAGCAAAACAGATGAGAAACCAAGAACCATCGATAGGTCGTCGATGGGAAGGGTTCCGCTTGCAGACAAACTTCAAACATATCGGGACTTACAAAAAACAAAACGTTCCCTTGATCTTTTAAGAGAGCAATACGACAAAGACCATGGTTGTCGCGACGGAAATATCCAATATTATCCTTGCGAAGACGACGATACTTGGGATTTTCTTGATAAGCAGGAAGATGTACTCTAGTGTGCATCTTCCTATTATTTTTTTGGAGTCATTATGCTTTACGTTTCCTCTCTTTCTTTTACGGTTAGACGAGTTTTACTTAATCAAAATATATGATATAATATACTTTGAAAGCAGGTGATAAGATGCGTACTATCGACGCTATGAAAAAACTTGCCCGCAATGATGGGCGATTTACTCATGTTTACACTAAAAAAGAGCTGTCTGAGCTTTTCAACGAAACCGGCAGCAAACTGAATGGAACATTGAAGTCTCTTATAAAAGAAGACATTTTGAATCGTGCATACCATAATGTATACGTTTATTATTTTTCGCAATATTGGGGACTTGGTACGATGGATTTGATCGGTAAGAAGATCCGACCAAATGACTCTTTCTATGAAAGCCTTGAATCCTCTGCTTCAGCATGGAGCCTCATTTCGCAGATTCCTACCGTCGTAACCTATATGACCACAGGAAAGTCAAAATGGTATAACACGGGTTACGGAAGCATCGATTTCGTTCATTACAACAAAACAGATGAGGAACCAAGAACTATCGATAGATCGTCCATGGGAAGAGTCCCACTTGCAGATAAACTTCAAACATATCGAGACTTACAAAAAACCAAACGTTCCCTTGATCTTTTAAGAGAACAATACGACAAAGACCATGGCTGTCGCGACGGTAATATTCAATATTATCCATGCGAAGATGATGACACATGGGATTTCCTAGATAATTTGGAGGAAGATATACTTTAAAGTATATCTTCCTATTTTCTTGGAGTCCCTATGCCTTTATTTGCATCGCTTACTCTTGTTAAAGAAACTGCTTTAAAAGAGGCTGCTTGCGTTCGGCTTCCCAAGTATCGATTACCGTTTATGGTTAAAGGACTCACGGTCACACATGAGTTCCTTCAGATCCATCTGACCGATAACCTCGCGCATCTTTCCGAGCATCACCTCGGTGACCTGACGGGTCATCTCGGTCTTATCCATATTGAGATAATTCTTCGATGCTATCTCGATCAATTCGGGAGTCTGTCCAATCTGGAAATTTGCGACAGCGCAAGCATGGATAAGAATCGCATCTTGTGTCGGGATTTCATTCTCCGTCGACAACTGAACCTGCACAGCACCGAGAGCCAACGTGTCCACACGCTGCAGACCGAGGATAACGAACGTGCCCTTTCCTGACACGCTACGCGTCCGCCCGAATCCAGATACGATCATCAATTTGTCCGGCGGGCACTTCCTCCAACAGGACTCGAACACGACGATCACCATGATCACGATTAAAAGCGGTCCGAGCAGAGGGCCAAACAAGTCAAAAAGCATCTTTTTCCCTTTCTGTTGATGCTTTGGTGAACGGGGCCATTATACCATAATACCGGAATATGGCGCCGAAAAAAGGTCGCCCAAACGGATGACCTTTGCAAACGGTCGCGTTTCGCCATTACCCCTGTAACCGTACACTTAATCCTTAAGTGACGATGGCGAAACGCATATATATAGTAGCATGCGGACTCAAAAACTTCCGGGACTTTCAAAAGCAAGCGGAACGTTGACCTTTTCGTTGTTCTTTCTGCATTACGACTTGATGGCGTGTTCCTTTTCTTCCACTATCGTTCCTTTCCTTTTACCTACAACGGTCTTCTTCCGGAATAATCTTGTTCAGCGTATTTTCAAATACTTTGGATCCTCTTTTTACTGCTTCTGCCTTCTCGCTAAGTGGAAGACCTTTCTTGTGAATCATCTTAACGGAATCAAGAAGCATCGGTATTTTGGTTGTTGCTTGGATCTCGTTGAATTTCTCTTCCATCGCTTTGCAAAGCACATGCTCATCCACAATAGGAATCCGTAGCAATTCCCTTACTTTCTCTGTAATATAGTGGTTCAGCGCTTCAAGCCGATCCTGTGGAAGCGGATATGTTGGATGATTCCGGAACTCAAAACCGATCATCCTGCGCAAAAGCTCATGCTGCTCCGCTCCCATAACAATTCCAGCCATATCATCAAAGGCGATATTCGCTGTTGCAGGTAGGTAATATCGATTTGAACGATCAAGGAAATTCGCATAGTCTGTCTCGTCATCTTGCGCAAACAAGGACAGATTGTGGTCAAACAACGGGGCTAATCCCAACAGCCGTCCTGTTCTGTTTTCCCGTAAGATACCAAAATTTCCGCCGTGACGATCCCGATTGCAGATCAAGGCATCAAAAACAACCATTGTCCTGTATTTCGATGCCATCTTTGGATCAAGCTCATTTAAGATCGATAACGCTGCCGGGAAACTCGCATCACCAGCAGCAACGAAAAATGGAACAAAAGAAATTTCTTTGTCATTCATAAGTCCGCAGACAGACGCAAGTTTCCCTTTCCACATCTCTAAATCGTAGGAAACATGATCTATTCCCATCCGTTTTGCGACTTGTGCTGCAAAGTATTCAGAATAAGGTTCTTTGCCAAGATTTCTGGTACCGCTTGTACCTGTTTTGAACAACAGCAACCTATCGTTAATCCGTCGAACTGCTTTCGGAAATTGCCCTCCCAGTGTCCACTCACTTGAAACGCCCGCTTTATGCTTTTGTGATGGCGTGTACCCGGTATAAGCTACAAGTCCCAATACTTCATCAAAGCGATTGTCGAACAAATTGATTCCATCAAAGGTAACATCTGATTTCCCATCATCAAGCCAATACGAATCGTTAATGGAAAGCCCTTTGGATACATCAAGAATTCCAAGGATATCATTCCTTGTCAATCCTGCCGTACTAAGAATCTGCTCTACAAATGCCCTGTTTTTCGGAATGGTTCTACCTTCCATCCAACTCGCAAGGCTTTTTTCATCTTGATCTACAATTAAATTCAATGGAAGCAAATGCGCATTTGCCGAATCGATATCCGTAATCTCCAGTTTCAAACTACCGAATGCGTCATAGGCAGCTTCGAATCTCATGAGGCTCTGATCATAGATCTTCAGCTCATAGCTTTTAGTCTCTCTCGTCATGCTGCTCCTCCCTTTTCTTTTCAATATCTATTATTATAGCATAATACTATCGTCCTATGCAGCTTATAATTTACCAAAACGGTTGTAAAACCATTGGTTTTAGCAATGGTAAGGGCCAATCCGCTAAATTGACACTCCCCGTAGTTAAAACCAGGGAATTCTCGGTTCTGTGAGGTCTGCCGTCGGGGACCGATATTGGTCCTCTAGGGTCTTACGTCCTCTCCCCGAGCGTTTAGGCGGTTACAGCCGCCACGGTTCCCGCGTGCCCCGCGGTACCTTCCGTGTTGGAGAGGATGCGCTTCCCTTCCGCCAGTATGTTCTTCAGGTGTTCTGCTTGGAAGAGAAGATATACGACGTCCACGTCTGTCTTCCAGACCCGCTTGACCCATCTTTTCGTATCGTATTACCCAATTGCGAACTTGTTGATAGGAACAATCATACTTGAGTGCCCTTCCACCAGAATTATACACCTTAATCCAATCGGAAAGCTGTCTGTGTGAACGAATTCCGTATTTTGTGCAAATATCCTGAAGAGATCCTTCTCCGTTAAGATAATCATTTATAGCAGATATTTTTAAATCTTTTAAATAAGATCTGTTTTTCGGTTGATTGAGTAATCCAGTTGGTCCATCATACTGATAAATAGAAATCCAATTTCGAATACTATGATGATCAACTCCCAATTCTTTTCCTGCTTGCCGTATGCCAATTTCTCCTGCAAGGTAGCGTTCGACTATTTTTACTTTTTCTACTGATTCTATCTTACTCTTTCTGAACATGAAAATACCCCCATATAGGACTTTTATATTTCATTGTCCTATATGAGGGTAGCATATCAAAATCCAGGGGCGTTTTCTATCTCAGCTTATAATTCTATTTTCCGAGCTTATCCGCTTCTTCCGTATTCTTCTTAAGTTCCTCATAAACCGGGAAGCAGTCGAAAGTTGCAAAGTAATCCATCGGAGTCTCTGCTCTGCGGATCAGCTGTGTACCTCCGTCCTCTTTCAGAAGAACTTCTGCGGAACGAAGACGTCCGTTGTAATTATATCCCATAGAGAATCCATGTGCTCCGGTATCATGGATCACAAGCAGATCTCCCATGTCAATCTTCGGAAGCTGACGGTCGATTGCAAATTTATCATTATTCTCGCACAGAGAACCAGTCACATCGTAAGTATGATCGCATGGTTCATTTTCTTTTCCCATGACAGTGATGTGATGGTAGGCACCATACATAGCCGGACGCATCAGGTTTGCGGCACATGCATCTACACCGATGTACTCTTTGTGCGTATGCTTTTCATGGATTGCTTTTGTCACAAGGCATCCATAAGGTCCAAGCATAAAACGGCCAAGCTCTGTGTAAATCGCCACGTCACCCATTCCAGCCGGAACAAGAACCTCTTCGTACACTTTTCTTACACCTTCACCGATCACCTTGATATCGTTCGGTTCCTGATCCGGTTTGTAAGGAATTCCCACACCACCGGAAAGGTTGATGAACTTGATATGTACACCGGTCTCTTTCTGAAGCTTAACTGCTACTTCAAACAAAGTACGTGCAAGTGTCGGATAATATTCATTAGTTACAGTATTACTTGCAAGGAATGCATGGATACCGAACTCTTTTGCGCCTTTGGACTTCAGGATCTTGAATGCCTCAAAAATCTGTTCAGTTGTCATACCGTATTTGGCATCTCCCGGATTATCCATAATGCTGTTGGAAATTTTGAAAAGTCCACCCGGATTATAACGGCAGCTGATTGTCTCCGGAATCTTTCCGATCGTCTTTTCCAGAAAATCAATGTGTGTGATATCGTCCAGGTTGATGATTGCGCCGAGCTTATCAGCAAGTGCAAATTCCTCTGCCGGTGTATCATTGGAAGAAAACATAATATTTTCTCCAACCTGTCCGACAGACTCAGACATTAAAAGCTCTGTATAGGAAGAGCAGTCACACCCGCATCCATATTCTTTTAAAATATTGAGGATATATGGGTTTGGAGTTGCCTTTACTGCAAAATATTCTTTATATCCTTTGTTCCATGCAAATGCTTCTTTGAGTGCTTTTACATTTTCACGAATCCCTTTTTCATCATAAAGATGAAACGGAGTCGGATATTCTTTTACGATTTCATCTAACTGTGTCTTTGTTACGAATGGTTCTTTTTTCATTCTGTTCATCTCTCTTTCGTCTAGTCGATGGTTGCAATACGCATCATATTACTTACAGAACCCTTTTCACGCTGTACGCTCGGTGAAGGAATACCAGCTGTCAGGACAACAATATCTCCACTGTCCACGCATTTCTTTGCCTGTGCAAGATCAATTGCCCCACTGCAGATATCATCTGTTGTATGGAATTCCAGAGACTTCAATCCTCTTACGCCCCAGTAGATCGACATCCGGCGAAGGGTACGTTCGTTCGGTGTAATTCCAAGGATTTCCTGCTTCGGACGAAGGTTGGATACAACCCTTGTTGTTGCACCGGATACAGATGGAGTGATGATGCATCTTGCATTCAGGTTCGCTGCCGCAAGTACAGAAGCATATCCGATTGCACTGGACACACCTGACTTCAGATGATCTCCGGCTTTAGCAAGAATGGAATCATAGTCCAGATGTTCCTCTGTCGTCTCTACAATATGAACCATCATCTGGAGTGCTTCCAGAGGGTATTTCCCCTGTGCTGTCTCTCCGGAAAGCATAACTGCATCTGTTCCGTCGTATACCGCATTGGCAACGTCCGTCACTTCTGCTCTTGTCGGACGCGGATTACGCATCATAGAATCCAGCATCTGTGTTGCAGTAATAACAGTCTTAAAGTTGTCATTACATTTCTGGATGATCATTTTCTGGAGATGCGGCACTTCCTCTGCCGGAATCTCTACACCAAGATCTCCACGTGCCACCATGATACCATCAGCCGCACGGATGATCTCATCAATATTCTCAATGCCTTCTGCGTTCTCTACCTTTGCAATGATTGGAATATACGGAGCGCCGAGTTCTTTTAAGTATGCCTTGATCTCAAGTACACACTCTGCATTTCTTACAAATGATGCTGCGATAAAGTCAATATCCTGCTCTACACCGAAACGGATATCATCCTTATCTTTTTCTGTAATAGCCGGAAGACGAATGGCTACGTTCGGTACGTTAACACCTTTTTTTTCGCCAAGTTCTCCACCATTTACTACAGAACAGACAATCTCCGTCTCTGTCTTGCTCTCTACACGAAGTCCGATCAGGCCATCGTCGATCAGAATGGTACAGCCTTTATAAATATCCTGTACCAGCCCCTTATATGTGATAGATACTCTCTTATTATCTCCTACGATATCTTCTGTTGTCAGAGTGAAGGTTTCTCCTTCTTTTAAAGTAATCTTCTTTCCGTCTTTCAGGATTCCTGTACGAATTTCCGGTCCCTTTGTATCCAGAAGGATTGCAGTGTTTGTATGTTCCTCTTCACGAAGCTCTTTGAGCATATCCATTCTGAACTTCTGTTCTTCATGATCACCATGTGAGAAATTGAAACGTGCCACATTCATTCCATTCTGGATCAGCTTTCTCATCATTTCTCTGTCGTTGGTGTTTGGTCCCATTGTACAAACAATCTTGGTTTTTTTCATTGTTTCCTCCTCTTATTATTCAATTTGATTCTATGTTAGAACTCTACTTCACATGTTCGTGTGTGAAAAGATGGTCCTGGCAATATTCATAATTCCCGTTACACTTTGAACAATAACGGAACTCCAGTGTCGGATCGTCAAGTTCCGTACGACCGCACACTGCACATCTGTGCTTTGCACCGCCTGCATACTGATTCTGCGGACGGCTTATCTGCTTCTGGAATTTCTTTCTGCGGGCAGCCTGTTTCGGACTGTGTCCACGCAGATTCCGGTTGCAGAAAAAGAAAATAATAAAGTTCAAAAGGGATGCGATGATCACGATCCGTATGATCAGACCGCCCTGCACTGCGTCTACCGCAAGCAGAACCACATCCAGAATTGCAAGCCACTTCATCTTGATTGGGATAATGCCGTAAAGCAAAAGCTGATAATCCGGCATGATGGATGCACATGCAAGGAAAATGGACATATTGATATAGTAAGTACTGTAAAGGCTTCCAAATCCGGTAATGCCTCCGATCAGTCCATTCACAATAAAAGCTCCAATAACTGTAAATAATATTCCTGAGAAAATGTAAACATTGTAACGAAATGCCCCCCAGTAGCTTTCCAGCGTATTACCAAGGGAATAGTATAACAGCATCATAAAGATAACAAAAATAATATTGTCATTCGGTGGGATGATCACCCAGCTTAGAAGTCGCCACACCTGCCCTTTCAAAATCAGTGCCGGTTCCAGTGTAAAATAGGTAAGAAGCTGTGGCATCGTAAAACTCAAAAGATATCCGATTGCATAACCTGCAAGCAGATACATCGTAAGATTTCTAATTGCATAGCGCCCGAACCTGCGCTCCATTTTATCTAACCAGTTCTTCATTCAAAACCTCCTTCCACGTATGTTATTTTATCGTCTGCTTTTTACTTTGTCAATTCCATTCCACCTCTTTACTCTCTTTTCACATAATTTACATCTTTTGTTCACTTCCAGGCACTTTTTTCTACAATGCCATACATAACTTCTGTTTGTATTTTCGTTGGTTCTGTCGTATAATGTAAGATACTGTAGTTCTCTGCGAACTACATTTAATAGGTAATAACACAGACAAATTTTTTAATTGTAATAAGGAGTAGTTAAATCATGAATCAGACAGAATTACATACCCTGGGGATTGACATCGGTTCTACAACTGTTAAAATCGCAGTTCTGGACAGTAATAATGATGTTCTGTTTTCTGATTACGAGCGTCACTTCGCCAATATTCAGGAAACCCTTTCTGATCTGCTTGGTCGTGCTATCTACAAGCTCGGTCAGATCAAGGTATCTCCAATGATTACCGGATCAGGTGGTCTTACTCTGGCAAAGCATCTTGGCGTACCTTTTGTCCAGGAGGTTGTTGCCGTTTCCACCGCTCTTCAGGATTATGCACCACAGACCGATGTAGCGATCGAGCTGGGCGGCGAAGATGCCAAGATCATCTATTTTGAAAATGGAAATATTGAGCAGCGTATGAACGGAATCTGCGCCGGAGGTACCGGATCTTTCATCGACCAGATGGCGTCCCTTCTCCAGACAGATGCAACCGGTCTGAACGAATATGCCAAAAATTACAAAGCACTTTATACGATTGCAGCCCGCTGTGGCGTATTTGCCAAGACAGATATCCAGCCGCTGATCAATGACGGTGCTACCAAAGAAGACCTGTCTGCTTCTATTTTCCAGGCAGTCGTCAACCAGACCATCAGTGGTCTTGCCTGCGGAAAACCAATCCGCGGACATGTTGCTTTCCTCGGTGGACCGCTTCATTTCCTCTCTGAATTGAGAGAAGCGTTTATCCGTACTCTCAAGCTGGATGACGAACACATTATCGCACCAAAGTATTCCCATCTTTTTGCAGCCGTCGGCTCTGCGCTGAACTCTAAAAAGGATGTAGTCACCTCTCTTGGTGAGATGCAGAAAAAGCTGGATGCCCATATTGAAATGGACTTTGAAGTTGAGCGTATGCAGCCGCTCTTTTCCAGCGAAGCAGATTACAATGAATTTAAGAACCGCCATGCAAAGCATCAGGTGCCGGTTGGTGATCTTGCCAGCTACCGCGGTAATGCCTACCTTGGAATCGATGCCGGTTCTACCACCACGAAAGCCGCTCTGGTCGGAGAAGACGGTACTCTTTTGTACTCCTTCTACCATGGCAATGACGGTGATCCTCTTGGTACGACCATCGGTGCGATCAAGGATATTTACAGCCAGCTTCCGGAAGGCGTACAGATCGTTCACTCCTGCTCAACCGGTTACGGAGAAGCGCTCATTAAAGCCGCACTTCTTCTGGATGAAGGCGAAGTTGAAACCGTATCTCACTATTACGCCGCTTCTTTCTTCGAACCGGATGTAGACTGTATCCTCGATATCGGTGGTCAGGATATGAAGTGTATCAAGATCAAGAATCAGACTGTAGACAGCGTACAGCTCAACGAAGCATGTTCTTCCGGATGCGGTTCCTTTATCGAGACTTTTGCCAAATCCCTGAACTACACCGTAGAGGATTTTGCACATGAAGCACTTTTTGCGAAACATCCGATTGACCTCGGTACCCGTTGTACCGTATTTATGAACTCAAAGGTAAAACAGGCGCAAAAAGAAGGTGCTGAAGTATCCGATATTTCAGCCGGACTTGCTTATTCGGTTATCAAAAATGCTCTTTTCAAGGTTATCAAGGTATCCGATGCATCTGAGCTTGGTAAAAAAATTGTTGTACAGGGTGGTACATTCTACAATGATGCCGTACTCAGAAGCTTTGAGACCATCGCCGGATGTCAGGCAATCCGTCCGGATATTGCAGGAATCATGGGTGCTTTTGGGGCTGCACTGATTGCAAGAGAACGCTATGGTTTCAAAGAATGTAAAAATACAACCATGCTTTCCATTGATGAAATCAATGAACTTACCTATACAACCTCAATGGCAAAATGTAACGGCTGTACCAACAACTGTCGTCTGACCATCAACAAATTCAGTGGCGGACGTCGTTTTATTTCCGGAAACCGTTGTGAGCGCGGTCTTGGAAAAGAGAAAGCAAAGAGTGATGTGCCAAACCTTTTCGCTTATAAAAATGAACGTTATTTTGGTTACACGCCATTAGATCCATCCGAAGCAAAACGTGGAACGGTTGGTATTCCAAGAGTTCTCAACATGTATGAGAACTATCCGTTCTGGTTTACTTTCTTCACAAAACTGGGATATCATGTGTTACTCTCTCCTGCTTCTACACATAAGATTTATGAACTTGGTATTGAATCTATTCCGAGCGAATCCGAGTGTTATCCGGCAAAGCTGGCGCACGGACATGTACAGTGGCTGATCAACCAGGGTGCAGACTTTATCTTCTACCCTTGTATACCATACGAACGTGGTGAATTTGCCGATGCCGACAATCATTATAACTGCCCGATCGTCACCTCATACGCGGAGAACATCAAGAACAATATGGATCCGATCGTACACGGTGAAGTAGATTTCATGAATCCATTCCTCGCCCTCACAAGCGAAAAGACAATCACAGACGGACTGGTCCGTGAATTTACTTCTGCAAAGAATCTTCCAGCAGAAGAAATCAAAAATGCCGCTCATGCTGCATGGGAAGAACTTGCTGCATGCCGTCAGGACATCCGCAAAAAAGGTGAAGAAACACTCGCTTACATGGGAAAGACAGGAACCCGCGGCATTGTACTTGCCGGTCGTCCATACCATTACGATCCGGAGGTCAACCACGGTATCCCGGAGATGATCACCTCCTACGGACTTGCCGTTCTGACGGAAGATTCTATCTCCCATCTGAATCCGGTAGAACGTCCGCTGATTGTTATGGATCAGTGGATGTATCATTCCCGACTGTACGCAGCAGCCAATTTTGTAAAGACAAGAGATGATCTGGATCTGATCCAGCTGAACTCTTTCGGATGCGGTC
Organism: Coprococcus comes ATCC 27758; assembly: GCF_025149785.1. GTDB lineage: Bacteria > Bacillota > Clostridia > Lachnospirales > Lachnospiraceae > Allocoprococcus > Allocoprococcus comes. The sequence goes on along the minus strand of NZ_CP102277.1, from coordinate 1,401,676 downwards.
TTGATGCCGTAACAACCGATGCTGTTGCAGATATTCTAACCGGTTCCGACAAGATTTATACCTCTCTTAAGATTGATGAGGTTAATAACCTGGGTGCTGCACGTATCCGTATCCGTTCTCTTCTCGCCGCCATCCGCGTCCGCGAGCAGAAGCATATGGAGCGCACCATTCGTCCGGCAAATATCGAAAAAATTCCTTTTACAAAGGAAATGAAGGAAACCTATACCATTTTGTGTCCACAGATGTCACCGATCCACTTTTCACTGATTGAGCCAGCCTTCCAGGAAGCAGGCTACAAACTGGAAGTACTGAAAAATGATAACAAGCATGCAGTTGACATGGGCCTTAAATATGTAAACAATGATGCCTGCTACCCGTCTCTGATGGTAGTCGGACAGATCATGGAGGCTATCCTTTCCGGCAAATATGACACCGACCACCTGGCTGTCATTATTTCGCAGACCGGTGGCGGATGCCGTGCTTCCAACTATATCGGATTTATCCGGCGTGCTCTTAAAAAAGCCGGTTACGGACATATCCCTGTTATTTCAATCAACTTAAGCGGGCTTGAAAGCAATCCTGGATTCAAGATCACCCTTCCACTTGTACTGAAAGGTGTGTATGGTCTGATATTTGGTGATCTCTTCATGCGCTGCCTGTACCGTGTCCGCCCATATGAAGCTGTTCCAGGCTCTGCCAATACCATGCATAAGAAATGGGAAAAGACAGTTATCGAATTTATCAAGAAAGGCTATCCAAGCAGACACGAGTTTAAGCGTCTCTGCCGCCAGATTGTAGAAGATTTTGATTCTCTTCCATTAAAAGATGTCAAAAAGCCACGTGTCGGAGTTGTCGGAGAAATCCTTGTTAAATTCCTTCCAGCTGCCAATAACTACCTGGTAGATCTTCTTGAACAGGAAGGTGCCGAAGCCGTGGTTCCGGATCTGACCGACTTCCTACTCTACTGCTTCTACAATACAAACTTTAAAGCAGAACATCTCGGCATGAAGAAATCAACCGCCCGCATGGGTAATCTCGGAATCAAAGCTCTGGAATGGTTCCGCAAGCCTGCCGTTGATGCATTAAAATCAAGTAAACGCTTCGATCCACCATCACATATTGAACACCTGGCTTCGATGGCAAAAGAAATTGTTTCTCTTGGAAACCAGACCGGTGAAGGATGGTTCCTTACCGGAGAAATGCTGGAGCTGATCCACAGCGGTGCACCAAACATTGTCTGCACACAGCCTTTCGCCTGTCTGCCAAACCACGTAGTCGGGAAAGGTGTTATTAAAGAACTGCGCCGCCGTCATCCGGAATCCAACATCGTTGCAATCGATTATGATCCGGGAGCAAGCGAAGTAAACCAGCTGAACCGCATCAAACTGATGCTTTCGACTGCGCAGAAGAAGATGTAGAATTTTAGGATATGTAAAATATATTTGGTTGCAATAAGACGACCAGAGGAAACAAAGTACTCCCTCACATTCAGTTGCACTAACCACTTCGTTCAAGCCTCTTAAGGCAGGAATCGTGTTCAGCAAAGGCTTCCACGATTCCTGAGTCTTGAACTCCGTAGTGCAAATTCATGTGAGGGAGTACTTTGTTTCCTCTGGTCTGTATATTGGTAACTTTGTTTTACATATGCGAAAGTTTTTTGGGTGGTGAGGACTAAGATTTAGGGAATTGCAGTCGGAAGGGAAGATTAGTGTAATATCTTTCTTTACAGTTTTTTCTCTCCAAATTCGGCACCGTCATTTTCACCAGTACAGTTAAACGGTCGATTTTACAAAAGAAATTCCTGCAATTCACTTTTGTGCAATGGAGATGAAACTCAGAAATCATGGGAGCCTTTGCTGAACATGATTTCCGCTCTAAGAGGCTCATCGGAATGGTTTGCACAATGGAATTGGAGGACTTTCTTTTGTACAATCGGCCACCACAACCTTTACATCAAAAAACAGTGAATTCTCCTTCTGGAAAATCCACTGTTTTCTCATATATATTAAGCTTCTTCAACTTCTACTTTTTCGCCAAGAATTTTATCAATACTTACCAGTTTTACGCTGAGTACGAATACCTGTGCTGCAACTTCCAGTTCTTCTGGTGTCGGGAAGGACGGTGCAATTCGGATATTGCTGTCTTTTGGATCCTTTCCGTATGGGAAGGTTGCTCCCGCTTTTGTCAAGATCAGTCCGGCTTCTTTTGCTTTTGCTACGATTGCTTTTGCACATCCATCCAACGCATCGAAGGAAATGAAGTATCCTCCTCGCGGTGCCATCCAGGAACCAATCTCAAGTCCGCCAAGCTCACTTTCCAGTACACTTAATACGGTGTCAAATTTCGGTCTTAAGATATCTGCATGTTTCTTCATATGCTGAACCATTCCATGGATATCACCGAAGAAACGCGCATGTCTGAGCTGGTTTAATTTATCATGACCGATGGTCTGTACGGACATCATCTTGCGGATTTCCGCAAGGTTTTCATCGGATGCTGCAATTGCTGCAATACCAGAACCCGGGAAGCTGATCTTGGAAGTAGAACCGAATTTGTAAACCATGTTCGGATGTCCTTCTTTTTTACATTCCATCAAAATCTCGATCAGATAATCCTGTTTATCCTCATACAAATGATGGATTCCATATGCATTATCCCAGAAAATACGGAAATCTTCTGCCGCTGGATTTAATTTCGCAAAACGGTGTACGGTTTCATCAGAATAAGTGATTCCCTGTGGGTTAGAATATTTCGGTACACACCAGATACCTTTTACAGCCGGATCATTCTCCACATACTGCTCTACCAGATCCATATCCGGTCCATCCGACGTCATTGGAATATTGATCATCTCAATTCCAAAATGTTCAGTGATTGCAAAATGTCTGTCATATCCAGGTACCGGGCAGAGGAATTTTACCTTGTCAAGCTTTGCCCAAGGGGTGCTTCCCATGATACCATGTGTCATCGCTCTTGCAACAGTATCATACATTACGTTCAGGCTGGAGTTACCAAAGATGATAATATTGTCCTTCGGTACTTCCATCATATCAGAAAGAAGCTGTTTTGCTTCTTTGATTCCATCGATCACTCCATAGTTACGGCAATCTACTCCTTCTTCGCAGACAAGATCTGATGTGCTCTTAAGTACATCCATCATCCCCATAGAAAGATCAAGCTGTGCTTTGGACGGTTTACCTCTGGACATATCCAGTTTCAGACCTTTTCCTTTAACATCTTCAAATTCTTTTTCCAGTCTGCTCTTTAATTCAAGCAGTTCTTCTCTACTCATATCTCTATATGCAGTCATCTTGAAAACCTCCCATAATCATCAACTAATCATTGTGTGTTTCCTGCCGTACTTTATACTTCCGAAATCTGCCATCTGCAGTTTCTTTCAGCTGTTTTGACAACATCAAAACTCACTACAAGTAGTAAGTATATAGGAAAAATGATTTTTCGTCAACCAATTCTTGCATATAAATATGATATATCGTGATTTTTGTTGATTTAAATGTGATTTTTTGAATTTTTGTTTTTCATTTCATGCATTTTTCCATTTCAACGCTTTTCAAAAAGAGTAGATCAGATTTATATGCAGTATGTTTTGCTCTTCTGACAACAAAACACCCGGAACCATTTTCATGATTCCGGGCAAATATATTTACTATTTTACTAATAATGATTTTCCAGTCATATCTGCTGGCTGCTGCATTCCCATCAGCTCGATCAGCGTCGGAGCGATGTCTGCAAGGCATCCGCCTTCACGAAGCTTATATGCAGGATCTGCATTTACAAGAATGAACGGAACCGGGTTCGTTGTATGAGCGGTAAATGGTTCTCCTGTCTCTTCATCGATCAGCTGTTCTGCATTTCCGTGGTCAGCGCAGATAAACATCTGTCCACCAACTTCTTTCACTGCATCAACTGCTTTTCCTACACATTCATCAACAGCTTCAATTGCTTTGATCACTGCTGCTTCTACACCGGTATGACCAACCATATCCGGGTTTGCAAAGTTAATTACGATCACATCGTACTTATCAGCTTTGATTGCGTCTACAAGCTTGTCACATACTTCATATGCACTCATCTCCGGCTTCAGATCGTAAGTTGCAACCTTAGGCGATTTGACAAGGATTCTGTCCTCTCCCTTGTTCGGTTCTTCTACTCCACCATTAAAGAAGAAGGTAACATGTGCATATTTCTCTGTCTCGGCGATTCTTGCCTGTGTCATATTGTTTGCTGCAAGAAATTCGCCAAATGTATTCGTGATGCCTTCTTTTACAAATGCAACCATTTTATTTGGAATTGTCTCATCATACTCTGTAAAACATACATAAGTAGTCTTGATACGTTCTCCTCTGTCAAATCCGTCAAAATCATCCGCACAGAATGTTCTGGTGATTTCTCTTGCTCGATCCGGGCGGAAATTAAAGAAGATCACAGAATCTCCGTCTTTTACAGTTGCAACCGGTGTACCGTTTTTTGTCACTACAAATGGTACTACGAATTCGTCAGTTACTTCTTTGTCGTAAGAAGCCTGGATTCCTTCTGTTGCTGATGCTGCTGTGTCACCTTCGCCGCGTGTAAGTGCTGCGTATGCTTTTTCTACACGGTCCCAACGGTTGTCACGGTCCATTGCATAGTAACGTCCGGAAACACTTGCAACTTCACCTACACCGATTTCTTTCATCTTTGCTTCTAACTGTTCAACATATTCTTTCCCAGATGCCGGAGGTGTATCACGTCCGTCAAGGAAGCAGTGAACATATACTTTGTCCAGCCCCTGTCTCTTTGCAAGTTCCAAAATTCCATAAATATGTGTAATGTGACTGTGTACACCACCATCAGATACCAGTCCCATCAGATGAAGAGCTGTACCGTTCTTCTTTGCATTTTCACAGGCTGCAAGAAGTGCCTTATTTTCAAAGAAATCGCCATCATCGATTGCTTTTGTGATCTTGGTGAGCTCCTGGTAAATGATACGTCCTGCGCCCATATTCATATGACCTACTTCCGAGTTACCCATCTGACCGTCCGGAAGTCCTACAGCAAGTCCGCTTGCATTTCCTTTTACAAACGGATATTCAGCCATTAATTTATCCATAACCGGTGTGTTTGCCTCTGCAATACCGTTGCCTTTCTTTTCATCTCTCAGACCGTAACCGTCTAAGATCATCAAAACTGTTGGTTTTTTACTCATCGTCTTACACTCCTTCATTTTGTCTTAAAGCGTTTGATTTCTCTTTCAGTTAAATATTGTACATGATTTTATATATGCTTGCAAGCACTTGTTAAAACTTTGACAGTCGAAAAACGCAGGCATTTCTGCCTGCGCCTTGGTATAATTGACTATTTCCAGTTTACAATCTTACCAAAATCCGGTTTTAAAGAAGCACCACCTACAAGTCCACCATCGATATCCGGCTGAGCGAATAATTCCGGTGCTGTAGCTGCATTTACAGATCCGCCGTACTGAATACGGATTGCTTCTGCTGTAGCTTCATCATAAACTTCAGCGATACATTCACGGATAGCTTTGCAAACCTCCTGAGCCTGCTCTGTTGTAGCTGTCTTACCGGTTCCGATTGCCCAGATTGGCTCATAAGCGATAACTGCTGTCTTAGCCTGATCTGCTGTTACATTCTGGAATCCAACTTTAACCTGCTGACGGATGAAGTCCATTGTCACACCCTGTTCACGCTGTTCAAGAGTTTCTCCACAGCACATGATCGGTGTAAGTCCGTGTTCAAATGCTTTCAGCATCTTTTTGTTCACAGTCTCGTTTGTCTCTGCGAAGTATTCTCTTCTTTCAGAGTGTCCGAGAACAACATATTTAACACCAGCATCTGTAAGCATGTTCGGAGAGATTTCTCCTGTGTATGCACCTTTTTCTTCAAAGTACATATTCTCTGCTCCAACCTGGATGTTGCTTCCTTTTGCTGCTTCTACAACCGGAATGATATCGATTGCCGGTACGCAGAATACCACGTCAGCCTCTTCTGTCACAACCAGAGATTTGAGTGTATTCACAAGCTCTACTGCCTCTGAAGGTGTCATATTCATTTTCCAGTTACCTGCAATAATTTTCTTTCTTGCCATTGCAATAATCTCCCTTATTTTATCTTAATTACAGACGCTGCTTATTTATCGTTAGCAGCTGCTACACCTGGCAGTTCCTTACCTTCAAGGAATTCAAGGGAAGCTCCGCCACCCGTAGAGATGTGAGTCATCTTGTCGCCGTATCCGAGCTGGTTAACTGCTGCTGCCGAATCACCACCACCGATGATTGTTACTGCATCTGTCTCAGCAAGTGCTTTTGCGACTTCTTCTGTTCCTTTTGCAAAGTTCGGCATCTCGAATGCACCCATAGGTCCGTTCCATACAACTGTCTTTGCATCTTTTACAGCGTCAGCATAGATCTTGATTGTCTCTGGTCCGATGTCAAGTCCTTCCCATCCTTCCGGAATTTCGCCAGCTTTAACAACTTTGATATTTGCATCATTTGAAAAATCATCTGCAATTACGTTGTCTACCGGAAGAAGGAGTTTTACGCCTTTGTCTTTAGCTTTCTGAATCATGTTCAGTGCATATTCACAGTAATCTTCTTCAAGAAGAGATTTTCCAACGGTTCCGCCCTGTGCTTTGCTGAATGTATAAGACATACCTCCACCAATGATCAGAGTGTCTACTTTATCGATCAGGTTTTCGATTACAGAAATCTTGCTTGAAACTTTAGCTCCACCAAGGATTGCAACGAACGGTCTTTCCGGATTGTTTACTGCATTTCCAAGGAAATCGATTTCTTTCTGCATAAGATATCCTACAACTGCTGTATCAACATATTTGGTAACACCAACGTTAGAGCAGTGTGCACGATGAGCTGTTCCGAATGCATCGTTTACGAATACATCACAAAGAGAAGCGAGTTCCTTAGAGAATTCATCTCCGTTCTTTGTTTCTTCTGCTCTGTAACGTGTATTTTCAAGAAGGATTACCTCTCCATCTTTCATAGCTTCAACTGCTGCTTTTGCATTTGGTCCTACTACTTCAGGATCTGCTGCGAATTTTACTTCCTGTCCGAGAAGTTCTGAAAGTCTTACTGCAACCGGTGCAAGAGAAAGCTCCGGTTTCGGTTCTCCCTTCGGTTTACCAAGATGTGAGCAGAGGATTACTTTTCCTCCGTCAGCGATCAGTTTCTTGATTGTAGGAAGTGCTGCAACAAGACGGTTCTCGTCTGTGATCTTTCCATCGATCAGCGGTACGTTAAAATCGCATCTTACAAGGACTTTTTTCCCTTTTACATTGATATCATCTACAGATTTTTTGTTAAGCATAATCCTGCCTCCTGTTTACATTTCGTTTAAATGGAATGTGCCGGGCACATTTCCGTGCTGAGCGCAGTTGCTTGCGACAATCTGCGTTTTCACACGAATACACATCTTGGGCACATAGTGCCTTTTATTTAGCAGGAAGCTCCATCAGAATTTCCTGTTAAATAAAAGAGCCCGGTCCATGTAGACCGGACCCTTGCTTGAGTCTAACTCTGGAATATTCCAGTAAGAATCAATTCAGCCTGTCCAAACAAACGTTACGGATTAAAGTAATGTTCCGAAGTGTTTGATTGTTCTTACCATCTGGCTTGTGTAAGAGTTTTCATTGTCATACCAAGAAACAACCTGTACTTCTGTTGTTCCGTTGTCAAGCGGAAGTACCATTGTCTGAGTAGAATCGAAGAGAGAACCAAATCTCATTCCTACGATATCGCTAGAAACGATCTGATCTTCGTTGTATCCGAATGATTCGTTAGAAGCTGCTTTCATAGCTGCGTTGATCTGTTCTACAGTAACTTCACCTTCAACTACTGCTGTAAGGATTGTTGTAGATCCTGTAGGGGTTGGTACACGCTGTGCAGATCCGATAAGTTTTCCGTTAAGTTCCGGAATAACAAGTCCGATTGCTTTAGCTGCTCCTGTGCTGTTAGGAACGATGTTTACTGCTGCTGCACGAGATCTTCTCAGATCACCTTTTCTCTGTGGTCCGTCAAGAGTCATCTGATCACCTGTGTAAGCATGGATTGTGCACATGATACCAGATTTGATCGGTACAAGATCATTAAGAGCCTTAGCCATTGGTGCAAGACAGTTTGTTGTACAAGAAGCTGCAGAAATGATTGCGTCATCTTTTGTAAGCTGTGTATGGTTTACATTGTAAACGATTGTAGGAAGGTCATTTCCTGCCGGTGCAGAAATGATAACGTGTTTAGCACCTGCATCGATATGTGCCTGAGCTTTTGCTTTAGATGTGTAGAATCCTGTACATTCAAGAACTACATCTACTCCGATTTCTCCCCATGGAAGTTCAGCTGCATTAGCTTTAGCGTAGATTTTGATTTCTTTTCCGTCTACTGTGATGGAGTCTTCTCCAGCAGATACTTTATCAGCTAATTCATATTTTCCCTGTGTTGAATCATATTTTAATAAGTGAGCCAGCATCTTAGGAGATGTAAGGTCGTTGATTGCTACGATCTCAAATCCCTCTGCTCCAAACATCTGTCTGAATGCAAGACGTCCAATACGTCCAAATCCATTGATTGCTACTTTTACTGCCATGATTTAGTCCTCCTAAAGATAAATTGTATTACTGTATATAACAGTTACATTTTTCTTGATAAATCTTATCATTGTTTAAGATTTATCAACTGTAATTTATTGTACTAAATTCAGAACAAAAATTCAATCCCCTTTTTTCACTTTATTTTTCTGAAAACCGGGGCCCTTTTTATGAATTCTGCATAATATTTAAAACCACATGCTTCGAGAATATTGTCAACTATGTTAAAATCATACCCTACATGCTCTGGTTTATGTGCATCTGCGCCGACGGTGATGATCTCTCCCCCCAGCTTTTTGTATCTTTTTAACACATCCGGATGCGGGTGTGCAAAAGGAAGGCCATACTTCAGTCCTGCCGTATTGACTTCCAGTCCTTTTCCGTGTTCAATAAGATACCGCAGGATTTCATCTATTTCATCCGCAAATCTGCCGTAAGAATATTCCTGTTCCCGATGTTTTCCATAACGTACCACATAATCCAGATGTCCGAGCACATCAAAATCCGCCACAGCCCTGATATCGGCTATTGTCTCCCGAAGTGCCATCCGGTAGGCCTCTTCATCCGAAATCCCCTCAAAGAACTCAGGATAATACGGATCCTTCCCACCAACCACATGCATGGATCCGATCACAAAATCATACGGATTTGCCGCGGTAAATGCTTTTGCTTTCTTCGCAAGGTGTGGCTGAAGTCCAAACTCCACACCGATCCGGATATCCAGCTTCTCTTTATACTTTTCCTTCAGTGCTCCAAGCTCTTTAAAATAGGTTTCCGGATCAAACACAAATTCAATATCATCACAAAAATAATCAATATCTTCATGATCCGTAAAACAGATTGCTTCCAGTCCTTTATCGATTGCTGCAAGGACCATCTCTTCCGGTTTTGCCTCTGAATCTCCGGAAAAATAAGTGTGCATATGGCAGTCCGCTCTCATATTTTGCCCTCCTTGTCATTCTTCATGTGTAAATCCACCCGGCTTTCCCGCAAATCATTTGTTGGATTGCAGTACGGTCCCAATATACCAAAAAACGGAACAATTCTGAGCTATCCCAGAATTGTTCCGCCTCCAAGTACATAATCTCCATCATACAGTACCAATGCCTGCCCCGGTGTAACCGCTCTCTGCGGTGTCTCAAAGATGCACTCTATCTCATCTTCTCCCGTTTTGCGGACTGTGCACCAGTCCCCTTTATGATTGTATCTGATTTTGGCAAATACGCGCATCTCACCTTCCAGATCCTCTACTGTCATAAAGTTCAGCTTATTTGCACGGACCCGCGTCGTCATCAGATCTTCATTCGTCCCTATCACAACTTCATTCGTATCCGGACGGATCTCAAGCACGAATGCCGGATACCCAAGAGAAAGTCCAAGTCCTTTTCTCTGTCCGATCGTATAGTGGATGATTCCTTTATGCCGTCCCAGGATCTTTCCATCCGGTGTTACAAAATTACCTTCCGGGATTTTCTGGTCACTTTCTTCTTCAATAAAAGATGCATAATCGTCATCGGATACAAAACAGATATCCTGACTGTCCGGTTTGTTCGCAATCTGCAATCCGATCTCTTTTGCGATCTCGCGGATCTGGTCTTTTTCGTATTCACCGACAGGCATCAGCGTTCTTCTCAGCTGATCCTGGGTAAGATTATAAAGCGCATAGGTCTGGTCTTTTGACCAGGTTGCCGAATGCCGGATCGCATAGCGTCCGTTCGGCAACTGTTCTACTCTCGCATAGTGACCTGTTGCAATATAGTCTGCTCCGATCTCCATGCTCCGTGTAAGAAGAGATTCCCATTTTACATAACGGTTACACGCAATGCACGGATTTGGTGTCCGGCCATGCAAATATTCATCCACAAAATAATCGATTACCTTCTCCTGAAAATCCTTCTTGAAATTCATCACATAATACGGAATGCCGATCTGTGCCGCAACTTTTCTGGCATCATCTACCGCGCTGAGTCCACAGCATCCGCCGTTTTCTTCCTGTATTTTCGATTCTTCGTCCTGCCAGATCTGCATCGTCACACCGATCACATCATATCCCTGTTCTTTTAGAAGATATGCCGCTACCGATGAGTCGACACCACCTGACATTCCGACTACCACTTTCTTTTTTGCCATTCTCTTTTCTCCTGCAGAAAATTCTAATACTCTTCCTCTTCTGCTTCTTCACCTTCACTGATATCGTTCTTCGGCTTCTGGAGTCCTTCGATCTTGATCCCGTGCTTCTCTGCATAATCCCACAGCGCTGCATGGATTGCCTCCTCTGCCAGTAAAGAACAGTGTACCTTAACCGGCGGCAGTCCGTCAAGCGCTTCCATAACGGCTTTGTTTGTTACCTGCATTGCTTCTGAAATATGTTTTCCCTTTACAAGTTCTGTCGCCATACTGCTTGTTGCAACAGCCGCGCCACATCCGAATGTCTTAAATTTTACATCATTAATAATTCCGTTATCATCAATATCAAGGTAGATTCTCATGATATCACCACATTTGGCGTTACCAACAGTACCCACTCCGCTTGCGTTCTCGATTTCTCCCATATTACGTGGATGCTGAAAATGATCCATTACTTTCTCTGTATACATTGTAAATTCCTCCTAAAGCTGTATTTTCTATCGTATTATTTATTCTGTTTTTTTGCAAAATCTTCATAAAGCGGTGACATTCCGCGTAAATCGCTTACGATTGTCTTAAGCTGATCTACTACATAATCAATGTCTTCTTTTGTGATCTCTTCATTCAGAGTCAGGCGCAGAGATCCATGCGCAATCTCGTGCGGCAGTCCGATTGCAAGAAGTACATGGGATGGATCAAGAGATCCGGATGTACATGCAGATCCACTGGATCCACAAATTCCTGCCATATCAAGACGGATCAGCATAGATTCGCCCTCAATGAAACGGAAGCAGAAGTTTGCGTTATTTGGCAGACGGTCTGTCGGATGTCCGTTCAGCTTGGTGTACGGGATTTCTTCCATCACACGTTTGATCAGATAATCTCTCATCTCGCGCTCTTTTGCTGTACGTTCTTCCATCGTAGCGATAGCACGTTTTGTTGCTGTACCGATTCCAACAATACCCGGAACATTTTCTGTACCTGCACGACGTTTTCTTTCCTGTGCCCCACCATGAACAAAGGAACGGATCTTCACGCCTTTTCTGATATAGAGGAATCCGATTCCTTTTGGTCCGTTCAGCTTGTGTCCGCTGGCACTTAACATATCAATATGACATTCATCTACATTGATCGGGACCTGTCCGAAAGCCTGTACGGCGTCTGTGTGGAACAGGATACCATGTTTGTGGGCGATCTCACCGATCTCTTTGATCGGTTCAATTGTTCCGATCTCGTTGTTTGCATACATTACAGAGATCAGGATGGTATCCGGGCGGATTGCTGCTTCCACATCTGCCGGATTTACTTTTCCGTATTCATCCACATCAAGATAAGTCACTTCAAACCCACGTTCTTCCAAATAAGCTGCTGTATGCAGGATCGCATGATGTTCGATCTTGGTTGTGATAATATGTTTTCCTTTATTCTGATAAGCCTCAGCGGTTGCTTTGAGTGCCCAGTTGTCAGACTCTGATCCGCCGGCTGTAAAATAAATTTCGTTGCTCTTTGCACCGAGTGCGTTTGCGATTCTTTCTCTCTGTTCTGCCACAACATCTTTGTTATGGGATGCGAAGCTGTAGATCGCAGAAGGATTGCCATACTGCTCTGTAAAATATGGCAGCATTGCTTCCAGAACTTCTGGTGCAGTTTTTGTTGTTGCTGCGTTATCCAAATAAATTAATTTACTCATCTTTTTGTCCTTCTTTCTTTACTTCTTTATTCATTTCCACAAGGGTATTTATCATAATACTGTCTACCGTCTGTGCCATGCTTTCATTGACTTTCTTCCAGACATATTTCGTGATACAGCTTCCCTGGATCTCGCAACTGTCTTCCGAATGAAGTGCTGCACAAGTCGCAGGTTCCAAGTCTCCTTCAAGTGCTCTGAGTACATCACCAACAGAAACTTCCGCCGCATCCTTTGCCAGCCGATATCCTCCTCCCGCTCCACGGATACTCTTGACGAGACCTGCCTTTTTCAGCTTCGCCATGAGCTGTTCCAGATATCGTTCCGATATCTCCTGCCTGGCTGATATACTGCTGATGGAAACCGGTTCTTCTGCGCCATAACACGCAAGATCGATAAAGGCGCGTAAACCATAACGACCCTTCGTTGAGATCTTCAATCCATCACCTTCTCTTTATTTTTTATATCCCACTGTTTTACTAGGATTTCTTGCAAATTGAGAATATCACCTCTGTTATGTTCTGTCAAGGCTCTTTCTTGCATATATTTTAAAACAAAAATGCCTTTGGAGCTGCTATGTCACAAAAACATTTTCTCCTGAAAGGAACTTTTATCCTTACTGTAGTCGGCATTCTCACCCGTGTAATGGGATTTTTTTACCGTATTTTTCTCAGCAGATCTTTCCCTGCAGAAGAAATCGGTCTGTATCAACTGATTTTCCCTGTCTACACACTTGCTTATGCTGCAACTTCAGCAGGGATCGAGACGGCTCTGGCGCGCCTGGTTGCCGCCTCTTCTGCAAAAAAGCAGTCTGCAAAAGCTTATTCTTACCTGAAAGCAGCACTGCTTTGTTCTCTTTTCCTTTCCATCTGCTGTCTTTTTCTGTTGCAGAAAAATGCTGTTTTCCTCACCACAGTCATACTTGGTAATCCCCGATGCGCCTCTCTCATCTTCCTGATAGCATATGCACTTCCATTTGCAGCTCTGCACAGTTGCAGCTGTGGTTACTTTCTGGGGCTCAAGCAGATCCGGCTTCCTGCCCTCTCCCAATTATTTGAACAGCTGGTCCGGATCTTTTTTGTTATCCTCCTCTATACAGCCGATGTTCATACCGCTTTTACACCATCTGTCGCAATTGCTGTCCTCGGAATTGTCGGTGGTGAAATTGCAACCGCTTTTCTTTGCATCCATAAGCTCAGAACTGCCGGGCAACCTTTCTCCCCACACCGGGAGCCGGCTCTTTCTGCTGTTCCTCCCCTGCTTTTTTCTGCCCTTCCACTGACCGCAAGCAGAGTCCTTCTGAATCTTTTTCAGAGTCTAGAAGCAATTTCTATTCCTCTTGCCCTGCAAAAGTATGGAATGAGTATCTCCGCTTCTCTTAGCACCTACGGAATTCTGACCGGAATTGCCCTTCCCTGCATTTTATTTCCATCTGCCCTCACCAATTCCATCTCCACAATGCTCCTCCCCGAAGTTGCCAGTATGCCGGATGCTCAGAAAAAGCATGCTCTTCCGCAGCTTTTACGGAAAGTTATTTTTTTCTGCCTGTTTCTTGGTTTTGCCTGCCTGCTATTTTTCTTTACCGCATCCGGCTTTATCAGCAGACGGATCTTTCATACACCAGAAGCCGGAAATTATATCTTAACACTAGCATTTATCTGTCCTTTTCTCTATAGTAACACCGCACTGATCAGTGTGTTAAATGGTCTGGATCTTGCCGGAAAAACTTTTCTGATCAATCTGTTCACCCTGGCAGTACGAATCTGTAGTGTTCTGTTTCTGATTCCGCAGTTCGGGATTCTTGGCTATCTGTGGGCATTGCTTGCAAGCCAGCTTCTTACATTTGGCTGCTGCATGTTTCTCCTGATAAAACAAGGGCGATAAAAAACGGCAGAAAGTCCTCTTTACCGAATTGTTCAGTAAGAGGGCTTTCTGCCATTTTCTATCACCTGACGCTAAAATGTGGCTGAACACATTCCTGCTATGTAAGAACCTTCACAAACCAACGGACAATCCCAGGGTTTAAATACACCTCAGACAAAATTCCCGCCACGATCATCATAACAGTAAATCCTGTTTTTGTTCCATTCCATTCACTTTGCGGATAGCGATAATAATACCGGATCAATAGAAGATATGCCGGTACATAAAAAATATATTGCGGGAAAATACCGGCAATACACAGCAGCATTCCGCAAAGGCCCATCCTTAAAACTGCCGCCACAGACAGTATCCCTGCTGCAAAGCCTGTCCAAAGGAGGATTCCGGCTGCTGTCAGTCTGCGAAATCCCAGATTTGCCACACAGACCGCTAACGCCAAAGGCATCACTCTCCATCTGAGCAGGTACCACAGGTAATCTTCATTTATGATTTTCACCTGTGTATACTGATTTAGAAAATATTCATGGAAAATTCCAGTCATCGTAACATAATTTTTCGCAATAAAATTAGCATATAAGATCCCCGTTCCAAAACCGATCAGATATAGCATGGGCAGCTGATATTTCTTCCGATAAACTTCCACATTCCGGCCTCCAATAATTTCACATAGTTCATTATATGACCGGAGTTGTCAATTATGCGTTCACTTTATCTGTTATACTTTGCATCATAGGCAAGGATAGCGGCTACAGTCTTGGAATCTTCAATCTTTCCTTCAAAGATCATCTGCTTCAATTCTTCAACCGTATGTGCCTCTACATTCACAAATTCATTCTCATCCAGATGCTGATGGGTACGGATCAGGTTTCGTGCCACATAAACTTCGATTTTTTCGTTGCAAAGTGCTACAGTTGTTCGAAGCGTGATCAGCCATTCCAGATCATCACTGTGATATCCGGTCTCTTCTTCCAATTCTCTTGCCGAACAGTCTCGTCCCGGTTCATCTGCTTGGTCCAGCCCTCCTGCCGGAAGCTCCAGTGTAAAGCGGTCCAGTGCATTCCGGTACTGTCTTACCATCAGGAGTCTGCCGTCATCCATCACAGGGATCACAGCAGCAGCCCCTTTGTGGTGGATATAGTCCCACACCTCATGATTTCCATTGGAAAACTCCATATAATCTTTGTATACATCAACAATTGTTCCCTGATATACCCTTTCTCTTTTTACACGTTTGATTTCTTTTTTCATCCGTTTTCCACTTCCTTTTCACACAACTATGAGAAACACGCTCCGCGAGTTTCTCAAGTTATCGCGGCAGTCGCCAAGGCCTCGTGCAAGCACGGACTTTGGCTCGTTGCTCGCGTAAATTAAATACAGCCATCCAAAAGATTGAATCTTTTGGACGGCTGTCGTTTTCTGATTATCGTGTTATTTAGCATAATCTGTAACACGGGATTCCCGGATTACATTTACTTTAATCTGACCTGGATATTCCAATTCATATTCAATCTGTTTTGAAATATCTCTTGCCAGCAATACCATATCATCATCAGATACTTGTTCTGGAACTACCATTACGCGAATCTCTCTACCCGCCTGAATAGCAAATGACTTCTCAACCCCTTTAAACTGGTTGGTAATATCTTCTAACTGTTTTAATCTGTTTGTGTATGTCTCCAAGGTTTCTCTTCTTGCACCTGGTCTTGCAGCCGAAATCGCATCTGCTGCCTGAACAACGCCTGCAATCAGAGACTGTGGTTCTACATCACCATGATGTGCTTCTACCGCGTTGATAATAAGCGGCGACTCTTTGTATTTTCTACAAAGGTCTACACCAATCTGAACATGTGAACCTTCTACATCGTGATCGATCGATTTACCGATGTCATGTAAAAGACCTGCACGCTTTGCGATACGGACATCCAGTCCGATCTCGCCCGCAAGCAATCCGGATAGCTGAGCAACCTCGATTGAATGCTTCAGTGCATTCTGACCGTAGCTCGTTCTGAACTTCATACGTCCAAGAAGACGAATCAGTTCTGGATGGATGCCGTGTACACCAACTTCAAGTGCTGCTGCCTCTCCTTCTTCGCGCATCATAGTCTCTACTTCTTTCTGCGCTTTTTCAACCATCTCTTCGATTCTTGCAGGATGGATTCGTCCATCTACGATCAAACGCTCCAGTGCAATTCTTGCCACTTCTCTTCGGATTGGATCAAATCCGGAAAGAACAACTGCCTCCGGAGTATCATCAATAATAAGCTCTACTCCTGTCAGTGTCTCAAGAGTACGGATATTCCGTCCCTCTCGTCCGATAATTCTACCCTTCATCTCGTCACTTGGAAGCTGAACTACCGAGATCGTAGTTTCAGCCACATGATCTGCCGCACATCTCTGGATTGCGGTGACAACATACTCTTTCGCCTTCTTGTCAGCCTCTTCCTTTGCACGTGTTTCAAGCTCTTTCACCATCTTGGCAGTGTCATGTTTCACATCTTCTTCAACAGTTTTTAATAGATAATCCTTTGCCTGTTCGGAGGTAAGTCCTGAGATTCTTTCTAGTTCCTGTACTCTTTTCTGGCTGAGTTCTTCAACTTCAGCCTCCCGCTGCTTCATCGCTGTCTCTTTTGCAGTAAATGCAGTCTCTCTCTGCTCAATTGCCGCAGATCTCTTATCCAGAGATTCTTCTTTTGAAAGTACACGCTTTTCATAACGCTGAAGTTCAGCTCTGCGTTCCTTAGTCTCTTTTTCAAGTTCATTCTTTGTCTTGATGGACTCTTCCTTTACTTCCAAAAGTGCTTCCTTCTTCTTTGTCTCTGCTGTCTTCAAAGCATCATCAATAATTTCTCTTGCTTTTACATCAGCGTTCCCAATTTTAGAATTTGCATCGTTCTTCAACTTGGAAACAGTAACAAAATAAGTAACCGGCATTACTACTATAAGCGTAACAACTACAGCAATAATTATAGGTATCAGCACAGGAGCACCTCCTTATTTAGTTTTCATTGTACAAATACAACACTTAAATTCTATACTGTTTTCACAAATATGTCAAGCATTCCAATCGCAAACTTGTATTACTTGACGGATATCTTCGTAACGAAATCCTTTCCGCACCAAATATCCATATATTTTCTGCTTTTCTTTCGGATCTGTACAGGCAAAGTCCCAGTGCTTTTTGCGAAGAAGCTCCCGGATTGCTTCCTGATCGGAATGCTCTTCATACATCTCTTCCATGATCTCTTCTGCCCGGTTCATATCCACGCCCTTCTGTCTCAGAAGGGCATAAATCTCCCGTCTGCTCTTTTTATCTTTCCTGCTGTCTATAAAGTTCCGAATGTAGGCGTCATCATTGATATATCCAAATGATTTCACATAAGCAATCGCCGCTTCGGTGATCTCCGATGGATAGCCGCCCAGCTTTAATTTATCTCTGAGCTGGGATTCAGTTCTTGCCATGTCATTCAGCAGGTGCATCGCACGAAGCTTTGCCCGCTTCAAAAGAACTTCTTTGATCTTTGCATAAGTATCCTCTGTCAATTCACACTCTTCTTTCAGGTGAAAACGGGACAGTTCGCCTTTGTAAACCACAAAGGCGAACTGCTCATCAACAGATACCCGATACTTTGTCTTTGTAACTGGCTCGATTCGGGTAATTCTCATCATATGTTTTATTCTTCCTCATCCATCACTTCTTCAGCATCTGCCGGAGCAGCCTGTGCCGGTTCTTCTGCTTCCTGCCCTTCTGCACCGATTCCGTAATGCGCACGGACTTTTTCTTCAATCTCTTCCATAATCTCCGGATGTGCTGTCAGATAAGACTTTGCATTCTCACGTCCCTGACCGATCTTTTCTCCGTTGTATGCATACCATGCACCACTCTTATTGACCAGATCAATCTTCGTCGCAAGATCCAGAATATCTCCTTCTCTGGAAATTCCTTTTCCGAACATGATATCAAATTCTGCTTCCTTGAACGGAGGTGCAATTTTATTCTTCACGATCTTCACGCGGACATGGTTACCAACCATCTCTCCGCCCTGCTTCAGAGTCTCAGTTCTGCGGACATCCATACGGACAGATGAATAGAACTTCAGTGCCCGTCCACCCGTTGTTGTCTCCGGATTACCGAACATAACGCCAACCTTCTCACGCAGCTGGTTGATAAAGATTACAACACAGTTTGATTTACTGATAACCGGTGTCAGCTTTCTGAGTGCCTGTGACATCAGTCTTGCCTGCAGACCTACATGTGTATCACCCATATCACCCTCAATCTCCTGCTTCGGAACAAGTGCTGCAACAGAATCGACTACGATAATGTCAATCGCACCGGAACGTACCATTGTCTCAGTGATCTCCAATGCCTGATCTCCGCTGTCTGGCTGTGAAATGTAAAGTTCATCAATATCTACACCGATATTCTTCGCATATACCGGATCCAGTGCATGCTCTGCATCGATAAATCCCGCAATGCCGCCTCTTTTCTGTACTTCTGCGATCATATGTAATGCAACTGTCGTCTTACCACTTGATTCAGGTCCATAAATTTCAATAATACGTCCTTTCGGAACGCCGCCAACACCAAGTGCCAGATCCAGACTCAGAGAACCGGTCGGAACCGTCTCAACATGCACCTGTGCCGCCGGATCACCCAGCTTCATAACTGCTCCCTTACCAAAATCTTTCTCAAGCTTTGCAATTGCTGCGTCTAATGCTTTCTTTTTATTCTCATCATTCATTGTATTATTCGCCATCATTAATCTCCTTATCCCAGATTCTTCGCCCACGCTCTCCATCGAACGAATGTTTGTTCTGGTTCTATATTAGTACATATGTTCTGGTTTGTCAACTACATTTTTAAATCAGATCCACACGTCTCACCTTCCTCGGAGAAGAAACCGAACCCCTCCAGAAAATCTTTCTCGCCCAGATCCTCAAAGCTTCTGACTCCCCCATCATACCACATCTCCCCCTTCCCCCACAACCAGAACACTTCTTCTCGGAAGCCATTGCTGACATAATTTTCGCATTCGGAGGCTCATCGGAATGCCCTGCACAACTAAATCTGTCCGGTTTATTTTATTAAAAGCGCGTCCGTCTTCTATTTTCCCGCAGACCGCCCGTCCTGCAATCTAAAGCTCAAACACCTCAAGATCATCCGGTACAAACAACTTCCCGTGATAGTACTCCCGTCCTTCTCGCGTATAAAGCTCTTTCCTCTCCTTAAGATGCATCTCTTCCGTATGATACAGGATCAGATGCGGAATCTGAAGCTCCTCGGCAAGCTGACATGCTTCTTTCACAGTACTGTGGTGCTTTTCATAAGGCTTGAACTTATCTGCTTCTCCATACAGGCAGAACGCCTCATGGGTCAGCCAGTCGCTGCCTTTCACAAATTCATAATCTTTCTCATTGTACGGTTCGTCACCGCAGCAGGTAAACTTCACTCCGTCCGGAAGCAGCATCGTAAATCCGAACTGCTTTGCCTTCGTGGAAAAAATATCGAAAAAGGTGACCGGACAGCCAAGGATTTCCTTTGTCTCTCCGTGATGCACCGGCACAAAAAGAATCCGGTCATCAAAATATTTCGTCACCTTTTTCTGGATTGTAAGCTCTGCGATCATGCGGATTGATCTTGCCAGCTCTTCATGGCAGTAGATCCGCAGATTCCCCTCATATTTTCCCTGGCCGATCTTCTTCTGCCCGATCATCCGTATCAGCCAGATCACGCCCAGAAGATGATCGATATGTTCATGGGTAATAAAAATATCGTGAATGTCTTCCAGCTGGATCCCGGTGTCTTTTAACACCTTTAAAATACGGTTTCCGCCGCCGGTATCCACCAGAAAATGCCTGTTTCCATCCGAGAGGGCAAAACATGTATTATAGCATTCCGTTACTGTTGCATTTCCCGTTCCAAGTATTGTAAGCTTCATCCGACATTACTCCTGTCTCATTTCAACTACTTCACCTGCACATTTGTAAATACTTCCTCCCGGCACAAATCCTCTCACCGAAGAAAGTGGATAAATATTGGTATGCGGTCCTACTACACTTCCCGGGTTCAGAATGGTTCCACATCCAACTTCTACATGGTCACCCAGCATCGCGCCGAACTTTTTCATACCGGTCTCGATATTTCCTTCCGGCGTCTTTACAACCACCAGTTTTTTATCGGATTTCACATTAGATGTGATAGAACCTGCTCCCATATGTGACTTGTATCCAAGGATTGAATCCCCCACATAATTATAATGTGGAACCTGTACTTTATTGAAGAGGACCACATTTTTCAGTTCGGTAGAATTTCCGACAACTGCACCTTCTCCTACGATCGCATTTCCACGGATAAACGCACAGTGTCTTACCTCTGCGTCCTTTCCGATGATCGCCGGACCGCCGATAAATGCAGTCGGTGCAACCTTTGCGGATCTGGCAACCCACACATTTTCTCCACGTTTTTCATACTCTTCTTCCGGAAGAGACGCACCCAGTTCCAGGATAAAACTGCTGATTTTCGGAAGTACTTCCCACGGGTAGGTCACTCCTTCAAACAAATCCTTTGCGATTGTCTCTTCCAGCGTATACATTTCTTTAACCGTCATTTCTTTCATTCTTTCTTTCCTTTCGATGCTCTGCCTTTGGTTTCTTTTTTATAAAATGCTGCTACCCTGTCATAGCAGCTTCTTAACTGATACTGGTTATTCAGTCCCAGTACTCCGTTGGTTCTGCTGACAATAAAATGATCCAGTTTTGTCATATATTCATCCGATGTAATTTCTCCCTCTGCCACATAGTTAAGCCCCTTTTCCCAGCTTGCCGTCAGCTCCGGATTCAGAAGTGAACGGATAGAATTCAACACCACATCATAGATCATTTCTCCAAGAAGCGTCGGTGTGATCACCTGCGTCTTTTTATTCAGTGCCAGATATTTGATATTGAAGAGCTTTTTCAGGATCTCCGCCCTGGTCGCACTGGTTCCGATCCCGCTTCCTTTGATCTGCGCACGAAGTTCCTCATCCTCGATCAGCTGACCTGCATTTTCCATCGCAAGGATCATGGAACCGGAATTGTATCTCTTCGGCGGTGAAGTTTCTCCCTCTTTAATATCCAGTGATTTCACATCCAGGATATCACCTTTTTTTAACTTCTGGATGGATGCAAAAAATGCGGCATCCAGATCCACATTGTTATCACTTCCATCTCCTTCCGCGTCATTTCCATTTGCATTTTTCTTTGGGACAGGGACCCCTGCCACCTTCAGATATCCTTCTTCCGCAAGTACACGGAAGTTGGAGAAAAACTGTTCTTTTCCGATCTGTGTTATCAACGCCACTTTCTGATAAACTGCCGGAGGATAGAAGATACTCAGAAACCTCCGGACGATCACATCATACACATGATGAGCCGTTGCAGATACCGAATTCAATGCTGAAAGTCCCTGTCCTGTCGGGATGATCGCATAATGATCCGTGATCTGCTTGTCATTGACATAACGCGTCTTTGCCAGATTTTTATATGCTCCATAATGCAGAATATCCTGCATATATGGTGCAGCCATCTGGTATTTACTCAGCCCGTTCAGGTTCTTTGTGATCTCCTTTGATACTGCCGTCGAAAGCACTCTGGCGTCTGTTCTCGGATAGGTGACAAGCTTCTTCTCATAAAGCTCCTGCACAATGCGGAGCGTTTCATCCGGACTGATCTTGAACCGTTTGGAGCATTCGTTCTGAAGTTCTGCAAGGTTAAACAGAAGTGGCGGATTCTTTTTCTCTTTTTTCTTTTCGATGGATACAATCCGGCAGGTAAGAGGGGATGTTCCCTCTTTCAAAACAGCTATCAGCTTTTTGGCCTCCTCTTTCTCTTTAAATCCATTCTCTTTGTAGAGCTTTGGAGACTCAAAATAAGCCGAACCTTTCACTGCACGCCACTCACCGGTAAAAGTATGTCCGTCTACATTTACCGATTCGATCACACGATAGAACGGCGTTTTAACAAATTCACGGATCTCCCGTTCCCGCCTTACGACCATTCCAAGGACACAGGTCATCACACGTCCGACAGATACAACCGTGTATTTATTCCCAAGATAATTTGAAATGCTGTTTCCATATTTCAGTGTCAGAAGTCTGGAAAAGTTGATTCCCATCAGATAATCTTCCTTCGCACGGAGATAAGCCGAAGCTGACAGATTATCGTATTCTGACAGATCCTTCGCCTCACGGATTCCTCTGAGGATCTCTTCCTCCGTCTGGGAATCGATCCACACACGCCGGCGTTCTTTCCCTTTTACGCCTGCCATCTGTTCCACCAGACGGTAAATGTATTCTCCTTCTCTTCCCGAGTCGGTACAGACATAAATCCGATCTACGTCCTTCCTGGTCAGTATTCCTTTTACGATCTCAAACTGCTTCTTTACTCCCGGTATCACCTCATAGAGAAATTCCTGCGGAATGAATGGCAGTGTCTGCAAAGACCATCTCTTATACTTTTCATCATATATTTCCGGATAACTCATCGTGACAAGATGACCAACACACCAGGTTACGATCGCCTCATCTGATTCCAGATATCCGTCTTTTCTTTTCAAATTCAAATGCAGTGCCTTGGCAAATTCCTGTGCCACACTCGGCTTTTCTGCAATATATACCGATTTACCCATATAATAATTTTGTACTCCTGTATTTTCACGCTATAGCAACTCTCACAGCGTTTAAAAAGTGAAGCTGATACCAGCTCCACTTTTTTATCATATCATATTCAGAACATAAAACAAATTATTTTCTTCGAAAAATCTTCCGAATTTTATCAACGAAGCTTTGTTTTGTCCGTCCTTCCGGATGTCTGACGGTGATTGCTTCACGCATAAAATATTCCTGGGAATTGACTTTTGAAGTTCCTTTTTCTTTCATGTAATATTTGCCGTCACTCTTTAATTCCCGCGCTTTTACATTGTCCGCAAGCATGATCTTCAGCATATGTGTCAGCTGTTTCCTGATAGTTTCATCGTAAACCGGACATGCCACTTCCACGCGTTTTTCCGTATTACGCGTCATCATATCTGCGGAACCGATATAGATTTTCTGATCCGCTCCGGTTCCAAAAAGGAAAATACGCGGATGCTCAAGATAACGTCCGACAATACTGGTCACACGGAGATTCTCCGTGTACCCTTTGACTCCCGGAAGAATACAGCAAATCCCACGGACGATCAGATCCACCTTCACCCCTGCATTTGATGCCTCGGAAACCTTCTGGATAAAATCTACATCCGTCACAGAATTCATCTTCATGATGATCCGTCCGTTCGTTCCCTTTTTGATCTCCTCGTCCATCAGCGAAAGCACCTTTGGTTTCAGACTGGTCGGTGAAACAATAATATGCTGATAGCTTCCATTGAGATTGCCAATGGACATATTCTTGAAGAAGACGGCTGCATCCTCTCCGATTCCCTTATCCGCTGTGATCAGCGACACATCCGTATACATCGTCGCTGTCTTTTCATTGTAGTTTCCGGTTCCCACCTGCGTAATGTACTCGATATTGTTGCGGTTCCGGTAAGTGATCAGACAGATCTTGGAATGCACCTTATAACCTTCAAATCCATAAATCACACGGCATCCTGCTTCTTCCAGACGTTCGGACCAGTCAATATTGTTCTGTTCATCGAATCTGGCTCTCAGCTCGATCAAAACCGTAACCTCTTTGCCGTTCTCGGCCGCTGCACATAAGTACTCTACCAGCCGTGCCTTCTTTGCCAGACGGTAGATTGTGATCCTGATCGTAAGAACGGTCGGATCATAAGCCGCTTCCTTGATCATACGCAGAAACGGATCCATACTCTCATACGGATAAGAAAGAAGTATATCTTTTTTCTTTACCTGCGGAATCACTTTTCCATCCGTCAGATAGCGGGACGGCTGCGGAGTAAACGGTTCGTCGATCAGAGAACGTTTCAGCGATGCCGGAACCTTATCCATAATCGAAAAAATATAATCCAGCTTCATCGGCATCTTGGTCCGGTAGATCTGTGCCGGTGTGATCTTAAATTTGTCACAGAAATACTTTTCCAGTTCCTTATCCAGCGGCTCCGCTGTCTCCATGCGGACTACTGCCATTCTGCGGCGCTTGTGAATGGTTTCCTGCATCAGCAGGCGGAAATCATCATTGATCTCCAGTGCCTCATCGTCCGGCGACACATCTGCATTCCTTGTCACGCAGATATAATTCTTGTTCGATACCTCGTATTTGTCGAACACCACATCCAGATATTCCATGATCACCTTTTCCATACGGATATAACGGATATCATGGCCCGGAAGATATAAAATATCTGACACAAACTGTGGAACCGGTACGATTCCAATCATGGAAGTTCCATTCTGCTTCAGACTTGCGATCACATACAGTTCCTTATTGAGCAGATGTGGGAATGGATGATTGGCATCCACGATCTGTGGAGACAGGATCGGTAGGATCTGGTCTTTGAAGTACTTTTTCACATACTTCTTTTCCTGCTGCTCCAGCTCTTTTATCGATAGTCCACAGACACCGTATGGATTCAGCAGCTTCTTGATTTCCGAGTAAGTCTTGTCCCGCTCTTTATACAATGGTGCTACAGCCGCAAAGATTGCATCCAGCTGCTCTTTCGGATTCATCCCCGAACGGCTGTCGATCGTGCTGTTATCCGTAAGCGACATATCATACAGGCTTCCTACGCGGATCATAAAAAATTCATCCAGGTTGCTTGTAAAAATGGATACAAACTTCATTCTTTCAAGAAGGGGTACTGAAGAATCCTTTGCTTCCTCCAGTACCCTCTGATTGAACTTCAGCCAGGACAGTTCTCTGTTCTGTGTATAGTTCTGCATTTCTTTTTTCATATTAGCCCACCTTCACTCTTCCTTTACACTGGTATAATTTCATTCTACCACTGAATCAGAAGAAAGAAAAGTTAACTTCTTTTAAACTTTCCTGCAAAAGCTATTTCTTTGTGATAAAGCCTTTTGCAGTCAGTGTCTCAGCACAGAGAACAGCTCCTCCTGCCGCACCGCGGACTGTATTGTGGGAAAGTCCGATAAATTTATAATCGTAAAGGGAATCTTCTCTGAGTCGTCCGATAGAAATTCCCATTCCGTTCTCATAATCTACATCCAGTTTCACCTGCGGACGGTTGTCTTCTGTCATATAGCGGATGAACTGCTTCGGTGCACTCGGAAGCTCTGCTTCCTGCGGGAAGCCTTTGAAACTTTCCAGTTTTTCGATCAGCTGCTCTTTGGTTGGTTTCTTTTCAAAATTGATAAATACGGCAGCGGTATGTCCGTTAAGAACCGGTACACGTACACACTGGCATGTGATCTTCGGAGAATCTGCTTTTACGATCTGTCCATTTTCAACTCTGCCGAGAACACGAAGCGGTTCCTGCTCGCTCTTTTCTTCTTCTCCACCAATGAATGGAATGATATTTTCTACCATTTCCGGCCAGTCTTTAAAGGTCTTTCCTGCACCTGAAATTGCCTGGTAGGTTGTAACAACCAGTTCTTTTGGTCCGAATTCTTTCCATGCTGCAAGGCAAGGCGCATAGCTCTGGATCGAACAGTTTGGTTTTACTGCGATAAATCCTCTTGTGGTTCCAAGACGCTTTTTCTGGTCTTCGATGACTGCAAAATGTTCCGGGTTTACTTCCGGGATTACCATCGGTACATCCGGTGTCCATCTGTGGGCACTGTTATTAGATACAACCGGTGTCTCTGTCTTTGCGTATGCTTCCTCGATCGCACGAATCTCATCTTTTGACATATCAACTGCACTGAATACAAAGTCAACTGTCTTTGCAACTTCTTCTACCTCGTTGACATTATGTACAACGATCTTCTTGACTGCTTCCGGCATCGGAGTGTCCATTTTCCAGCGGTCTCCGACTGCTTCTTCATATGTCTTTCCTGCGGAACGCGGGCTTGCAGCCAGTGTTACTACCTCAAACCACGGATGATTTTCCAGCAGAGAGATAAATCTCTGTCCTACCATTCCTGTTGCACCAAGAATACCTACTCTTAATTTCTGATCCATTTTTATGTCCTCATTTCCTGTTTTGTCTTTTTGATACGCACATTTGTACGCGTGATTTGTATATCATAGCGCATTTACCGACATTTTTCAACCCTGACAATTGAAAAACTATGTCTACTTATTAACGCTCATGTTACTGTTCCCAGTACCTGTGACCAGCAATGCTCATTTTCCTTATAACGATTAGCACTCTTCCAGATACGCTTCGTGAAGCGCGATCACCTTTTTCATAGCTTCCGGTCCAGGTGCACCGATCGTATTTCTCTTATTGACACAGGTCTCCATGCTGATCGCATCATAAATATCTTCTTCAAATACCGGAGAGATCTCCTTATATTCTTCCAGTGACATATCATCTAACGCAATCTTCTTATCGATGCAATAAAGTACCAGCTTTCCTACGATTCCATGTGCATCACGGAACGGTACCCCGTGATTTACCAGATAGTCAGCTGCATCTGTTGCGTTGGTAAATCCGTGTCTGCAGCTTTCCAGCATACGTTCTTTGTTGAACTTCATGGTTGCGAGCATTCCGGTAAATAAAGCCAGGCATCCTTTCACGGTATCGATGGCATCAAATACCAGCTCTTTGTCCTCCTGCATATCTTTATTGTAAGCAAGCGGAATTCCTTTCATTGTAGTCAGGATCGAAGTCAGTGCACCGTATACACGTCCTGTCTTTCCACGAACAAGTTCCGCAATATCCGGATTCTTCTTCTGTGGCATGATACTGCTTCCGGTGCTGTAGCTGTCATCGATATCGACAAACTGGTATTCATTGGAATTCCAGATGATCACTTCTTCTGAGAAGCGGCTTAAATGCATCATAATCGTAGATAGAGCACTCATCAGCTCGATCAGATAATCACGGTCCGATACCGAATCCATACTGTTCAGTGTCGGTCCGTCAAATCCGAGAAGCTCTGCGGTGTATGCTCTGTCCAGATCATAAGTAGTTCCTGCAAGTGCTCCGGATCCAAGCGGACAGGTATTCATTCTTTTGTAAATATCTTTCAGACGCATATGGTCTCTTTTGAACATTTCAAAATAAGCACCCATATGGTGTGCCAGTGTGATCGGCTGCGCTTTCTGCAGATGAGTAAATCCAGGCATGATCGTCTCGGTGTTGTCCTTCATGATCGCAAGAAGTTCGCGGAGCATATCCACAACCAGTCCCTGCAGTGCGGTGATCTCACTTCTTGTATAAAGCTTCATATCCAGTGCAACCTGGTCATTACGGCTTCTTCCGGTATGCAGCTTCTTTCCTGCATCCCCGATCCGGTCGATCAGATTTGCCTCTACAAAACTGTGGATATCTTCGTATTCCTCTGTAATCTCAAGCTTTCCGCTCTCTACATCCCTGCGGATGCTTTCCAGTCCGTCCAGAATCTGCTGCTTCTCATCGTCTGTCAGGATCCCCTGCTTTGCAAGCATCATAACATGCGCCTTGCTGCCCTGTATATCCTGCTCATAAAATCGTTTATCAAATGAAATGGACGCATTGAAATTATAAACCAGTTTGTCGGTTTCTTTCGTAAAACGTCCTCCCCATAACTGTGCCATAGCTTTCCCTCTTTTCTTCAACGTAATTCTGTGCTTTAGTGTACCATAGAATGTCGGATTCTGTAAAGTTCCCCTCTTAACTTTTCACAGAACTTTCCTCTTCCTCCCGAAGTTTCTTTTCCCGTTCTCTCTGATTTTTGGAATAAATACAGCCACAATAGTCCTGGCGGTAAAGTCCGTAAATCTTTGACAGCTCGGTTGAACGCTTATATCCATTTCTCTTTTTAAAATCCGAAACCAGATAAGCCACTCCATATTCCCCGGCAAGCCGCTCACCAATCTCATTCAGCTTCTGTGCATTTTTCAGCGGACTGATGGAAAGGGTTGTGGTGAAATAATCATATCTGCCTTCTTTTGCAAATCTCGCAGCTTCCCGGAGTCTGAGCTCATAACACCTGAAGCACCGCTCTCCACCTTCCGGAATCATCTCCAGTCCCTTCGCCATCTCGTAAAATTTTTCACTGTCATAATTTCCCGCCTGAAAATGGATCGTATGTTTCGCCGGAAGCTCACGGATCAGCTTCTCCTGTTCGTGGATCCGTTTTTCAAATTCCGCCTCCGGGAAAATATTCGGATTGTAATAAAAAACCGTAATCTCAAAATATTCCGACAGATATTCCAGCACATAACTGCTGCATGGTGCACAACAGCTGTGAAGGAACAGTCGTGGAACCTTCTTTTCCGATACGATCAGTTCTATCTTTTTATCCAGTTCTTTCTGGTAATTCTTTTTCTGCATCTGTTCATCTCTCCTCATATTGCAGATTTGTTTCTTATTATAGTGCAGCTGTTCTCTTCGCACAATATCTTTTCTGCTCTGTTTTTCTTTTTCCGCTCCATTCCAGCCAGATGCACACACGCTTTTTTTTATTTCTCATAAACTGTAAGTAAAAGACTTATGATCGTTTCTGTATCTGGAGGATTATCATGCAATATGCACTGGAACTGAAAAACGTTCATTATGCTTACCATACACTGGAAGGAGAAACCTACGCCCTGAAAGACATCACCTTTTCGGTCCGCGAAGGGGAATTTATTGCTCTGGTCGGTCCCTCCGGGTGCGGAAAATCTACACTGCTCCACCTGATTGCGGGTCTTCTCACCCCGGAAAAAGGTCTCATCAAAATAAACGGCAGCTATCATCCGGACAATACTTCCGGCATCGGATATATGCTGCAAAAGGATGAACTTCTTGAGTGGCGTACCATCTATCAGAACGTTCTTCTCGGTCTCGAGATTCAGCATGCACTGACTGCCCGTTCCCGCGCACTGGCAAGAGTCCTTCTTACACAATACGGCCTGAATGCCTTTGCAAATGCAAAACCATCCGAACTTTCCGGAGGAATGCGCCAGAGAGCCGCGCTGATCCGCACGCTGGTCCTGAAGCCGGATATCATGCTTTTGGATGAACCCTTTTCTGCCTTGGATTATCAGACCCGATTAAATGTCAGTGATGATATCGGGCAGATTATCAAAAAAGAGAAAAAAACAGCGATCCTTGTCACCCATGACCTTGCCGAAGCGATCAGTCTTGCTGACCGGATCCTTGTTCTCACAAGCCGTCCGGCAACCATCGGGCAAACGGTCAATGTTTCCTTTTCTGATCCGGGACTTTCCCCGCTTGCCCGCCGCAATGCCCCGGAATTTAAGACTTATTTCAATCTGATCTGGAAGGAGCTGAACCCGGATGAATGAACTTTCAAAAAACCAGCTACATTACCTGAATATGCGGCGCCGACATAAACGGATCGTTGCCGTTTCCAGAGTCTCCATCCTGCTTGCCTTTCTCTTCCTCTGGGAATTTGCCGCAAATACAGGACTCATCGACTCCTTCATCTTCAGCAGCCCCTCCCGGATTGCCCTGTGTTTTCTGGAAATGACCGGTGACGGCAGTATTTTCCGCCATATCGGAGTAACCCTTTACGAAACTCTGGTCAGTTTTGTTCTGGTAATCTTCTTCAGCCTTTTTGTCACCGTCCTTCTCTGGCTCTTCCGGAAGCTTTCGGAAATCCTGGAGCCTTATCTGGTCGTCCTGAACAGTCTGCCAAAATCTGCGCTTGCTCCGCTTCTCATTGTCTGGCTCGGCGCAAACCGCACAACTATCATCATTGCCGGAATGTCTGTTGCAATCTTCGGGAGCATACTGAACCTCTATTCCGAATTTTCCGAAGTAGACCCAGATAAAATCATGCTCATCTACACTCTTCACGGAAACCGGCTCCATGCTCTCTCCAAGGTAGTGATCCCAAGCTGCATTCCGGCGATCATCAGCACCATGAAGGTCAATATCGGGCTCTGTCTGGTGGGCGTGATCATCGGAGAATTTATCGGCGGCAGGGAAGGACTTGGCTATATGATCATCTACGGCAGTCAGGTCTTCAAGCTCGACTGGCTGCTGATGAGCATCTGCATCCTCTGCGTGATCGCCATGCTGCTCTATGCTCTGATCGGACTGATCGAGAAGTGGTATCTTTGCCGGTGTAAGATTTCCTGATATTTATCAGGAACTTCACAGGGAAAGTCTCTTCTTTCTCCCTCGCTTTTTCAAAAAGGAACCATACTTTTCAGATCATTTCTGGTATGCTCCCCGTCAAGAGGACAATAAAAAATAATAAATTTTTGTATCGTCAGCCATGCTATGGCTGGCGATATTTTATGCTGCTTTTGTAGATTGCTCATGATATTTCATTGGTGTCATTACATGCAGTTTCCTTTGAAGTCGTTGGTTGTTGTAGTAATCTATGTAATTAGCTATCGCAGTAATCAAAGAGCTTCTGTCATTAAAACGCTGTTTATAATACATTTCTCGTTTTAGAATTCCCCAAAACCCTTCCATTGGTCCATTGTCAATACAGTGGGCAACTCTAGGCATACTCTGCTTCATATGATGTTTTTTTAATTTAGTATAAAACTGTGCGCTTGTATATTGAAAGCCTCGATTAGAATGAACTAATGGGTGTGCATCTACCTCCTGACGAACAGCCTCATCAAACGTGTCCATAACTAATGGATTATCATTGTGATCGCTGATTTTAAAGAAAACAATCCTTCTATCATATAAATCTAAAATAGCACGCAGATAAACG
This sequence comes from Coprococcus comes ATCC 27758, assembly GCF_025149785.1. Lineage (GTDB taxonomy): Bacteria > Bacillota > Clostridia > Lachnospirales > Lachnospiraceae > Allocoprococcus > Allocoprococcus comes. The sequence goes on along the minus strand of NZ_CP102277.1, from coordinate 1,370,644 downwards.
GCTAACCGATGGATTAAAGATAGCGACCCCTTTCCAGTTCTCTGACTTTTTTTAACAGATCATTCTCCATTTGTAAGTCTAGATTTCTTCTTTCCAGTTCAGCTATCTTATCACGTAACTCTTCTTCAGGTGTTCTGCTTGGAAGAGAAGCTATACGACGTCCACGTCTGTCTTCCAGACCCGCTTGACCCATCTTTTCGTATCGTATTACCCAATTGCGAACTTGTTGATAGGAACAATCATATTTGAGTGCCATTGCACCATAATTCTTATCATTTGCAAGACAATCTGTTACTATTTTTAATCTCTCATCAAGTGTAGTGTTCTTTGCTTTTTTCATGTAAGCACCTCCAGTGGAGGTTTTTAATATTCCACCAGAATTATACACCTTAATCCAATCGGAAAGCTGTCTGTGTGAACGAATTCCGTATTTTGTGCAAATATCCTGAAGAGATCCTTCTCCGTTAAGATAATCATTTATAGCAGATATTTTTAAATCTTTTGAATAAGATCTGTTTTTCGGTTGATTGAGTAATCCAGTTGATCCAGCATACTGATAAATAGAAATCCAATTTCGAATACTATGATGATCAACTCCCAATTCTTTTCCTACTTTCCGTATGCCAATTTCTCCTGAAAGGTAGCGTTCGACTATTTTTACTTTTTCTACTGGTTCTATCTTACTCTTTCTGAACATGAAAATACCCCCATATAGGACTTTTATATTTCATTGTCCTATATGAGGGTAGCATATCATTTTTGTACCTTTTTTTATATTTAAAGCTCCCACAATAATTTTCTACTCCTATGATATATTTTTCGAAATATACAAATTTTCCGCATTTATACTATCATACCAGCCCTTATCCGTCCATACTTAATCTGCACAATTCCACACGCAAATCATTTTCTGCCTATACCGCCCCAAACTGCAGATACCACACTGCCATCTTATCTCCCAGAAAAATTGCAGTTGCAAGTCCAAACGCAAGAAATGGTCCAAACGCAAACTGATCTGTTTTATTCAGCCTCTTTCGTACCAGCATCAGTGTCACATAAGCACCTCCTGTTATAATCCCAATACACATTGCACATATCATTGACGCGCCACCAATAAGCAATCCGCTTACCGACATCAGCTTGATATCTCCGCCTCCGAAAGCCCCTGGAATTGCAAGTGCCAGCACCAGCATCGGCACTGATATGATTCCCATACCGGTCAGTCTTGTAGCAATTCCCATCTCCGGATAAAGCATAAAGTCCAAAACCGCAAGTATCAAGATCATAATATGAAATCGATCATAAATCATCTGTATATGCCAGTCAACCAAGGCAATCACAAACAGTATTCCCAAATATATAAAAAAAACTGCGCCTCTTAGTGAAATCACACCCATTTTCCCGCAACCATATACAATCGCACAACCGGTCATGGATACTCCACCTGTTAATTCCACTAAGAAATATCTTGCAATCCTCTTGCTCTTTGCACATATTGCGCTTTTCCCGTATGTTAATTTATCGATGACAATATGTAAGAAGCTGAAGATGCCAGCTCCGAAAAAGAACCTTATTATCCATAATATGATTTCTAAAACCACAAACATCCTCTCATAATTAAATGATTTGTTATAAATTATAACAGTTTTTTCGCAAAAAAGGTACTGTTTTTAATGCTTTATTTAATTTTTTTGTCACAAAATTGATCATGACAATATTTTGAAACCTGCCGGAGACCTTTTAATAACAGGAAATGCAATTTCCTGTTATAGAAAAAACGGAAACAAAAAATGGATCAATCTCTTTTGTGAGAATTTGATCCATTTTTACCGCATCTAAATCAGTTGTCCCAGCACCGGAAGCCTTTTCAGATAAATTCTTCCGGAAAATGCAATATGCGGCAGTTCATAAAACATACAATACTTCGGACAGATTGGCTGATACAATGGATCCGCTACAATGATTTCTGCATCTTTCAATGCTTCTTCCATTTCTTCTTCCCCACAGATCCATCTGTCCTGTCTGCAAAGCAGACCTTCTGTTTTTTCCAGCGGGCAGAGAACTTCCACCGGACAGCCATATTTCTGTTCGATCCCTGCTGCCAGAGATTCCATGGTCACCGGTTCTCCGATCAGAGTCACTTTCTTTTGTCTGCCGGCCGCTTCAGGCTTCTTTATTTCTTCTCCCGATGCCGGATTTCTGTTTCCCTTCTGCTCCATGATTTCTTCAATTTCACCCTGCATCCGATCCTTTCGATATGGTATCTGCTCTTTTTCTTCCAGTGCTTTCGCAATCCGCTCTGTATAAGAGCCAATCGGCGTTCCAACCACATACGGGGTTCCGAACTTTTCTTCCAGTACTTTCGCCGCACGAAGCCCGACCGAAGATACCACCAGATTCACCTCTGCTTCTCCTGCCTGCAAAAATGCATCCAGTTCATCTCCCATTGCCCAGGTAGACAGCACCTTCCATCCACAGGCTTTCAGGTTCTCTTTCAGCACCTCTACATGAGATACCGGTCCAAAGTCCAGTGGTGTCACACCAAGCAGATTGACGGTGCGTGCCTGAATCCGTCCTGTCTTTTCCCCGGTAAATCTTTTCGCGATCTCCTCTAATGCAATTCCTGCCCCATACACATAATCATGCATTCCGTTCGTAGGTACTGCAAATGCAGGAATCCCGGTTTCTTCTTCCAGTACCTGTGCCAGTGCCGGAAAATCGGTTCCATTCATATACGGAATTGGGGATCCTGCAAGGGCAATAAATTTCGGATGCAGCTCCCTTGCTGCCTCTTTGATATCATCCAGAAATTTTTCATCATTTCCCATGATCGCATCAATTTCTGTCAGACCGGAAATATAGATCAGACTGTCCTGATCGTACCAGCGGATCTCATCGTGAGTGTTGTAGGTCGAATTGCATCCGGACGGGTCGTGCATAACTGTCATGCCGCCAAGCTCATAAAGTGCAGAACACACACCGGATACATCCGATGTATAAATTGGTATGATTCGATAAGATTGTCTCATATACAGCTTTCACACCCCCATCCTTTTCGCACAACCAGATCTTCCGTGTCTTTTTCTTCGGTAAATGCTTCGGCCATAAGCTCTGCCGTCCTGCGGATCCCGTCAAATCCGTAAAGGCCGTCGCCCTGTACCATATTGACAAAATACGGACTTCCTGTAAACCATGCCGCCTTCTGTCCGATCGCCAGTATTTTTTCATCCGATGTTCTCGGAAGCACACGCATTTTCACCTGGATCGTTGCAATCAACTGCAGATCCGGTGCATGCTCCTTCAGCCACTCAAATTCTGCTTTTTCTTCCGGACTGATGGAATCCAGATAGATCCGTATTACCCGGAAGCCATGAGTAAGCAGAAGCTTTGCAAGTCCCAGTGGACGTGGATGGTACAGATAATCAATGGCAACCGCAGTGTCTCCGATCACCTCATGCGCCTTTTCCAGTGCCTTTTCACAGGCATCAATTTCCCCTTCTACTGAAATCGTTTCCTCCAGCTTTCCATAGCCCATTGTCTGGCAAAAATTTTCCAGCTGTGCTGTGATCTCTTCATAATCAAAGCTGCCCGGCAGATACAGGTATGGTCGTTTCAGACGCTCTGAAAGCGCTTCCGCACCATACTTAGATGGTGGATAAGAAGATATAAAAAGTTTCCCTTCGGAAAGTGCCAGATAGTCTTCCCAGCTTTTACATCCCGGCAGTTCCCGGAAGATTCCCTGATGTGCCCGGACGATTCGTTTCAGATCTGCATTTTTTTCCAGTACGAAATCACTGCCGAGAAAACTCACAGCTTTTTCATCTGCTTTTCGCTTTGGAAGTGGCTCATAAATCGCTTTTCTCAGCTTCTGATCCGGTGTCGGTCCATGCTTCTGCATGATCGGATCCATATAACAGCGGATAAATGTAATCTTTGGGAACCTCTCTTCCAGTTCCTGATACACCCGTTCCAGATCGCATCCCAGAAAATGATGCAGACAGACGGTAAATAAAAGAACTGCTTTCGGTTTTTCTTCCAACTTATTCAGCACATCCGTCACGCCTTCGATGGTGATGTCCTCCAGATTTCCATTTAACAGATTCTCTTCTTTTACGATCACAAAGGAAAACCGGTCAGCCGCATTCATTTCCGCCGCTGTCAGCACCACACCTCGCATGCAGTTATCTGCACAGACATAGATCTGTCTTGCCTCCGGCATCAGCATTCCGGTATGTACGATGTTCCAGTTGCCGTGAACCGGCGAGTTAAATTCAAGCCCCGGTGCAAATGGAACCGGAAATGTGGCATCCTTGATGGCTACTGCCGCGCCTTTTTCATCCACCGGATGTCCTACCCGTTTTAACATGGTCTCTCCTCTCCGCACACTGCAAGGATCTGATCTGCCAGCTTCCGGTATTCCTCTGCCATCTGAGAATCCGGTGCGTATTCCAGCAGAACCTTACCGGCTTCTTCTGCTTCCATCACAAGTTCGCTCCGGTCAAGCTGTCCAATGATCTGCGTGTGAAAATCCCCTGCAAGCTCCCGCACCTTTTCTTCCTCTCTCGGAACCTCTCTTTTATTTAAAATAATACCGCCAAGGGAAGCATATCCCCGGTTCCTGAAATTCTCTACTGCCATTGCAATATTGGCCCCGGCATGGATCGCCATATTTTCACCGGATGTGATGATGAATACCTGATCCGCATAGCCTTTTCGCATTGGCATGGAAAAGCCACCGCAGACTACATCACCAAGTACATCATATAACACGATATCCGGCTGGTAGGTCTCATAAGCACCGGTTTCTTCCAGCTTCTCAAGGGCGGTGATAATCCCGCGTCCTGCACATCCAAGTCCCGGTGTCGGTCCACCTGCTTCTACACAGACCACACCTGCATAGCCAACCGTAACCATATCTTCCAGTTTTAGATTCTGTTTCTTCTGTTGGAACATTTCCAGTACGGTTGGAATCTCCTTTCCGTGTCGGAGCTGGATGGTCGAATCCGCCTTCGGATCACAGCCGATCTGCATGACCTTGTATCCTTTTTCGGCAAGTGCCACCGCAAGATTGGATACAGTTGTGGATTTTCCGATCCCGCCTTTTCCGTACACTGCTATCTTTTTCATTCCGCTTTTTCCTCCGCTTTCGTAATGACGTTCGAGTACGCCGTTTTTGTGGATACCCCATTCAGACGCCCGATCTTCCCTGACAAAGCACTGATCATATCTTGCGGTGCATCAATGGCGATGCTGATGATATTAATTCCCTTCTCCCGGTACGGAATTCCCATTCTTCCAATGATATACTCTCCTGCTTCATGCAGGTAATGGTTCAGTTCCTCAATCGCGGCAGGATTCTCCACAATAATTGAAATGACTGCTACTCTGGTGTCCATGAAAAGTCTCCTTTCTTTTTGAAATGTCACCGATTCCGCATTTCAGATTGTTTAGCAGATACGTGGCAGCAATTCTCCGCCCGGCTGTGGAAGAAGTGCCTGCGTTCCGATTTCTGTAGTCATGACTACTTTCCCCGGCTGCTCTGCAGTTACTTCTCCGATAATTGCCGCATTCTGTGAATACGGACATTTGTGCAGTACTTCTACAATCTTTTCTGCCTCTGCTTTTGGTGCCATAATGACCATTCTTCCTTCACATGCAAGGTAAAGTGGCTCCAGTCCAAGCATTCCGCAGACTCCCTTCACTTCCGGTGCAACCGGAACTTTTTCAGCATTCAGACGGATTCCAACATTACTTTGTCCCGCAATCTCATAAAGTACTGTTCCAACTCCACCTCTTGTCGCATCACGGATGACATGCAGATCATGTGTTGCATTTATCACTTCTTCTACAGTATGCCATAGTGGTGCACAGTCACTGGTCACATCCGCTTCGATTCCGAAGTCTTCTCTTGCAAGAAGGATCGTACAACCATGGCGTCCCACATCTCCGGTCACAATGATCGCGTCTCCCGGCTGTGCCAGTTCTCCTCCGACTTTTACGCCGTCCTCGATCTGTCCCATTCCGGTTGTTGTGATAAATACACCGTCTACCTGTCCCTTTCCTGCTACCTTGGTATCTCCGGATACAATACGGACACCGGCTTCTTTTGCCGTTTTCTCCATTGCTGCTGCAATCTCTTCCAGTTTTTCCATCGGAAATCCTTCTTCAATTACAAATGCACAAGTCAGATAAAGTGGTTTTGCTCCCATACATGCAAGGTCATTAACTGTTCCGCAGATGGAAAGCTTTCCGATATTTCCTCCTGGGAAGAATGCCGGAGATACAATAAATCCATCCGTAGATACTGCCATCTTTCCGACTGGTGGTGTAAGAACTGCCGCATCATCCGCAGTCAGGTCCGGATTGGCAAAATGTGCTGCAAATACTTTATCGATCAACTCTGAAGTCTGCTTTCCGCCGGCTCCGTGTGCCATAGTTACTGTCTGGTTGTCCATTTTATTTTCCATTTTTAACTTCCTTCTCTCCTAATCGTTTCCGTATATATGATACCGGATTGTTCCGGTGTTCCGTTCCTTCGTTTCCCTGATACCGGATTGTTCCGCACTTTCGTGCTCTCACAATCCTCAAAACATTCGTAATCCGCTCATTTTTCTTCATAAAATGGCTACTTACTCATGTTTTGGCGGGGATAAAGGTCAGAAGTCTTCCTGCAAGCAAGCTTGCGTCGGTGTTCCATTCCTTCGTTTCCCTGATACCGGATTGTTCCGCACTTACGTGCTCTCACAATCCTCAAAACATTCGTAATCCGCTCATTTTTCTTCGCGAAATGGCTACTTACTCATGTTTTGGCGGAGATAAAGGTCAGAAGTCTTCCTGCAAGCAAGCTTGCGTCAGACTTCTGACTTTTATCCCCTGGTATCATACATATAGTAAGCCGAGCATGCGCCCTCGCCGGATACCATGCAGGCTCCTACCGGGTGCTGCGGTGTACATACCTTGCCAAACACCTTGCAGTCGGACGGTTTGCATTTTCCCTGCAGTACATCTCCGCAGCGGCATGCCGGATTTGCTTTTCCTTCGATCTTTGGCATATTGTATTTCTTTCTGGCATCGTATGCTTCCCATTCTTCTCTCAGCTGCATACCGGATCCCGGAATGATTCCAAGACCTCTCCACTCGCTGTCGCATCCTTCCATCAGTTCATTCACCAGCCTCTGTGCCTCACGGCTTCCTTCTCTGGTGACAACTCTCGGATAGCAGTTTACGAAGAACGGCTTTCCTTCCTGGAAGCGTACCAGTGCGACCGCAAGTGCTGTGAGCAGTTCTTTTGCCGTAAATCCTGCTACCACACCGCTGACTCCTTCTTTTACCAGTTCCTCACAAAGTTCGGTCCCCGTGATTGCATTGACGTGTCCCGGATATAAAAATACATCCGCACTGCCTTTGAGTGCCTCGTAAGCTCCCGGCATCGTCTTATTGGCAACCAGAAGAGAATAATTGGAAATTTCATCTTCCTTTGCCTGTTTAACCGAAAGGCATCCTGCAGGTGTCGTTGTCTCAAACCCAACGGATAAAAATGTCACCTGTTCTTCCGGATGATCTTTCGCATATTTTTCCGCATCTGCCGGTGAATAAACGATATGGATCTTTGCTCCTTTTTCTCTTGCTCCGGCAAGGCTCATCTGACTTCCCGGTACGCGGACCAGATCACCAAATGTACAGATCGTCACCTGCTTCTCCAACGCCAGATAAATTGCTTCATCAATAAAGCTGACCGGTGTTACGCAGACCGGGCATCCCGGTCCTGAGATCAGTTCTACCTGCTTTGGTAAAAGTTTTCGGATCCCCAGACGGAAAATTTCATGGGTATGGGTTCCGCATACTTCCATGATCCGCACTGCCGGTCCGTCATAATTTTCTATGATCTCTCTGGCTGTTCGTTTCTTTTGTTCTTCCATTACAGCAGTTCCTCCATAAGCTGATCGGTCTCGCTTTCATCTTCATCGGTGATCTTTGCGATCGCAACTCCGGCGTGGACCATGACGTAATCACCTGGTTCCAGATTCTCCAAGAGCTTGGATGAAACCTCTCTTTTTGCACCGCCTGCGTCAACGACGGCGGTTCCGTTACTGATTTTTACAACTTTTGCTGATAATCCAACACACATGTGGGTAATTCCTCCTTTTTTTGGGAAGGGACGCAAGGAGAGAAAACAATTGGGACCGGCTGCATTTGCAGGAGTCCGGTGTTCTCTAGGAAGGCTTCGTGTTGCTAAGAGCATTTACAGAAATCCATAACTCGCTTCGCTCAAACAGATGGATTTCTGTAAATAACGCAACACTGCAGTTTCCAAGAGAACGCTCGGGCTCCTGCAAATGCAGCCGGTCCCAATTGTTTTCTCTCCCTGCTGGCGCTTCCTAAAATTTAACGTGTTGACAAAGGGGGAATTGACAAGGCAGTACCTTGTTGTCAATTCCTGATTTGTTTGTTCCTGGTGGTCCTTTTCCTCTTTTATTGTAATTTGTAATAGTTTTTAGATTAACTCTGTTTAAAATATTTTTATGTCTGGTTTTATTTTATCTCATGCTTCTGTAAATATGCCATTGCGTAGGCTGCCTGACCAAGTGACAATCCTCCGTCATTTGGTGGAATGAGGTGATGGTGCAGGGTGATGAGACCTTGCTTAACCAGACCTTCTTCTACCAGCCGTAGTAGTAAGCGGTTCTGGAAAACTCCGCCGCTTAGGGCAACTTTCCGGATTCCGGTCTGATGACTTGCTGTGAGGGCTGCGGATATGATCTGTCTTGCAAGTTCCTGGTGGAACTCGTATGCAAGTTGTCCGGTATCTTCCCCGGCGAGACGTTTTTTGGCGAGGTTTTTGACTAATTCGCCGGTATTTAGAATCAGGCGGTCTTCTGCCGTTTCTGTAAATGGCTTAAGCATGAGGGGTTTGTATGGATGCTGCATTGTTTTTTCGTAAGCTTCTGCTGCGAACTCTAATGCCGTAGATGCTTCTCCCTCGAAAGTGGATTTTTTCCGGATTCCGAGGATAGCACTGACTCCATCAAAGAGACGGCCGGCACTGGTAGATCGAACAGCATTCAGGTGTCGTCCGGTCATTGTCACCAGTACTTTTGCCTCCGGTTCGGTGCAAAGCTCCAGTTTCTTCATCCATTCGACCGTTTTTTCTTTATCCTGCAATTCTTCATAGAGAAGAGACCCGGCAATTCGCCAGCCTTCTTTTGCAGAAAGATCTCCACCTACCTGCCAGAATGGCTTAATGCTGCCAAGTCTTTCAAATCCATTGTAATCACAACGAAGAATTTCTCCACCCCAGATGGTCCCATCCGTTCCATAGCCGGTTCCGTCAAAGGAAACGCCGATCACCGGATCTTCGCAGTCATTTTCTGCCATACAGGACAGAATATGTGCAAAATGGTGCTGTATCTTCAGAACCGGAAGTCCAAGTTCTTCCGCAACAACTGTCGCATTGTATTTCGGATGCAGATCGCATGCCACAACCTTTGGTTCTACCTCCAGAAGTGTTTCCATTCTGCCGATCGTTTCTTTTAAAGCTTCCACGGTGCGCAGATCTTCCAGATCTCCCACATAAGGGGATGGGTAAAATCTGCCGTCCACACCGATGCAGAATGTATTTTTCAGTTCTCCTCCAGTAGCAAGTACCTGCCCTTTCCACGGCATCTGAACCATGGTCGGAAGTGGCGCATAGCCTCTGGATCTGCGGATCATATATGGCTCATTTTTATAAAAATCCATCACTGAATCATCGGCACGGATCCGGATTTTCCGGTTGTGGGAAAGCATACAGTCGCACAGACGGGAAAGCTCCTGAATCGCTTCTTTGTCCTCCCTGCAGATCGGTGCACCAGATGTATTTCCACTGGTCATAACCAAAAAAGACGGCATCCGGATTCCATCATCATAGGTAAAGAGCAGAAGCTGTACCGGTGCATACGGCAACATTACTCCAACCTTTGGATTACCAGGTGCAATACTTTCGCAAAGTGTTTCTTCACCATCTTCTTTTTTGTCCAAAAGCAGGATTGGTTTTTGATGTCCGGTCAGAATTTTTTCCTGTTCTTCACTGATCAGGCATTCTCTTTTCACAGATTCCAGATCTTTTGCCATAACTGCAAATGGTTTCGCCGGACGTTTTTTCAGTTCTCTGAGGCGCTTCACCGCCTCTTCATTAGTCGCATCGCAGCACAGGTGGAAACCTCCAATCCCCTTAATCGCCACAATTCCGCCTTCTGCAATGGTCCGTCTGGTGTAAATGATCGCATCTCTTCCGCGTTCTTCTCTGCCGATCAGGTAGACCTCCGGACCACACTCGTTACAACAGACTGGCTGTGCATCGTATCTCCGGGTTGCCGGATCATAATATTCTTTTGCGCAATCCGGACACATCGGAAATTCTTTCATGCTGGTGCGCTCCCGGTCATACGGAAGGGCATCCAGGATCGTAAGTCTTGGTCCACAGCAGGTACAGTTGATAAATGGATGCAGATATCTACGGTTCTTCGGATCAAACATTTCTTCCTTGCATTCATCACAAATTGCAATATCCGGTGAGACAAAAATCTCACCTTTCGTCTTTTCACTTTCAATGATCGCAAACTCCGTAAAGTCTTCTGCTTCTTCTACCGGCTCAATATTCATTTTCAAAATTGCTGCCCGCTTCGGCGGCTTATTCTCAATATCTGAGATAAATCCATCCACTGCCTCTTCCGGTCCCTGCGCAAAGATTTCCACATACGGACCTTTATTGGACACGCTGCCCCGGATCTGATGCGTAGCTGCATGCCTGCTCACAGTCGGACGAAATCCTACGCCTTGCACGATCCCATAGACGCGGATCTGTTTTGTCACTTCATTTTTCATCTATTCACACAGTCTCCCTGACACTGCAAAATGTCTTGTATTTACGAAGATTCCCTGAAAATCCGGAACCATTTTTTCCATACATGCATCTGCAAAAATGATATCAAATCCACCATTTTTCACAAGATCGATATAATCATCTTCCTCACGCAACGACACATCCTGCGGACAGGCAAGCTCTTTTTTCCTCATAAACCAGGTTGCTGTCTGCACCTCTGCCGAATTCTCTCTTTTAAGAATTTCCTGCCGGATTGCTTCCGCCATCACCTGCTGGTGTACCACAAGGATTTTCTTTCCCTGATAGTCCAGATTCGGAACCAACTCACCTGCTGCCGGATAACCGATCTCATACGGCGTACCAAAGGTCTTTTCCAAATATTTGGCTACTTCCAGTGCTGCCACAGATACAACAATATTTTTGCCAACTTCCGATGCCCTTTCTACTGCCTCAAGCCCATCGCCCATTCCATAGCAAATGGCTTCTTTTCCTTCTTTTTTCAGTTCCTCTCTTACTTTATCTGCTGCTTTCAGATCGCTTACATCCTGTGGCGTCATTCCAAGGATACCGACTTTTTCTTTGCATACTTCATATTTTTCCTTTGCAAATGCAGTAAATAATGCAAGATACGCTTTTTCTTCCCCTTTATCATAAAGCTCCATTCCGTCGGTATCAATGGCAAGAATCGGAAGGTCGGTCTTTTTTTCACACATTCTTTTCAGTGCCTGGTAATCCGTTCCGATCACAGCCGGAACCGGAGTGCCGACAATCGCCGCAAAATTCGCATCAATCTTATCAGCTGCATCGACCAGCTTTGCGACCAGACGGTCATCTCTTCCAAGGATTGCATCCATATCACGAAGTCCTGCGCTGAATACTGCACTTTTCCGTTCAAACCATCTCGGCTCATCAAAACCGCAGACATTTCCTGTGCATCCTCCCGCGTCGCAGATGACGATGATTCCGCCAAGTTCATATAACACAGACACTGCGCCAGACTGATCCGGTGCAAATGGTGTCAGATATTTTCTAAGTCCTCTCATACTACACCTCCAAAAGGGTTTCAAACAACCGTGTCACACCTGCATAACCATAAGGCTGTCTGTCCTGATTCCAGATCACATTCGGCTGATCCGGATGATAGTATCCCGCATCCTTTCCAATGGTCATATTCACGCCGCTCTTTTCCGGATCGTAGTACAGCATGGTCGGTTCCATATTGGAAAATACCTTCGTCTCCGGGCTGAGCTGGGATAACTGGTTTAGGTAAATAAAGTTCTCTGCTGTCAGTGTTCCATAGATTTCTGGCACCTTAAATCCATATTTGATCATCGCAAGTGCCATTTCAAATGGATCTCCGTTCATGCATTCCCCGATCGCAAAGCTTGCATCCGGCCGTTTCTCTTTGAATTTTGCCACGGTTTCTTCCGCTTTTTCACGATAAACTTCATCAGAAAATGTCACCCCAAGCACTTTCCCAAATGCCTGATACTGGCTGGCGATCTTGTCTGTCTGGTAGAGTCTCCTGAGTTCAATAAACGGAATCTGCAGACGGTTATGAAAATCCTCTGCCGCAAATCTGGCTTCCGGGTGAAGTACCAGATTAAAATTTGCCTCAGACATGGTCTGATATTCCTCATAGTCCTTGCATCTGGAGATTTCATGGATGGTCTTAACTCCTGCGCTGTGCAAAAGATCATACAGCTCACACTCATCGATCAGCGGCGAGAAAAATCCAAGCAGGTTCACCACATTTCCTTTTTTCTTCTTTGGCTCCAGAAGGGAATATAAAGACTGACGTACATGCACCATCGGCGGCTTTCTTCCTTCTCTTGTCAGCGCGTACATGTAGCATGGTCGAACCGGAAGTCCGGCTCTTTCTTCCGCTTTTCTGCACACACGCTCCATGTCCGTCCCAAGAAGAGCATCTACACAGGTAATACAGATCATCACAACGGACGGTCTCTTTTCACAGCAATTGCAGATTTCTTCTACTGCCTTCGGAATCTTTTTCAAATGACGTCCCGTTACGATATCGGTCTCGTCCATCATCAGATAGAAAAAACGGTTATCATATTCCCTCATGGAACTGATAAGCGAAGTATTTCGTCCACAGCAGCCCGGTGCCACGATCAGCATGATCGAATCCGGTACAGCAAGTCCCGCTCTTTTTACTCCGAATCCTTCTGCTCCCGGTGAGTTAAATGCAAGCGTTGCCGGTGAGCTGTAGATCAGGTGTGTATTCGACCGGAGCTGTGCCGGAATCGCATCTCTTCCCAGTTTATTTAATTCTTTTACGGTACAATAATATGCTTCTTTTGCCATACCTTCTATTCCTCACTCTTCAGTAATAACTCTGCCAGATCAAAAAATCTCTTACTGATCGCGGAATCTTTGTCCCCTTCGATCACCGTCATTCCCTGATCCTCATAGCGGATGATCTCATCACTTCTCGGGATTTCCCCGACGATCGGGATCCCGCTTTTTTCGGAAAATGCCTGTACTTTTTCCGTCTCATTTTCCACATTCCTGTGGTTCAGTACAATACCGAATACTCTGGCATAGCTTCTGTCCTCAAAATTCCTCACCGCACTTGAAATATTATTTGCTGCATAAAGTGCCATCTTTTCTCCAGAAGTTACGATCAGAACCTTTTCGGCGTACCCTTCCCGGATCGGTGCTGCAAATCCACCGCATACCACATCACCAAGAACGTCATAAAGTACAACATCCGGCTTATATGTTTCAAATAACTGCAAATCTTCTAACAGCTGGAATGTGGCAATAATCCCGCGCCCCGCGCATCCAAGTCCCGGTGTCGGTCCACCTGTTTCAATGCAGAGCACACCACCATAGCCTTCTTTTGCAATATCTGAAAGCTCCTCCGGTTCTTCATCCTCTTCTCTCATATAATTCATCACCGGTCTGAGCGGCTCGCCGCCAAGCAGATTGATCGTAGAATCTGCCTTCGGATCACATCCAATCTGGATTACTTTCTTTCCCATCGCCGCAAATGCTGCCGCCAGATTGGACGTAATCGTAGACTTTCCAATACCGCCCTTTCCATAAATTGCAATCTTTAACATAATCCTTTTTCCTTTCTATAACCAAGCAGGCAATTTATCGTATACACAAAAAAACCCGCCTCCCAAAACGGTAGACGAGTCCCACTATACATCTTCGTATATCACCAACTGTTTCCCGCTCGGATCTACCTTGCCGTCAAAGTCTCTTGTATAAAATTATCTCCATTCAGCATTCAGATAGGAATCTTCCACTCCGTCTGCATCATTATTTTTAATTATATCTCCACGCCTATAGGTCAGTCAATTCTAACTATGTTTTATCATGGTATTTTTCTATATTTTTTCAGAACTTTTCTATGAATAACTGGTCAAATTCCCCATAAAATCTTGTAACAAACTTTATTGCAGCGTATACTACACCTATAAAACAAAATTTTGAGGAGCCCATATGATAAAAAAATTTTCACTACACTGTATAGAAAAAGTTTTATTCTTCATTGGCATTTTTCTGCTTACCAGCGAAATCCTGAAACAATTACTCCTGACCTTCGTCATGAATAATGGGCACTACAACCTGTGGTACTTCCCATTCCAGCTCTGCAGCCTCCCGATGTATCTGCTGGTTCTCTACCCATTTTTTCACACAGAACCTGCCAGAAATACCATCCTCGGCTTCCTTTCCACCTATAATCTTCTCGGTGGAATTGCCGTTTTTTTCGATACCAGTGGAATGCATTATCCGCTTCTGATCCTGACAGTTCACTCCTATCTCTGGCATATTTTACTAATTGTCACAGGAATCCTGTCCGGTATACTTCTGGTACAGAAATCTGTACCAATGACTCCTCTTTCCTGTCCAAAAAATATTAAAAGACAGCCGACTGACGCTTCTTCACGCCGTCTGCTGCCTTCTTTTTCCCGCATCACTTTGCTCTATATTCTGTTTGTCCTCATTGCCGAATACCTGAACCACATTCTGGATCCCTTTGGTGAAATTAATCTTTTCTACATCAATCCAGATTACCGGATGGAACAGATTTTCTTTGTGAAAATTGGTGAACTCTACGGAAATAATTCTGCAATTCTGGTCTATATCCTTGCGACTATATCAGGGGCTGGGATTTTGTATGGAGCCTGGAATCTCATGATCCGTTTTTATTCTTCTCATTGACATTGCTTTTGGAAAATTTCTGCATCCTTGCTCACATACTCTGCTCCCACCTTCAAACTAAAACGCCCGGATCTTATCCTCCTCATCATCCGTCGTATCTTCAATCTTCCGTATCACAAGCTCATACGAATAATCATCGCTAACCTTCACCTTCACAGTCTCTCCTGCTTTATGCCCGAAGATTGCCTTTCCGATCGGAGATTCGGTACTGATATAATTATGAATTGAATTCCCGCGAATCGAAGTAACCAGCTTATAGGTTTCTTCCTCGTCATCCTCCGGAAAATATACGGTCACACGGTTATTGATTCCGGCAACACCTTCTTCAGAAGTATCGGATACAATCTCCGCATTTTTCAGCATTCTTTCCAGATACCGGATCCGGCTTTCATTCTGGTTTTTATATTTTTTTGCTGCATGGTATTCAAAGTTCTCACTTAAGTCTCCCTGCGCACGCGCTTCCTTGACCGCTTCAATGGCTTCCTTACGGATCACATGCTTGCGATGCTGGATTTCCTCTTCAATTTTCTTTACATCACTTTCTGTAAGCTGCTCACGCATCTTTCCACCCTTCTTTCTGTAAAATAATTTCCATCAAAATATGCATCCACTAATGCACCTAACACAAAGCACCTCAATTGTAGCCAATCGAAGTGCTTCGTAAAATTTTCCAATATCCCTAAAAGAAGATTCTCCGGATATCATTATACATCACAAATACCATCAGGCAAAGAAAAAGTGCCATTCCTGCCAGATGTACATACCCTTCTTTTTCCGGAGGCACCCGCTTTCCGCGGATCACTTCCACGATCAGAAATACCAGACGACCTCCATCCAGTGCCGGAAGCGGAAGTAAATTCATCACTCCAAGGTTCGCTGAAAGAAGGATCGTCATCTGCAGAAGATTCAGGAAAATCAACAATGCTCCACCAGATTTGCTTTCCTTATACGTGGTATCCACCGCGCTCACAATGCCCACCGGTCCAGATAACTGATCCACTCCGATCCGTCCTGTCACAAGCTGTTTCAAACTGTCAATCGTCAGATTGATCCAGTATTTAACATTATACGCACTGTATGCGGCAGTCTCAAATACATTGGTCTTAACATAATTGCTGCTCGTAATTCCAATCAGATAATATCCACTGTCATTCTTCTCCGGGGTAACAGAAACCGTATTTTTTTCGCCATTTCTTTTGTATACAATCTTCATCGTCTGTCCCTGATGAAACTGATTGTAAGTAGAAATATCCTTGAAAATGTGGATGCTCTTATCATTGATCTTTACAATCTCATCCCCTGCCTGAAGCCCTGCCTCAGCTGCAGGCGTTCCTGCATTTACCGTTCCTATGACCGGTTTGTCTACACCGACAAAGCAGATAATAATGAATGCACCAATAAAGGCAAGAATAAAGTTAAATACCGGACCTGCGGCAATGACCGAGATCCTGCGCCACGGCGATTTGCTGTTGAAGCTTCCCTCTGACAGATCCTCTTTCTCATCTTCCCCCATCACACACGCACCGCCGATCGGCAGTATTTTCAGACAGTAGTCTGTATTTCCGATCTTTTTGTGTGCCAGTGTCGGCCCCATTCCGATCCAGAATTCATACACATTGATTCCATTAATCCTCGCCAGAAGAAAATGTCCCAGTTCATGGAAAAATACGATGAATCCAAAAAGTAAAATCGCCAGTACGATTCCCATTTGCTACCTCCTGCTTCTGATTCTGTCATACGTTTCCTGCTCTGTGTCCAGAATCTGTTCCACAGTCGGATTCGCAATTGTCTTATGTGCTTTCATGCAGTCTTCGATAATCTCTGTAATTTCCAGATATTTAATCTCCCGGTTCAGGAACTGGCTGACTGCAAGTTCATTTGCTGCGTTAAATACCGTTGGAAGTGTTCCACCGCATCGCCCTGCCTCGTAAGCAAGTGCAAGCCCGTAGAAGGTATCCATATCCGGCTTTTCAAAATCAAGGTGTCCGATACTCCAGAAATCCACACGCTCTCCCGGAAGAAATCTTCTTTCCGGATAATAAAGTGCATACTGGATCGGCAGCTTCATATCCGGAGTACCAAGCTGTGCGATCACTGCTCCGTCCACATACTCTACCATAGAATGGATCACACTCTGCGGCTGTACAACCACCTGCACATCATCAATATCCACATTAAAAAGCCATCTGGCTTCCATCACTTCCAGTCCTTTATTGACCATGGTCGAAGAATCGATCGTAATCTTACGTCCCATCGCCCAGTTCGGATGCTTTAAAGCATCTTCCACACGGATATTCAGAAGATCCTCCTGCTTCTTTCCACGGAACGGGCCACCGGATGCCGTAAGCAGGATCTTCTTCAGTTCATTCTTTCCATGGCTTCCCTGCAGAGACTGGAAAATGGCACTGTGTTCACTGTCCACCGGAAGGATCTTCACACCACATTCCTTTGCAAGCGGCATAATGATATGCCCTGCCGTAACCAGTGTCTCTTTATTTGCAAGGGCAATATCCTTTCCGGCTTTGATCGCTGCAATTGTCGGACGGATACCGATCATACCCACGATCGCCGTTACAAGGATCTCACTTTCCTCCATCGTGGCAATCTCCAGAAGTCCATCCATTCCGGAAACAACCTTTACATCCAGATCCCGGATCCGGCTTTTCAGTTCCTTTGCCTTCTCTTCTGTCCACATTGCCACAATTTTTGGCTGGAATTCCCGGATCTGTTTTTCCAGAAGATCCACATTTGTCCCTGCCGCAAGCCCTGTCACTTCGATATCTTTGTTCTCACGGATCACCTCAAGTGTCTGGGTTCCGATCGAACCTGTTGAACCTAATATTGCTATTTTTTTCATTTGAAACCTCCTGTCAGATTACATCAGTGCAACTGCCAGATAATAAATCACCGGAGCTGTGAAGATCACGCTGTCGAAACGGTCCAGGATTCCACCGTGTCCCGGAATCAGTTTTCCGTAATCTTTGATCTCATGATTTCTCTTGATCGCAGATGCTGCAAGATCCCCGATCATGGAAATGATTCCACCAACAAAACAGATCAGCGCATATTCGCCAACTCCTGCCGAAGCACCACCCCATTTATTGATTGCAAGAGCGTAAAGCGCGCCGAGAAGTGCTGCGCCTGCAAGTCCACCGATTCCGCCCTCTATGGATTTCTTCGGGCTGAGCTTCGGTGCCATCTTATGCTTTCCGATCAGTACACCCACACAGTACGCACAGGTATCACATCCCCAGGAACATAAAAATACAAGTCCCACGAGGAAAAGTCCGTCTTTCAACAGACGTGTCTGATAAATATAGGATAACATAATCGCCACATAAAATACGCCAAAGTACGCAGTCATTACCTGTTCAGACACATATTTCGGAAAGGCAAATACATAAACTGCCATTACAAGGATCAGCAAAATGATTGCAAACATCATCAGATCTTCTTTTTTCTGTGCACGGATCAGAAAATAATATGCAACTACACCTATATAGCCTACGATTCCGAGTGGTGCTTTCTCAATCTTTACAACCTTGTAAAGCTCGGAAACTCCGATCAGACTGATGATCAGAAGTGTTGCAAACAATACATCCCCACCAAGGAAGATCGTTGCAAATGCAATGATAACCAGTACAATTCCGCTGAGTAATCTTGTCTTAAACATTTTCTTCGTCCTCCTTGATTCCGCCGTATCTTCTGTCTCTGCTATTATATTGCTCAATTGCTTTTTCTAATTCTTCTTTTGAAAAATCCGGCCACGGAACATCTGTAAAATAAAATTCTGTATAAGCAAGCTGCCATAACAAATAATTGGAAAGTCTGAGTTCTCCGCTGGTACGGATCAGAAGATCCGGATCCGGAATCCCATGTGTATCCAAATATCCTTCAAACAGTTCTTCTGTAATCTCTTCCGGTGCAAATCTGCCATCTGCACAGTCTTTTGTCATTTTTCGCATGGCACGGATCATCTCATCTCTGCTTCCATAATTGATCGCAATCTGGAAATTCAGTCCGTCATTATTTTTTGATGCCTCTTCCAGTTCCTTAATTCTGGTACGGATATCTTCATCCAGACCTGTCTTATCTCCGATCACACGGACACGCATCCGGTTCTTTTCCGCCGTCTTCAGACAGGTTTTCATATAGTTACGAAGAAGCTTCATCAGTGCATCCACTTCACTCTTCGGTCGACTCCAGTTCTCTGTGGAAAACGCATAGACCGTCAGATATTTGACACCCATCTTATAAGCAGCCTCACAGATCTTTTCCACATTCTTGCTGCCCTGCACATGCCCGTAGTTTCTCGGCATCCCTTTTGCTTTCGCCCATCGTCCGTTACCGTCAAGGATAATGGCTATATGCTGCGGTACATTCATCTTTTGACCCTCTCTTGATTGATACTAAATTTGCTGATATAAAAAAGGAAAAGAGGCGCCAAACATCTCGCCGCCCCTTATCTTTCCTTCTTATACTGTCATAACTTCTTTTGACTTTGCATCGACTGCTGCATCAACTTCCTTGATGTATTTGTCAGTCAGCTTCTGGATCTGATCTTCAAGATCCTGAATTTCATCCTCTGAAACGTCTGTGCCTTTCAGCTTCTTGAATGCATCATTTCCATCACGGCGGATGTTACGGACTGCAACCTTGGATGCTTCTCCTTTTTTCTTAACATCTTTCACCAGTTCTTTTCTTCGTTCCTCTGTCAGTTCCGGGAATACCAGACGGATAACAGTACCATCGTTTGTTGGATTGATTCCGATATCAGACATCAGGATTGCTTTCTCAATATCTTTGATGATCTTCTTTTCCCATGGCTGGATCTGGATCATACGTGCTTCCGGAACAGAAATGTTCGCTACCTGCTGGATCGGTGTCGGTGTTCCATAATATTCTACCGTTAATTTGTTCAGAATATTCGGGTTTGCACGTCCTGCACGGATAGAAGCAAGCTCTGTATCCAGTGCATGGATGGTTTTCTGCATCTTTTCATCGTATATTTTTAATTTTTCGTTCATATGTTATCCTCCCTTAATGGGTGCTGCTTATACAGTCACCTTTGTTCCGTTGAAATTACCGCTCATTGTCTCTACGATACTGTTCTCTTCGTTCAGTCCGAATACCAGCATCGGCATCTTATTCTCAAGGCACATGATCGATGCGGTCAGATCTACTGCCATAAGCTTCTTATCGATGATTTCCTGAATAGAAATCTCATCATACTTCTTCGCTTCCGGATTCACCTTCGGATCGCTGTCATAGATTCCGTCAATTGCTTTTGCAAGAAGCATTGCATCTGCTTCAATCTCAATTGCACGGAGAACAGCTCCTGTATCTGTTGAAAAATACGGATGTCCTGTGCCACCTGCGAAAAAGATTACTTTTCCTTCGTTCAGTGCTTCCACTGCTGCATCTTTTGAAAACAGGGAAGTGAATGCTCCACAGACAAATGGAGTGAAAACCTCTGTCTTCATGCCTACATGTCTGAAAATATCGGATACATAGATGCAGTTCATCACCGTTGCAAGCATTCCAATCTGGTCAGCTTTGGTACGATCGATCGTCTCACTGGTTCTTCCTCTCCAGAAATTACCGCCTCCGGTTACGATTGCAACCTGGATTCCCTGATCTACGATCTGCTTTACCTGCTTTGCAACGCCAACGCATGTTGCCTCATCAAAACCTGTCTTTTTGTCTCCTGCAAGTGCTTCTCCGCTTAATTTTAAAAGAACTCTTTTCATCTGTCTTTGCTCCTGTCTCTTGGTTTTTAAGATACTTTCGCATACCTGAATTTAGTATAGCATACCTGAATTTAAAATGGAAGTTCTAAGTTTATTACATTGAGGGTGGGTAGCGCAAAGTTTTTATGGATTGAGGGATTGACGCAGAATGTACAAATGATTTTATTTCACTTCCGTTGTGCAAACCATTCCGAGAAGCCTCTGAAAGCGAAAATCATTTTTAGCAATGGCTTCAATGATTTTTGAGTCTTCTCTCCATTGCACAACAATTGGAATTGAAACAAAATCCTTTGTACATTCTGCTGGTTTCCCCCGATTTATATGTTTTGGCATTTGTTCAATGTAACGAACGGAAAGCGGTAGCTTTGGCTCACTGAGCGGTTTTGCTTTGACACCACAATGTTGTATGCTTTCCGCAATTTCAACAATTGAAGAGCTATGCTTCTTTATTTCCTGGCAACTGGGCGAGGATGATGGCGCTGAACATCAGAATGCATCCTGCTATTTCTCGGATACTTAGTTTCTGACCTAATATCACCCAGCCTCCGAGGACAGAGAATACGGACTCCAGACTGAGGATCAGGGATGCCACGGTTGGATCGGCATCTTTTTGTGCCACGATCTGGAGGGTATAGGCTACACCACTTGAGAGAACTCCGGCATAAAGTATCGGTACTGCTGCTGCGAAAATATCTGACAGCCGTGGTGTTTCAAATAAAAACATTGGAATTGCCGACAAAACTCCGGTTATAAAGAACTGGATGCAGGCGATCCGCACACCGTCTGCTTTTGGTGAAAAATAATCGATCACCAGAATGTGGATGGTAAATACAACCGCACATAGCAGTACCAGAATGTCTCCTTTTGCAAGTACCAGCTTATCGGTAATACACAGCAAATACAAGCCTGCGACAGAAATTGCCACGCTTATCCAGATTCTCACTCCGGCTTTCTTTTTCAAAAAAATTCCAAAGATCGGCACAAGCACGATATAAAGTGCTGTAATAAATCCGGCTTTTCCTACCGTTGTGTACTGTATTCCGATCTGCTGCAGGTTACTTGCCACACAAAGTGCCAGTCCACAACAGATTCCACCCAGGATGACATTCTTTTTTTCTTCTTTCCTATCTACTTTTTTCTGTCTTTCTACTCCGTCATTTTTCGCACGCCATTTATCCAGAAAACAGATACATGGAATCAGAAAAATCCCACCGATCAAAGAGCGTACACAGGTAAATGTAAAGGGCCCGATATAATCCATCCCCACGCTCTGTGCTACAAAAGCTGTTCCCCAGATAAATGCGGTCAAAAAGAGCATCAGTGTATTCTTTCCTGTCATTTTCTTCATCGAGCCGTTTCCTATTTGCCAAGTTCGTGAAGATATAATTTTGCTTCTGTTTCAATGAAGATCGTTCCGGCTCCGTTTACACTGAAGAATTCGATCAGAAGAACGTGACGGATTCTTCCGTCCAGAATATGTACACGGTTGACACCATTTTTTGATGCCTGAAGACCATAGCCGATGATCTCGTCAAATTCTTTCGGGAAATTACGTTCTTTGCGCAGTTTTTCTACTTCCGGGACGGTAATCTTATAATAAATATCTTTTCTCTCTTCGTCTTTGTAGATTCCAGGATATTTTGACAGATAAACCAGCTTGTCCGCCTGCATTTTCTCTGCAATCTCAAGTGCAGTCTCTCTTGGATCAATATATTCGCTTTCGTTGTCGATATCATTTGGCACGATGACCGGAATATAATCATTGTCCAGCATCAGACCAATCGTCTCTGTATCCACGCCGCAGATACCGATTGCTTTAACTCCACAGAGTTCAAGGAGCTTGGCAATCCGCTTATTTTCACGGAATTTGTCCAGTCCCATACGGGTAGCATGTACCACGATCGGACGCATACCAACGCTCTTTAAAAGAACGATATCCTGCATCAGTCTCTGCTCTTCCACTCCGCTGAGCCACTCGGCACATCCGTACTCGATAACTACTGTCTTCTGATTAAAGTCTCTGATATATGGTAATGCATCTATCAGGATTGAAGCTTTATGCTCCACAAGTTCTAATTCTTTATCCATGATTACACCTCATTTTTTGTTTTATCTAAAACAGTATAGCATAGAATGATCTCTATTTGAAGAACCCATTTTTCACAAAAAACAGGAAGTGGCAAATGTTCTGTAAAATCACCCTTTTTCGCTGCTACCACCATTTTTTTCACATCCATTATACCCGGAAGAACCGGTTCCTTGCATCAGCAAAGCACCGGTTCCTCTGTCTCATTTATTTGATTCATGATATAGTCTTCCATTCCGCTCTCCGGAATTCCAAGTGCTATGGAAAGCTCCGAATACAAGTTGCCTTCTGCCATCCTCAGATAACGCTCGTCAGTCGCCGTGATCTTCTTTCCCTGCTTCAGGCGGGACATCTTCCGCTGATAAAGGGTCTTGATGATCCGCACCCATTCTGCACATTTGCAGCTTTTCATGCATTCCTTGTACTTTTCCTCTCTCTGCTTCTCGCTTCCGATCCAGAGTCCTTCGATCTGTGGAATCTCACGGATCAATTCTTCTGCTTCTTCTTTGGAAATGACTCTTCGCATGACAATTTTTTCATTGTCTACCGGTGTAAATACTTTTCCACGCTTTTCACGTACCGGTCTCAGAATATAATACAGTTTGTCCTTCGGCACTCCATCCATTTTCAGCGTCGTAATTTCAGTCACTTCACAAATTCCTGTCCGGCCATAAACAATCAAATCTCCTACTTCGTACATTTTCTTCCTTCTTTCTTAAACTTGCCGAATCTCTACTTCTTTATTTTATCAGAAAATTAGTTTAAATTCTAATGTTTTTCAGATTTTTGTGAATCTTAGTCAAAGCTAACGCCTGTGGTTTTATGCAATTTTACTAGAAAATAGGGGGATTTTGTCGCAAGATGCGTCCCAAGTGGAAGGTGTTTCTTGAAGATACGCTTTATTCATATGGGCACTCTTTCAATAAACATTCAACCGCCATCCGGTATTCCCGGATGGTCTGGCTTTTGCGGATTTGCGTCAGATATTCTTCGCTGTTTTTAAAGTTTTTGCCAAGATACCACCAGAGTTCTTTCATTTTGACTACTGCGTTTTTTTCTTCTGGAGATTTTTCGATATAGGCATCAAGAAGATGATCGCAGAATGTAGCAATCTTCTTGGTGTCAAATGTAGATTTCCCTTTTATAACTGCCGGAAGAAATGGGTTCATCAGAATTCCTCTTCCGAGCATGATGCATTCTGCTTCGGGAAATTTCTCCTGGAAAATTTTGTAGTCTTCCGCACAAAAAATGTCTCCATTGTAGACCAGAGGATTTATGCTGTTCCGGCAGGCGTAGGCAAAAGTGATCCAGTCGGGTTTGTTTTTGTAGTAATCCTGCTGGACTCTTGGGTGAAGGATCAGTTCTTCCAGAGGATATTGGTTATAGATATCCAGAAGCTCTTCGAACTCTTCCTGATCATATTTACCGCTTCTTGTTTTGATAGAGATTTTCATATCGAGTTGATCGAAAACTTCGGCAAGGAAATGATTCAGTTCATCGGGATAAAACAAAAAACCGGATCCCCTTTTCCGGTTGACGACTGTTTTGGAGGGGCAGCCGAGATTCAGATTGACTTCTTCATATCCGAATTCTTTCAACTGCCGGGCTAGGCGGATGAAATCCTCGGCGCGGTTGGTCAGGATCTGCGGAACAGTATACATGCCCTCATTATTCTCCGGAAGGATCTCATTCCATTCCTGTCTGCTGAATTTGCCTTTCGGGTTTGGATTTAAAAATGGTGTAAAATATTTATCCATTGGTTCAAAAAAGGTGTGATACGCCCTGCGGTATACCTCACCTGTAATGCCCTCCATTGGCGCCAGATAGATTTTCATGACCTTTCTACCTCCGTCACATAAAGTGTTTCTTTGTCTACTCGGAAATGAATTTCCATTCCCGCGTAAGACATGCCGTAAATCCGGACTGGATCCTTTTGATAAGAAGGTCTCGGATCCTGCTCCAGGATCTGAATCAGTGCTGCTCTTTTTTCAGCCGGAATCTGTTCCAAATACATTTCCGGGAAATTCACATCCAATTTATAATCTTTCTTTTCTTCCGCGAAACCGCCTTTTGCCTCCGGGTGGCTATCCACGTATGGAAGGTAGGGCTTGATATCGTAGATCGGCGTCATATCCAGAAGATCCGCACCTTCCACGATCAGCACCGGACCTTCTTTTTCCCGGAATTCCACCCCAGTAAGCTTTACGGAAGAAAGTCCGATCGGATTCGGGCGAAATGGAGAACGGGTGGCAAAAACTCCCACCCGTCTGTTACCACCAAGCCGCGGTGGACGTACCGTCGGGCTCCAGGTATCCCGGATAGATTCCGAAAATTCCCAGATCAGCCACAGATAATCATACGCCTCGATTTCCCGCAGTGCATCCGCATTCTGATATTCCGGCAGAAAATGGATTTCTGCCCGGGTATCCGCAAGATTACTCTGTCGCGGAATCCCGAATTTCTCCACAAAATCAGATCTTATATACGCGATCTGCTTTATTTGCATTGTTCTTTTTCTCCATCAACAAACATCATCACAAAAGCAACTGCCAGAATTGCAGAAGCGATCAGAAGTGCCTTTTCAGCAAACATTTCCACACAGGCATTTCCGATAATTGCACCGATCACAAAGAAGAAGATGATTCCATAGTACAAAAGTCCTTTCTTGATATATTCTTTATCTTTCGTGTTCGCATAACTGCACATATGCTGGGTCGCACTTCGTAAGTTTCCGATGCACATGGTGGTTGCAATTCCGTTTCCATGGATTTTGCGGAAGCTTTCCACCTGAATCCCACACGCAAGGGACGTGAGTGCATTCGCCACCAGATTAAAATCCTGTGGGATAAAGCTGACACTCAGCAGGATCACTGCCTCACAGAATACCGAAATCTGTCTCCAGTGCAGAAGTGTCAGATCTTTCGTCCGTATTTTCACCAGATCCGCAAGGGCGATTCCAATGGCAAATGCCAGCACCGGAACCAGATAGTGGAGTGCCATATGCCAGTTTCTCTCTGAAATATTGATTCCAAGAAGCAGAATATTTCCGGTTTGTGCATTGGCAAATACTTTTCCTCTGCACATATAGGAATAGGCATCCATAAATCCACCGGCAATCGCAAGGATCACACCAAGTTTAATTGATTCTGACATCTGTTTTGAAAATTTCAAGTTACTCATCCTCCCTATCGTATGCTTTGATGTATACAAAATTCTCATTGTTTCGTTCTGTATGATAATCCAAATTCAGTGCCGCGTCAAGAAAATCCTTACCACCGGACTCCACTGCCTTCACCGTCATGCCAAGTGCCGCTTCCACGTCCTGCACCGTCAGATCATCCAGAAAGACCTCTTCTCCGCTTCGCAGCATATTGATCGGAATCTGCAGAGTATCTCCCAGATCCTCTCCTGCTTCTTTTCTCTCTTTTAACTGTGCCACCAGATCCTGTCCGGTAATCAGACCGGATACAGTGATCGTCTCACCAAAGAAATCATTCCGGATGCAGGCAACCGTGATCTTTACTTTTGGGAATGCTTCCGTGATCCTGTCTGCAAATTCCTGAATTGTCGGATACGCAAGCTTTGCAGTCGCAATGGTAAATGTCCGTGCGATCCCTTCTTTTAACTTTGGATATTCTTCACTTTTCTGAAGCTCTTCAAAGGCATGGTAAAATTCATCCCGTAAAAGCCGCATCATGCCAACACCATTTTCCAGCTGGATATATCCGTCATAACGTCCTTCCTCTGGGAAATCCCGCTCTGCAAGAATATACCACTCGTCACTTGCATGGATAAAATGAAGTCCAAACTCGTCATACGCCTTCTTCTGATAGCTCTCGATCAGATCAATGACCTCTTCCGCTTCTTCTTTATCAAAAAGCTCCAGTGGATAAAGTCCCTCCCTGTACTTGGAAAGTCCTGCCGGAACCACTGACACACTCCTCATAAACGGCAGATACTTCATCAGATCTTCGATAGAACGCTTCAGCTCATCCTTATCATTAACTCCCTTGCACAGTACGATCTGCCCATTCATCTCCACATGTCCGGCATACAGATCATCCAGGAATTTCAGCTTTTCTCCGGCGAAACGATTGTGGAGCATCTTGCAGCGCAGCTCCGGGTTCGTTGTCTGCACAGAAATATTGATCGGCGCAAGCTGCATCTCGATAATACGGTCCACATCTTTCTGCTTCATATTCGTCAGGGTAATATAATTGCCCTGCAGGAAAGACAGACGGGAATCATCATCTTTAAAATACAAGGTCTCACGCATTCCCGGCGGCATCTGGTCGATAAAACAGAAAATACACTTGTTGCTGCAGGAACGGTAGTCGCTCATCAGACCATTTTCAAATTCTACGCCAAGGTCATCATCATACTCTTTCTCGATCTCCAGAAGCCATTCTTCCCCGTCCGGCTTGCGGATCAGCACTTCTACATACTCATCCTTGATCATGTAACGATAATCAAAAACGTCCTCTATTTTCTGGTTGTTTATTCGTAGAAGGACATCTCCCGGCTCGATCTCCATCGCCTCGGCAATTGAATCCGGGTAAACCTCACGGATCAGATGTCCCTGATACTCATTTTTCTTACTCAAATTATATTCCTCCCAAAATTCGGAATCGGAAACAAGACCTTTTCCAGGCTAGCTTCCTCTTTCATGTAATCCTCATATTTTTATCATAAACGACTTTTTCTGCAATGATTACATACTTTTTCATCATACCATAAAACTGTAAATTTCGGTAGGGATAAAATTCAGAAGCCTGAAACAGAAGCCTGAAACAAAAATTCACCCATAAATTCAAACGATACCTTTCATTCTCCAACCAAACACCGGGGAACGAAACCTTTTACGGTTCCATTCCCCGGTGTCCGGTTTGTATATATGGTTATCTATATACAATTTCCATATGCTTCAAAATAAAATATTCTACTTCTGATACCGCATGTTACAAGAAAGGCTTGCGGTCTTTTATTAGAAACGGCTAAATCAAGTTCCTCCTATTCTTACGCGTATAAGTATTGTCGACTTCTATATAGTAGCATATCTGCGGTGTACTTTCCTAGTGGTAAAAAGGGAGATTCTTTTGCTACTAAAAATACCGGTTTGACAGCTTGCGAAATCCACCGAAATGTATCGAAAAATGTTTTCTTTCTCCGAATTCCTTTTAATTATTCAAAATAAATTTTCTTCTTTGTAATATCTGTTTAAAATCAGAAACAGGATTTTAGTGATTTTTTACAGAAAATCCGTTCGATTCTACACTGCATCCCCACGCTCTGTCACCAGCTCATATCCGACACTTGCTACTCGTCTCCCCATACATCCGCGACATTCTGCTGCCTCTTCACCGGTACAGATCTTGTTGTCATAAAGCTCATACTGCTTCCGGTTCTTCACCGGAGAAAGGTTCGGCATCACGACATTGGCTCCTGCCTGCAGCCCTTTCTCTCTTCCAAGCGGATCCATCGTACCAAGTGCTGTCGTTGCCGGAAGAAGTACCTTCGGCAGCAGGATTCGGATCACAGCGAGCAAAAACAGTGTCATCTCCACACTTCCTGCCGGTTCTTTTGCAAACTGCGTATCATGATGTGGGATAAACGGTCCGATTCCCACCATCTCCGGCTGCAATTCTTTCAAGAATACCAGGTCTTCTGCCAGATCTTCTGTCGTCTGATAAGGTGAACCAACCATCATGCCAGCCCCCACCTGATAACCAAGCTTCTTCAGATCATACAGACAATTCTTCCGGACTGCGAGACTCATTTTCTCCGGATGTAGCTTCCGGTAATGCTCCTCATTCGCCGTTTCATGGCGAAGCAGGTAACGATCCGCTCCGGCTTCCCGGAATCTTTTATAACTCTCATAAGACTTCTCACCAATCGACAGCGTCAGCGCACATTCCGGATATGCCTCCTTGATTTTTTTAATAATCGCTACCATCCGGTCATCCGTATAATAAGCATCTTCTCCGCCCTGTAGCACAAACGTCCGGAATCCAAGCTCATACCCATTCTCACAGCATGCCATGATCTCATCCTCTGTCAGACGGTAGCGCTTTGCATTCGTATTACTCTTACGGATTCCGCAATAATAGCAGTCATTCTTACAATAATTGGTATATTCGATCAGCCCTCTGGTAAATACCTTTTTCCCGTAATAAATCTCCCGGATACGGACTGCTTCCTCTTTCAATCTCCGGACTGCCTCCGGATCTTCTGCGCATTTTATCAATTCGACAAAATCCGGTTTCGTAAAATCCGGATTTTCGATGAATCTTTCGTAAACTGGTTTCATTCTTTCCATTCTCCCTGCCTGGTTTTCTGTATCTTTTCTGAATTTATGGGCATTTGTCCATGAAATTATAAAATTTATTCTATCACACTTCGTCAGCTGCGGCAATCACTCCATCAATGTCTACGATTTCATCAAGCGGAATCCGGTCTCCACTCTGTAATACGATTTCATTCAGATAAGTGTCAATCCTCCGGATACATCCGGACTTTTTCTGATAGGAGCCACCTTCCTTTTTCTGATCCGGTACAAAATATTCAAAATCCACTTCCCGTGGTTCCTGACTCTGGCATACTTCCCGTAAATACAGATCCAGTATCTGTCTGCAATCCTCACTAAGTCTGCGTTTCCGCTCGGTCAGTCTTTCGGTCTCCCTGATTGCATCTTTATGTCCGGTCAGCGCTGCAAACGGGGCAAACTGCGCCGCTCTGTCCTCCCTTGACATCTGCGGATGTCTGACCGATACATGATGCGCTAAATGAATGATATCCTCATATCCTGTCATGCCTTATGCCCTCCGATCTGCTCATTCCGCGCTTTGGTAGTGGCTCCTTCCTGAAAATTAAGTCCCTTCAGAATTGCATTCTTCCCATACTTCTTCTTAATCGAAAGCACTGCCTCCTGCATCTTCTTCTCCCGTTCAAGCTTCTCATCCTGCTGCTTCTTTTCATTGCCTCCGGTAAAATCAGTAAACAGATCCAGTTGCCGAAATTCTGTCTTATCTGCCGCTTTCTTTTCATCCAATACGTGATTCGCTGCCATCGAAATCCGCCGCACCATTAAATGCGGATTCACAATCCGGTCATACAGTTCCATCACTGCATCCGTTATCATTCTCGCAGAAGCTGTATACTCTCGTAGATTCGCTGTTCCATGTGCATGCTTTGGAATCTTTCTTCCATACCGGTCCACTGTCACCTCCCCTGTATAACCTTTTCCACTTGTCAGATTCTCGATATCATATCCGACAGTCAGCACGATCTGATCCGTAACCAGATGCTTTTCTACAAGATCAAGCGTCAAAAGGTCCAGCATCTCTTTAACCACAATTTTCGCCTTTTGGGCATCATACGGGCAATGTAGTACTTGTCCTGCACCAACACTGTTATGCTCCGGCTGATACGCTTTTACATCTGCAATCGTACACGGTTCCCACCCCCAGGCATGATCGATCAGAAGTTCTGCATTCACACCGAACATTTTATACAAAAGCTCTTCGTTATAAAATTCATTCTCTTTTCCAACCGAGCATCTGGCAATATCTCCCATGGTATACAATCCACATTGTTCCAGCTTTTTCGCATAGCCTCTTCCCACACGCCAAAAATCCGTAAGCGGTCTGTGATTCCACAAAGATCTGCGATAACTCATCTCATCCAGACTTGCAAACCGGAAACCATTCTCATCCGGTTCGCTATGCTTTGCCATGATATCCATCGCAATCTTCGCCAGATACAGATTCGTACCAATTCCAGCTGTCGCCGTAATCCCGGTCTGCTCATAGATTTCCCGCATTATCTTTCCTGCAAGTTCTTCCGGTGTCAGCCGGTAAGTATGCAGATAATCGGTAACATCCATAAAAACCTCATCGATTGAATAGACATGTATGTCTTCCGGTGCAACATACTTCAGGTAAATGTCATAAATCCGGGTGCTGTACTTCATATAGAGTGCCATCCTCGGAACCGCCGTGATATAATCCAGTGCAAAGCTTCGGTCTGCCTTTAATTCCCCGGTGTCACAGGATTGCCCGGTAAATTCATGTCCTCCATTTTTCCGCTTTCGCTCGTCGTTGATCTCCTTCACCTTCCGGACAACCTCAAAAAGTCTTGCCCTTCCCGGAATTCCATATGCTTTCAGCGCAGGAGAAACAGCAAGACAGATCGTCTTCGTTGTCCTCTCCGGATCGGCTACAACCAGATTCGTCGTAAGCGGATCCAAATTCCGTTCCTTGCACTCCACCGAAGCATAGAAAGATTTCAGATCAATTGCTACATAACTGCGTGTCTGCTCCGGCATTCGCCGCACCTCCTAACATTTTCAAGAGAACATATGTTCTTTTTTCGATTATACTATATTTTTTCGCCGACCACAAGATTACAACTATAAATTTTTTATTTTTTAAGCAGTTGGATATTCAGATCCACATTTCCTTCAATCCCCGGCACGCTTCCTGTACTGGAATACTGCCACATACTGAACCTATACGGCGTCTGCGGAAGTTCTTCATAATCTGCATACCAGACCGGATAATCCAACAGCTTTTCCAGATCCAGTTCATACGCTTCCCACAGCATATTGCTGTAAATCATGGCATCATAACCGGCTTTTTCTATTTCTTTACAAAATACCTTCGCATTTTGGGTAAATTGTTCTCCCGTTACACCATCCGTCCGTGCTTCGTCTTCCAGAATATGCTCTGGATCGTACACAACCGGCATCTGAAGCTCCTGCCCTTTCAAATGTTCCAGAACAAAATCAGCCTCTTCCTTTGCCTCTTCTTCATTTACCGCCTGCGAGAAAAAATAAACACCCACATCTATTCCAGCTTTTCGGGCATTTTCCAGATTCTGTTCAAACTTCTCGTCTGCATTTAACGTACCTTCTTCACCATAGCCACGATATCCGATCCGCAAAATTGCGAACTCATAGCCTGCTGCTTTCACCTGCTCCCAGTCAATATCTCCCTGAAAAACAGATACATCTACGCCCAGCCTTGAAGTATATTTCTTATCCTCATAACTCATCTTATTTTCATTTTTTACAAAAAGTGCTTTATCATACGGATTCTTCGCAACTGCTTCATTGATTTCTACCGTATAATGCTCTCCGTGTGCATCTACAAAATCAAGCGTATTTTTCTCATCTGTACTTTCCGCATTTTTTGCATCCGCAGAAGTTTCTGCTGTTTTCTTTCCAGAACATCCTGCAAGCAAAGCTACTAACATTCCGAAAATAATCCATTTTCCTCTTCTCATCTGATCTCCATTTTCTTCACTGTATTTTCCGGCACTTTTATCACACCAAACCGCCACAAAAGGCTTTTTCTTTTTTCTTATACTCCTTATAGTTGTTCTTCAAACTTTTCACAACGCATAATCTCCTTCACCGCATCCGTCAGTGCATAAAACAAATACGCATCTTTCACTCTTGCTTCCGGATGCGAAAATGAGATGACAACAGATTTGCCATCTCTGAAATACCAGATTCCCCTTGAAGTCATTTTCCAGTCAACTTCTCTGTCCTTATAACATGCATCCATAAAAGCATACTCCGTGCCACAGCAAATAATAAAGTCTGCTTTATACAAATCAATCTGCTCCTTGATAATGTCATGATGATCAACTGCTGCCCTGTAAATTTCACCATTATTTGAAGTATGTCCACCAGAAGTTTTCTTCAAATTGACCGCTGCTATTTTCTTCAACTCCCTCAAGCGTCTCTGTTCATTGTCCGTCTCCATCTCAGACCACGGAAATTCTTTTTCCCAGGACAGAATTCCTTCCGTCCAGCGTGCAATATTATCCCATGTCTGTGGTCTTCCACCCTCATAAACAAAATCCCGCAGGTCCCAGCTTTTTCCGCCATTTACTTCTTTTAAGATATATACGATCTTATATCTGGCATTTAAAAATACCTGCTCGCAGATCACTCCATCGGCTACAATACTGGCATCTTTTTCTCTTAATTTTTGAAATAAAAACTCTTCTCGTTCTTTAATCGACATAGCTGTTTATTATTCTCCATAATCTTTAATTATACTGTAATTTATAATCCAAATTACTGTTTTAATAGTTCCAAGATAACTGTGTTTCCTATATTGTAAGGCTTTCTGATGTGTTTGTCACTCTTTTGTTTCTATCAGGTTACTAATGTAAAAGTTCGTTTACCTTTGCTTGAACAGCAGAATAATTTGGCTGCTGTACTTGGGAAGTACACACCTGTCGTGATGAGCAGTTTTCTTATTTTGATTGGATTTAAGTCCAGAGAATGCCCTGGATTCTGGATGCTATTTGCGTAACCACCTCCTCGCAGGCATAAGAAAAGCCCATCTGCACCGAGCAGACAGACTAAAAATGGATATAAAAATACCCTGCCAGCTTTCACCTGCAGGGTTGATTAGAATTTTTACTTGTAAAGGTCTTCCAACGTTATCAGCCGAACTTCACCTCGCTCTTGTGCCTGAAGAAGTTCATCTGTGAATCCGCCTTTCGAGAAGATATAGTAGTGATAGTTGTTGCCCTTTCCAAAAACTGAGGCATAATCCCGAATCAAATCGAGTTCATCCACACCGATTTTCTCATTCCGGTATTTGCATGAACCGATGATATAGTCTTTGCCCTCAACAGGAGTTCCGACGATATCAATCTGTATCTGCTTTTTCTTCTTCGGGTCTGTC
Source organism: Coprococcus comes ATCC 27758 (assembly GCF_025149785.1). Lineage (GTDB taxonomy): Bacteria > Bacillota > Clostridia > Lachnospirales > Lachnospiraceae > Allocoprococcus > Allocoprococcus comes. The sequence goes on along the minus strand of NZ_CP102277.1, from coordinate 1,337,047 downwards.
CCCCACCACTGGCCGATTTCACTCAGCTCAATAGGAAGACTATCCGAATAATAGAGCAGGTAATCCTGACACATCTTCTCATAAATTAGACCCATGTAATCAGGAAGATACTGTTTTACAGCGTGTGGATAGGTCTTTGCAATTCTGTCAGAGTCAATGGCACTCATATTGATTGGCACAAACCGATACCAGAAACGGAAGAAGTTATCAGCCAGCAGATAGATGGTTTTCTTACCCAGTTTTTCTGTAATCGGTGTTTCTTTCTTAGCAATGCCAAGGTCGATCAGCGTTTTCAGGTACTTCGATACGACCGAGTTTTCCTCGCCGACCTTCATCTTGATATCGTTCATCCGGGAAGCACCTTCTGCAATCGCTTTAATGATTGCATTATAAATGGCCGGCTCCCGGAGTTCCTGCTTCAGTAAGTTTCCCGGTTCCTCATACAGATAGCTGGAGCGGTCAAAGAAATTATCCAACAGAGCTTCATCCACACTATCTCGCACATCCAACTTATTGATATAGTGGGGAACTCCTCCCGTGATTCCATAAATCAGGGAATTGTCTTCTGCAGACAGATTTGGGTGGAACACAGCGGTTTCTTTATAGTCTAGCGGCTCAATCTTAAACTGGCTAGTACGTCTGCCATACAACGGACTTTCCTTGCCAAGCACCTGACTCTCCATGAAGCTCATAGAGGAGCCGCAAAGAATCAGGTACATCTTGGACTCTGTCCATTTGTGGTCGATGATGTGCTGCAGCATCGCTGAAATAGCTGGTTTTGCTTTTGCAAGATAAGGATACTCATCAATGACAAAGACAATCCTCTTTTCCTTTGAAAGTGCTGTCAGCTCATCCAAAGCTGCATCATAGGACCTGAACTCCGGTGCAGTCTCCATATCCGGCCGCTCAAAACTCATAATCGACTTTGAGAGAGCTTCCAGATTTTCCTTTCCTGTCGTGTTCAATGCAGAAAAGAAAATGGTAGGCTTATCTTTGCAGAACTCGTTGATCAGTGCCGTTTTACCAACACGCCGTCTGCCGTAGATGACAATGCACTCAAACTTATCACCTGCGTACCGTTTATTCAGTTTCCGCAGCTCATCCTCACGGCAATAGAATTGACTCATCTGCTCACCTCCAATAATTATACTCGTGAGTTAGTAACTCGTAAGTTACTTCTTTACGAGTAAAATAAATCAGATAGTCTGCAAAGTCAAGTAAAATAAGTCGAACCTTTAGAATCGATCAAAGTCCGACTGACTTGCAACACAAAAATATCCGGCAGCTGACCTTGATAGTTCTCTTTATGATCCAGAGAGGCAGTTAAACACACATGTCATTGAATTACTGGCTAAAGGTGATTGGGTCGATGAACCGAACAATCTTTTGATTACAGGTGGAGCAGGAGCTGGCAAAACGCATGTTGCATGTGCACTTTGCGTCACAGCACTACATCAAATGAGGACTGTTAAATATATCCGTGCGAATTATCTGCTTCAAGAATCCGCCCATGCGCATAGTGAAGATAATTACTATGAGTATTCAAACAAGATGGCCGGTTATGATCTTCTTGTTCACTTTATTTCCATCACAAACTATACACTTCCATCATGAGCCGAATTCCTACTTTCAGGCCTTCCTCAAAAGCGGTCTTTTCCCATGCACAGCACACCGTTCCCTGTCGGTCCATGATCTTCTCCCAAAGCGGAATCTTATCTCCGACGTAGTCATCTACGAGCCTATCCATTCCATCCAGCCCTCTCAGCCACTCTTCCAGCTCCTTTTCCTTGGCCTTTGCTGCTTTCCCGGCAACTGTGTTTTTCTCTACTGGGTTGTTCTCCGTGTAATGCTCGCAGATCAGATCCAGCAGATTCTCCACTGGCGGATAATACTCCGGTTCCGTTTTCTTCAAATACTTCTCCAGCATTTCCTTCAATTTTTCTATAATGCTGCCATCCTTTCCAACTGAAATTCACATCCTCAGTTATGGCACATATTACCGCACACTTCTGTACATAGCAACCTGTTTTTTGCGGTTTTTCGGATGACCCATCTTCTCCTTCACTTCGTCCGGCACATCGATTAGCCCGAACCGATAGAACATTCCGTATATGTAGGTCACGCCTCGAATATCGCCCAGAGCTTTGGGTCTCTCTACTACTTCTTCTTTAATATTCTTCAGTGCCAGCAGCACTGAACTCCACGCCAGACTTTTACTCTTCTCCCGGCGGTCGATCCACAGCTCTTTCGTGTACGCTCCATTCCTGCCTTTTTTAATTTCGTAAGAGAATGGCAACCCGGAGTAGGTCTTAAATTTTACTCCAGTATAGGCCAGAACCACACCCCAGAAGTTTTCTTCTGTCGGATCGGCCCTCCACCGCTTCATTGTTCTGTATCTCCGCTGCCGCTCTGCTCCGACACTGATCTTGAATATTACGGTGCGGCAGAGCCGCCAGTCCGGTGTGGCGAGAGCCACCTGTCCGGACTAACGGAGCCACCTCAGTTTGTTTATTAAGTTACTTTGCCATTGCTGGATCCAGTCCATATACTTCTCTCATAGAGAGGTCTTTAGCTGGGTCAACACTTTCAATATCGATTTTATAGGAATCATACGAAATACGATCCATGATAGCATCGGCAAGAGTACTTTCACCATCACAGATTTGCTGGTACCATTCACTTTCACGGAACTGAGAACAAAAGATTGTTGAAGATTTTTTACGTCTTTTATGTATCAGTTCAAAAAGATTTCTGGCTTCAGCTTCGGTCAGTTTAAGAAGCAGCCACTCATCAAGGATCAGTACTATTGGCTTGGTATATTTCTTCAGGACATTCGAGAAAGTTCCATTGTCCCTGGCAGCCTGTAAGTCCAATAATAGATCAGGAAGCCGTACATACCGTACTGAGTAATAGTGCTTGCATGCTTCCATGCCAAAGGCACAGGCCATATAAGTTTTACCACTTCCGGTTGCTCCAGTAATAAAGATGTTCCGGTATTCTGTAATGTATTCACAGGTTGCCAGACGGTTGATTAGTGCTTTGTTCAGCTTTCGTCCAGAATGGTAATCGATCGCTGCGATGCTGGCATCTGGCTGTTCAAACTCAGCCTGGCGGATCAGCCTTTTCAGACGATTGTTTTTACGGTTGCTATACTCGACATCAACAAGCATACCGAAGCGATCTTCGAATGGAACTTCCTTCATTGCAGGATCATCCATCTGGATGCGGAATGCATCTGCCATAGCAGTCAGACGCATTTCAATAAGTTTATCGATTGTACTTTGATTTGTCATGATTGTTTACCTCCATAGTATTTGGCTCCTCTGGTTATGCCGTGTGGTTTTTCTACTTGAGATGATTCTGATTCGGTATCAGGTGCATCCTTTGTTGCAACCAATAGATTTTTGATACTTTTATAGCTGGGTTTACCGGAATAAGAGAGCGCCTTAGCGCAGACCTGTTCCAGCTTTTCTGGCGAATATTTTTCTGCCAGTTTCAGTAATCCCATGCAGCTTCTGTAGGATTGCTGTTCAATCCTGCCGGAGGTAAGTATTGCATCGACAACCTTACTTGTGTTAATTCCAATCGAATCAGCCCACTTACGGAACCGGTCACCGTTCCATTCCAGATATTTCTGGTGTTCCTGCGGCATATGTTCTGTCACTGTAGAATACTGACTGCTTCTTCCATAGAGTCGTCTGTGAGAGGCAATACGATTGTGATTATAAAATATTTCAACCGTTGTATCTGTTATACGCACATCAACTTTATTTTTGATATACTGATAAGGCACGGAGTAGAACATTCTGTCTACTGCGATGTGATAGTTAAACTGGACGGTGGCTTGTTTCCACTCAGCCAGTTCAAAAGGTGTAGCAGGCAACGGAGCCAGTAATGGCATTTCTTCCCCAAGAAATAAACTGAGTCTGCTACATTCCTTTTTCTGGAATTTACGGGCGTTGTAGGCATCCAGTTTTTCACGGATTGAAGCATTCAATTCTGCAAGAGAGAAAAACTGTTCATTGCGAAGGGCTGCTGTTATCCATGTGGATATCTTTCCTACCGATCCCTCTACATTCGGTTTATCTTTGGGTTTCCGGACTCTGGCCGGAAGGATGGCAAGATTGTAATGTTCTGCCATCTCATGATAAGTTGTGTTTAAGGCAGTGTTGTACCAGTCACTCTTTTTATGATTCACTGCGGTTGTGCAGTTATCAGAAACGAGCATAGGTGTGACACCGCCAAAGAAATCAAACATCTGGATATGAGCTTTGATCCAGTTGTCAGTTTTCTCATTCATATATGCTTTTACAAAAGCATACTGACTGTAAGTTAATACACCTACAAATATCCATGCATCTGTTATTTCTCCGGTGTCCGGATCAATGATGTGAGCAGGGTCACCTGCCCAGTCAACTTCAATCTGTTCACCTGGTTTTCTAGGGATATGCATGGTAGCCCTGCGTTTTTCTTCATCCTTCTGGATGTAGTAGCAGAACTGAGAATACATTAGAGGCTCTTCGCTGTTCATGCGGCACTCCTCACAGTATTCTACCCAGAGAAGCTTTTTGTTTACGCCGTTCCGCAGAAGTTCTTTGCGGATGTAGTTAAAGTTTGGCATACGTTTATTCGTTGCCGACTTATCTTTAGGAAACATCAGCTCCTCTAGTGCACTGTCGGTCATGTCAAAATCCAGCGGCCATGAAAGATTGATTTCCGCTGCTTTTTTCAAAACCTTGGCGACTGTGTTTCTGGATACACCGCAACTCTGTGCGATGTTCCTCTCACTGAATCCTAAGCTTTTCAAGCGTAGGATTTCACGATACTTGGTCATAACTTACGACCTCCTTTATCTGTATTCACACCAAGGGTGTGTCTTTACAGTATAAAGGAAATATATGTAATAGAGCCCAATAAGGTGGCTCTGAATTACCGGAATATATGGCTCTCAAAGTCCGGACAGGTGGCTCAGAGAGCCCCGGAATAATCAGATCTTCCCTTTTTCTGCTGTGCTTGTGAAGTACACACCTTTCCGATATGGCAAGTACGAGGTGACGGAGGCTTTGGAAAGTTTCAGAGTGTTTGCAGTTGAGAGTATGGAGGTTTTGTAGTCTTGTGTTTCACGGTATTCTTGAAAGGTAGCTTGCACCTTCTCCGCCACTTCAGATTCATACACACCGGCCGTGATGAGCAGCTTTCTTACTTTGATTGGATTTAATCCCAGTTCTTCGCCGATGGCCTGCAAGGACATCTCAGAATCATAAAGTGCCACAGCACTTTCCATCTGCTCTTTCAGATTCTTCCCGGCATCGTACTCCGGCTTCAGCTTCTTCCGGCCGCCGCCTGGTTTTCTTGTTTTCTTCATTTTACTCATGTAGCTCCAGTGGCAGTCCATCCGGGTCATGGAAGAAAGTCATCTTCTTGCCGGTATAATCGTCAACACGGATTGGCTCACATTCAATCCCAACCTCTGCTAGTTCTTTCACCGTCTGTTCCACGCTATCAACGCAGAACGCAAGATGACGCAGCCCACAGGCCTCCGGGCGGTTCACACGCTTCGGAGGATTTTCCTCAGCGAAAATCTCCAGCTCTGTGTTTTCGTTAACACGCAGATCTAGCTTCCAATCTTTACGCTCTGGACGGTAGTTTTCTCTGATAACAGAGAAGCCCAGCTTGTTCACATAGAACTCCTTTGCGACTTCGTAGTCGGATACGATGATCGCGATGTGGTGTATTTTAGATAAGTTCATTTTTTTCACGCTCCATTTCTTTTATTTTTGTTCTTCTTTTATTTCCGTTATAAACTATATAGCAGCCTTCAAAAAATACCGTGTGAACTTCTGGAGTTCAGTTTGTCCACACGGCCGATCTTATTTCAATTTTTCGAGAATCTCATCCGCACTCATGCCGCTGGCTAATAATTTCTTAACCACACTCTCGGCTTCGATCTTCTTAGCTTCTCCAGCGGCCTTAGCATCTGCCTTTGCCTTCTTTGCTTCCAAGGATGCCACTTCTTTTTCGGTCTTCTTCAAAGCAGTCTTCTACTCTTTCAGTGTGTTCTTCTGCTCTTCGATCGCTTTCTGGATGGATGCGATCTCGGTATTCAGAGACGCAATAGTCTCTTGCTTCTCCGCAATCTGGAATGCGTAGTCTTTGGTAGTATTGGTTTTGGGACGGTTTTTGCTGCCTTTCGTTCTGGGCATGGTGATAACCTCTTTCCTTTTATAGTTGTTTAAGTATAGCACTGTAATCAGCGAATATAACTTCTGGTGTATTTTTATTTCAATTTCTCTTCTGTTTCCAGTGCCGCTTTTTTCAGATAGTCTTGTATTTCCAAAAGCCTCGCCTGACAAACATTGAAATCATCTGAATCAATACCATTGTTCTGTACTGCCTCGCCACTAATATACGAATTAATATAGGCCTGCAAGTTAAATCCATCCTTATTCTGTAATTGACGAATCGCATCTGAATATTCTGTTGGTATATTTGAATTGATTTCAGTCAAATTTGCATTAAGTTCCTGTCCGATATCGCATAAAGTATTATGTAAGCTAAGTCCTTTCTTTCCCCGTCTCGAAGAATTTGAAGCAGACAATGCTTCTGGTAACTTTATTAACATTTTTTGTACTTCAACTAATGCTTTGTTTGTCTGTGCAAAAATTGTAAGATTCTTGCTTTTCCGAAAATATTTAATTGAATTCCATGCTCCAAGAGCGGAAACAACTGCAAGTATCACGTTAATAATTGTCAAAACAACATCCAACATGCCCATTATTCTCCCAGTCTTGTTTTCTTATAGTACTGAAGAATCCGAACATAGTTATCGTACTCAGATGCAAGTTCCTCCGCATTCTCTTCACTCCATGCAAACTGTCCAATTACACCTAAAAATTCTTTTTCCTTCTTTCCCCAATACTCCTCATCTTGTAAAAATTTAGACAAGGTATCATAATCAAATACTCTTCCATCATCCACTGTCTGACAGATAAAATCAAACCAACGTTCCTCATCACAAGGATGCGATGAACCAGTAGACTTATTTGCAGCATTACAAAATAAAGTTAATTTATTTAGTGCCGATTCAGAAATATAATCAAGTGGGTTAAAACGACCCGATGACGGTCCGACAACTTTAATATCATCATGTGTTTGACCATACACTTTAGCTATATCATTATAAAACAAATCAAGTAACTGATTATATTCCTCAATAGTTAGTTGGTTCTTTTGTAGTGGAACAATATTACAAACCTTAACATATCCGTCACGCCAGGTATCTTTTCCATAATAAATTGAGACTTCAGCATGAGGAGCTTGATCTCCAACATAATCAGCAAGAATATAATCTTTCAACATCTGATTACGTTTTGGCTTAATCCAATTCATAGGAAACACAGTATATATATTTTTTGCCAAGCTGTCTAATCCCGGTTTATTTCCAACAAAACTGAGTTCTTTATACACATGCATGAGCTATTCCTCCTCTCAATTCCTTCACATCTCAGCCGATCACCGGATCCCTGATTCTTAGATCGTTGCCTGCTACTCACCACAAAGAGGTGTGTGATTCATTCGAGCAGCACAGGGAGCTTCCGCTCCCTGCATATCACAATTTCATTCAGTTTTACAGACGCTTTCTTACCTTCATGATTCCACAGTAACACACGCCGCCTAGCACTCCGCCGACTGTGTTATAGAAGATGTCTGATAGCTGGAATGTACCCAAGCGAAGCAATAATTGTAGCGTCTCAATACTTACAGAAAAGATAACTGCTATCTTCCCGCTATACCACAGTATCTTCTTCCAGCCGTTTCCTATCATTTCTTCGAATGACCACATCACTACTGCTGAGAATGGCATCATCATGATTACGTTCTCGATACACTCGGTGGTCAACTTCTGTTCGCCGTTCACAGTCTCCCAGATGCCCCAACCGCCCATGACTTTGGATAATGGATTCATCCACAAATCGCGATTTAACAGAGTTCGGAATAGAATAAGTGAAGTCACGAACGCCAATAGAAACAGCTTCCGAAAGAATACACTCTCTTTGAATTTCTGATACCATGTCACTATGGCACTCTTCCATCCTTTACCTGCTGCGGAAGGTTCATACGCATACAGGTAGAAAAACATGGCAAGGAAGGAAAGCAGGAGTGAAAATCCAAATGGCTCATAGAGAGCAGTCAGGATGTTTGTGATGATCTTTCCGAGTAAATCAATCGTTTCTTTCATCGCTGTTTACAGATCACTGAACAGGTCAGCCTTGTACACGCCGTTCTCCAGCATCTCCTTGAAACTGCCCTTTACTGCTGCGACATCTTCATGGTAGGTCATACCATACCATGTATCATTGGTTTTCAGAACCTTCACAGACATCTTGCCCTGCTCCAACAATTCACCGATAAAGATGGGAATCAGATACTCTGCTTTCAGAGGATTGCCCGGGACTTCTTTCTCAAAGAACTCTTTGAAGCCTTCCTCCAGTACATCCAGAAAATCTGGAGTCAGACCCCACATATTCATGGATACCAGAGAATTCACATCAACAACCACACCGTCTGCCTCTGCTCCATCTGCAGTCTTGACGATGTTCTTGGTTTCCACAACCTCAGTCAAGTTTCCATTCTCATCCATCTTGCAGATACCACGAGTCACACCACCGTTATCGGACAGCGTGTTCTTCAGCACAAAGCCAGCCATGCAGGACTTGCCGCCATTCACCAGATACTCATGAACAGCCTTGAAGCCTTCCTTGCCATAGTAATCATCTGCATTGATTACAATAAAAGGAGTCTTGATGACCTTCTTCGCTGCAAGGACGGCCTGACCGGTTCCCCACGGCTTTGTCCGGCCTTCTGGCAGAGTTCCCGGGATATCATTGATATCTTGGAAAGCATAGTCAACAGTTACATTATGAGAAGAGCAAATGGAGGCAATGCGATCACCGATGACCTCTTTGAATTCCTTCTCGATATCCTTACGGATGATAAATACTACATGATTGAAACCAGCCTCGATCGCATCATGGATCGAGTAATCCATGATGATATGTCCAGCATCATCCACTGGCTCCAACTGTTTGATTCCTGTTCCAAAACGGCTACCGATACCGGCTGCCATAATAAGTAATGTTGTTTTCATAACGTCTTCCTCTTTCTAACTTTTATTCTACTGTCACACTCTTCGCCAGATTTCTTGGCTTATCCACATCCAGGCCCTTGGCTACAGACACATAGTAGCCGAGTAGCTGCAACGGAATCACTGCCAGGCTACCAACAAAGTGCTCGTCCACCTTTGGAACATAAACTGTGAAGTTCACCTGATCTTCGATTTCGTAGTTTCCATAAGTCGTCAGACCCATCAAGTAAGCTCCACGGCTCTTGCATTCCAACATATTGCTTACCGTTTTCTCATACAGCTTGCTCTGGGTCAGCACACCAATAACCAGTGTTCCCTGCTCGATCAAGCTGATGGTTCCGTGCTTCAGTTCACCCGCTGCGTATGCTTCAGAGTGAATGTAGCTGATTTCTTTCAGTTTCAGACTGCCTTCCAAGCTGACCGCATAATCAATGCCACGGCCTACAAAGAACACATCGTGTGCATTGGCATACTTTGCTGCAAACCACTGAATGCGCTCTTTATCTTCCAAAGTTTTCTGCATCTTCTCCGGGAGAGTCAACAGTTCAGAAATATAGTAACCGTACTGTTCTTCAGTGATTTTTTCTCTAACCTTCGCAAACTGAACCGCCAGACAGTACATAGCTGCCAGCTGTGCACTGTATGCCTTGGTCGTTGCAACAGAGATTTCTGGACCGGCAAGGGTGTAGAACACTTTGTCCGCTTCACGGGCAATACTGCTGCCTACCACATTGACGATTGCCATTGTGGTTATGCCTTTTTCTTTTGCAAGTCGCAGTGCAGCCAATGTATCTGCTGTCTCGCCAGACTGGCTGACAACGATTACCAGTGCTTTCTGATTGAGCGGCATCTTCCGATAACGGAACTCAGATGCGAGTTCCACACGCACTGGGATATCCGCTATATCTTCCAGCACATACTGAGCAGCCATGCCCACATGCCATGCAGAGCCACAGGCAACGATATAGATCTGCTCGAAGTTTTTGATCTCATCCTCAGTGATTTCCACACTGGACAGGTCGATGGCGCCGTTCTTGATCACAGAGTTAAGGGTATCCTGAACAGCTTTCGGCTGCTCATGGATTTCTTTCATCATGAAATGCTCAAAGCCGCCTTTTTCGGCAGCCTCGGCATCCCACTTGATTTCAGTGGTCTGCTTCTCGATCTCATCACCATCGAGATTATAAAAATGAGCCTCGCCTGGAACAAGTTTTGCAAACTCAAGGTTACCAATATAATATACATTGCGAGTGTATTTCAGAATTGCCGGAACATCCGAAGCCACATAGGTCTCACCATCTGCAATGCCGATAATCATCGGGCTGTCCTTACGCGCCACCCAAATCTCACCCGGATAATCCCGGAACATCAGCTCAAGAGCGTAGGAACCACGGACACGCACCATCGTCTTAGCGATGGCATCGATAGGGCCGAGATTATACTTCTTATAATAGTAGTCCACCAGCTTGATGACCACTTCCGTATCCGTCTGACTATAGAATGTATAACCGTGCTTCAGCAGCTTTTCTTTCAGTTCGGTATAGTTCTCAATGATGCCGTTATGTACGCCAACGACCTCAGACTCCACTGTGCCTGAACCAGAACGGGTGCAGTTGCCTGAAACATGCGGATGTGCATTAGTCTGGCTCGGCTCACCGTGAGTTGCCCAACGAGTATGACCGATACCACAGGTTCCTTTCAATGCCTTGCCGCCATCTGTTTTCTCGATCAGATTGGACAGGCGTCCCTTCGCTTTCACGACCTGTGCCAGATTTTCTCCGTCACGGACAGCCAATCCGGCCGAGTCATATCCTCTATATTCTAGTTTTGACAGACCATCCAGCAGGATCGGTGCTGCTTGTCGATTTCCTGTAAAACCAACGATTCCACACATAGTTTTATCCCTCCCGTTATTTTATCTATTATACTTTCCCTTTTATGCAAAACGACTCCGGATAATTGCCAGAGTCGTCATTGACTTTATGCCTTATATCCCTTTTCGCAGATCACATTGACCACTTCATCAACATACTTCTGGCAGGTATCATGGTCAGGGGCTTCTACCATCACGCGAACCACCAGCTCAATGCCTGACTCACGCACCAGAATACGGCCGGTATCGCCCAGAGCCTCAGCAACCTTAGACACGGCTTCCTGCACGGCAGGATCATTCTGTGCAGCCTTCTTATCGATCACGCGGACATTTTCCAGCACCTGCGGATAGATCTTCAGCGGTGCTGCCAGTTCACTCATCGGCTTCTTCTTAGCCAGCATGACTTCCATCATCTTCAAGCTGGTCAGAATACCGTCACCAGTGCTTGCGTACTTGGAGAAGATGATATGGCCGCTCTGCTCACCACCAATACGGCAACCGTTCTTTGCCATATACTCGTAAACATACTTGTCATCCACAGCAGTCTTAGCGTAGCCGATACCCTGCTCATCAAAAGCCTTGTAGAGACCAAAGTTGGACATAACTGTGGTAACGACTGTATTATTTAACAGCTTACCACGATCTTTCATATAGCAGCCGTAGATGTACAGGATGTGATCGCCAGTGATAACATTGCCCTTCTCGTCCACACACAGGCAGCGGTCAGCATCACCATCGTAGGCAAAGCCAACATCCAAGCCCTTCTCCACAACAAACTTCTGAAGACCCTCAATGTGGGTAGAACCTGCGTTGTTGTTGATGTTCGTGCCATTCGGCTTATTATTGATGACGTAGGTGTCAGCACCCAAAGCATCGAAAACGCTCTTAGCGATATTCCAGCTGGAACCATTGGCGCAATCCAGACCAACCTTGACACCTTTGAAGGAATAGATACCCAGAGAGATCAGATAACCCATGTAACGGTTGCGTCCGGCCACATAATCCACAGTGCAGCCGATATGCTCACGATGAGCGAAAGGCAGCTCCGGCCAGTCCTTGTCAAATACATGGAGCTTGCCGTCAATATAGTCCTCCACCAACAGCAGGATCTCCTCGGGCATTTTTTCACCGTAGCAGTCGATCAGCTTAATGCCGTTATCGTAATACGGATTATGGCTGGCAGAAATCATGATACCGCAGTCAAAGTCATCCACACGAGCGATGTAAGCTACAGACGGCGTGGTAGTAACGTGGAGCAGATAAGCATCTGCACCGGAAGCCGTCAGACCAGCCACCAGACTATATTCAAACATATAGGAGCTGCGACGAGTATCCTTACCAATGACGATACGAGCAGGATCAGTGTCACCATTGCGCTCACGCAACACATTATAATACCAGCCCAGAAAACGACCTACTTTGTAGGCATGGTCTGCTGTTAATGTAATACCAGCTTCACCACGGAAGCCATCTGTTCCAAAATATTTAGCCATATAAATTTATTTCCCTATTTAAAAAGCGAACCAACAAAAAGCTGTATGCTTTTTGTTGCCTACCATCCGCCACATAGAGGCAGCATACCTGGTTGGCGTAGCCATGCTTTCAGCGTAATTCTAAACTTCATATCTTTCAGCTCCAGTTTTTTTATGTCCTTCAGAACGCCAGAATATCTGCCGGAGCGTAGGGAGCTTACGCTCCCAGTAAATCATAGATCACTGAACAGGTCAGCCTTGTACACACCGTTCTCCAGCATCTTTTTAAAGCTATCCTTTACTGCTGCTACATCCTCGTGATAGGTCATGCCGTACCAGGTATCGTTTGTTTTCAATACTTTGACAGACATCTTTCCCTGCTCCAGCAGTTCACCAATGAAGATAGGAATCAGATACTCTGCTTTCAGAGGATTGCTAGGTACTTCTTTCTCGAAGAATTCCTGGAAGCCCTCCTCCAGCACATCCAAGAAATCAGAAGTCAAGCCCCACATATTCATGGAAACCAGAGAATTCACATCAACCACTACGCCGTCTGCTTCTGCTCCGGTTGCCGTCTTTACAATGTTCTTAGTCTCAACAACCTCAGTCAGATTGTTCTGCTCGTCCATTTTGCAGATACCACGAGTCACGCCGCCGTTATCGGACAGTGTGTTTTTCAGCACAAAGCCTGCCATGCAAGACTTGCCACCATTCACCAAATACTCATGGACGGCTTTGAAGCCTTCCTTTCCATAGTAATCATCTGCATTTATGACAATGAACGGGGTCTTGATGACATCCTTTGCTGCAAGGACTGCCTGCCCCGTCCCCCAAGGCTTTGTACGTCCTTCCGGCAGAGTTCCCGGAATGTCGTTGATATCCTGGAAAGCGTAGTCTACAGTTACGTTGTGAGAGGAGCAAATGGAGGCAATGCGACCACCAATGACCTCTTTGAACTCCTTCTCGATATCCTTACGGATGATAAATACCACATGATTGAAGCCTGCTTCGATTGCATCATGGATGGAATAGTCCATGATGATGTGATTAGAAGCATCCACCGGTTCCAGTTGCTTAATACCCGTTCCAAATCGGCTGCCGATACCAGCTGCCATAATAAGTAATGTTGTGTTCATATTTTTTCTTCCTCTTTTCATTATTTTTTGTTGCATAGCCCAAACAGCTACACCTATAAAGCCACCAAGCGTATTTTGGAAAATATCCGATAACTGAAATGTTCCTACTCTTAAAAAAAGCTGACATATTTCAATTAAACATGAAAAACCAAAGGAAGTCTTTACAATATTAAACAAGATTTCCTTGTCCAATCCATCTTGTTGAAAAAAACCAAGCACTCCAAAATAAGCAAGTGGGACAAACAGAAGAACATTAAGCATCCCTTCCGTATTTAGGGTGCCATCTGAAGTGAAAACTCCCCATTCCCCAATTATATTTTCCCACGGACATTGCCATATACTGCGACAAATCAAAGTTCTAGACAGCACCATAAACAGGATGGTAAAGAATGCAAATTTATATCGAGTGATCTTATCCGTTCTAAGCATATGCCACTGATGAATAAGGCACTTCTTTAATCCTTTATGTTCTACTTCGGGCAAGGCGATCATGCATATTACTGCGAAAATCAGCCCGAATCCTAAATATTGATATATACTATAAAAAACGTCATCAGCTACTACTTGCATCTTTTCCTTTCCCTAATGTAATTGAATAGTATAGCAATTAAAGTCGCACTTCCTACGCAAATAAAGAAGGATACGAAATTATGGTAATCTTCCTTATACAAAACAAGCGCACACAATGCCACAAAATACATATGGACAAAATATATTGTTCCACTTAAGTTTCTCAGTTTCTTATAAAAATCTCCATGAAGTTCCATCATTGGACATTTATATATAATCAGGCAGAATAACACGAAAAAGATTGGAAGGTCAAGCATCTGGCTGAGGTACTGCCCCCCCCGATAAGGCTTATAGGAATTTTTATTAGATAAGCAAATAGTGCAATCTTTCCCTTGTGAAGAATTTTTGTCAACTCACCTGACTTCTCAATGTCAGCAATATACATACCTAAAGAAACAAATACTAACGATTGAAAGAAACCATTTCTTGTCGTCGCAAAGATTGAGAAATAAATATTAACTGGAAATGCTAATAATGCCGGTAGCTTGTCTTGATGCCCCCCAAAAGCGGTAAGAACTATACCAACAAGATATGCCACTGATCCAAAACCTACAATCTTTTCTATTGAAATTCTTTTTGATAAAATATCTATAAGAATCAAGGCGAAGATTAAACCATTGAGATACCATAGCGCCCATGAATAAAAATTATCTCCCACGAGGATATAATTCCGAATACAAAGAGCTGCATATTCTACTGTTTTATTTCCTTCAATAAACCATCCATAAACTGTCAATGGCAAATATACGATAGACCATATGATATAAATATTAAAAATCTTTTTTATGCGGTAGCCAAGTTTTATATACAAATCTTTTTCCGGTTGTTTAACAATCAAGAAATATCCAGTACATGCATAAAAGAACGGTACTGCATAGTTTGATATATTATAGTACACAACTTTGTCTAAGAGAACACTAACAGCTTGAAGTGGTCTCGTGTGTATCCCAATTACAAGATATGCACACAAAAATTTTATCAAATCTATCAGTTTGTAATCTTTATTGCGTTGCACTTCATCCATCATCCCACTTTCTTCATATTTAGGCCTTATGTGAGATTTTCCCTTTCACTTTATTCACAATCTCGAATATCAAGGTATTCTTCATAACTAAGTTTACTGCTGTGTATGCGATAACACCACATAAAATCTCTAATATAAGCCCAATAGTATTTGGCAATTTAAACTGCATAATGATGTAGACACTCAATGTCATCACTGCTGTACTAATAAGCCCCTTCGTCAATGCTTTCATATTAATGGTAAATTTCACCTTTTTCTTCATATAGATGAATTGAACAGCATTTGTGACCAGTTCACTAAATACAGAAGCTATTACAGCACCATTTTGAAGAAGTGTAGGAATTAAAGCTGCATTCGTTATAATATTTATCACAGATGCAGATGCTGAAGCAGGCAAAATAATCTTTTCACTCTTTGTACTATAAACAAGCTGGTAACAGAACAAATCTCCAAAGCCTTTGATCAGAATCAGAGGACACATCAAGCGTATTGTTAAAACAGCGGGTTCAAAGGCCTCGCCGTATAAGAACTCAACTGCTTGCGGAGCAACAAGCGCCATTCCTACTGTCATCGGAAAAGTCATAAAACATAGGACTTGAAAACCTTTATCTAATAATTTATAAAATCCTTGTCTGTCATTGTCATAGTAATAGCTAAGCCTTGGTAGCAATGCAGCAGTAATAGCATTCGCCATAGTCAAAACCATTATAATTGTCTTCTGTGCGTATGTGTAGTATCCAACAGATTCATCCGTCGCCAAGATGTTAAGCATTGTCACATCAATTTTATTGTAAATACTCGATAAGAATATAATACACGCAATCAAGATAACAGGTTTCATATGGCGTTTTAACTCGATTCTAGAGAAATCAAGTGCGACATATTTTCTTGCGTTCAGAACATTAAAAACATAATTTCCGCCTGTGGCCAAACTAGATATAAGCGCATATATTACATAATCTTCCCTTGTTTTCACAAATAAAAATAATGCCAAAAGAGAGAGGCCTTTAATAAGTAAGCTTCGCCCTGTAATATATCCATATTCTTCCAGGCCCTGATACATCCAGTCAATGTTAAGATAATTAAAGACAATAGAAAGACCACAGGCTACATAAAGTGTCCATTGTCCATTAAAACCCTCATTAGCAACAACTAGACCAATGAATCCAACAACTGCCAAAGTTGTCGATATAATATTCACAAGTAGAAGCTCGGTGAACAATTTGTTTCTTTCATGTTTTTTTTCTCTAACTTTTGCAAACTCTCGTACTCCATAGGATGGCAATCCAAGTGCTGCAAGTGTCACAAAATAGGAAACAATATTCTGTGCAGAAGCCACTTTACCAACGCCGGCCGGCAGAAGAATCCTTGAGACATAAATAGATGTAGCAAAAGGAAACAGGATATTAGCTATCGTATAAATTACGTTATATATTGAATTTTTAGTTAATGATTTTTGCATTATCTTTTACGGACTATTGTCCAAGAACTCCTTCCATTATTTAACATCGAATTTCTACACAGTCAACCTTATTGGGACTTTTTCACTATCTTAGTTATCTTTTTTTCTACTCTATACGGCAAAGAAATAATCTTAGTAACCGTATGAGCAAATCCATATCCAAACCGTTCTGTAAGATTCCATTCTATATTCTGAAGTTTTCTTTCTTTTGCATTAATCCAAGTCATTGAAAATTGATGGATACTTACAGTTTTGTTTGTAATTGTTGTTTTCCCTGTTAGTGGTGACTTCGGCGAAAACACTTCTTCTTCATAGACCACAATTCCTGCATCTAAGTGTTGATATGTTCTCCTTGTATCATCTAGTCCATATTCTTTTAGGATTTCCGTTTGATAATGCGGACACGCAATTAAATTCAGAGTTCCATCTTCGTTATAAAAGGAAATCCTATCATATAAATCAAGAATCTTTTTCAAAGCTGGATGACCTTTCTCTGCACCAAATCCCAATCCAAACGCCACAGAATTCTCATAGCTTCTTCCCAGTTTGTCTAGCAATGGGTCTCTCATTTCCCACCCACAATACATTCTATCATTTAAAAAACTATCAAGCTCCTTTACTAACTCAACATCAGTGTCCATATATATGCCACCGTACTTATACACGACATCAATTCTGGCATAATCAGATACAAAAGCCCATTTTTTTTCTTTATAAGCGGCTTTCATATATTCATTGCTATTCACATCGTAATTATTTTCATTCCACTCTATTATCTTGTAGTCTGGGCAATACTTTTTCCATGATTCTATACAACGCTTTGCTTCTTCTGGAAGAGGATTCCCTCCAAACCAGCAATAGTGTATTACTTTAGGTATCATAAATTCATCCTCATCTTCCTTGTACTCTTAAATGACTGGACACAATATATATATCATCATCAGATTGTCTTTCTAACGATCTTCTTCCACTTTCTAGTTACCCGCTTCTTATATTTATCAATCCAGTACAAATATGGCCATCCGATTGTTAACAAATGTAGTTCGCTACGATTTTTCGGCAACTCTTGCTCAACAAACCTATCTGGCAAGATTTCAAAACACGCATCTTGTACAGACACTTTAACACGCATTTTACGCATTTGGAGATGAATATAAGCAAATTCTGTTTGAACTAGTTTCGAACCATTCCACTCGATTCGCAAAACATTTCCATTATTCCAATAATACCGTGCTTTTTTATACGTTTCATTAACAAAGTCGTGTTTAGAAACATCATAAAATGCTCTAATAAATTTTGCAGAAAAGACAGAAGGATTCATGCTTAAATCCTTTTCATAAATCCTTGCTCCATCTTCACGAAAAATACTATGAACATTGTCGTGACCATTACAGTCTTCATCGAACACAAATATTTTGTCCGTTGTAAATGCTTCTTTATATAAAACGCGTCCTTTAAAAGACTTCATAAAGCGACGATTATTATCATACGTGTTTTTATATATTGTCAAATGTCCCGCAGCGAACAATTTATCATAGTCCTCGTTCAACAATGGTGTAACATTTTTTTCGAGGTTTCCAAAAATCAAATCGCAATCACAGTGACCCCAGTAATCAAAATCCTTAATGTATTTCTCAAACAGAAACCCATAGGCAGGTTTGTAATCACATAATTTATACGCTGATTCAAGTACAATCTTAAATCCAAATTTTTCGTTAGCTATCTTACGTATTTCATCAAGTGTAGTTTTAATAACATGAACATTTTCTGGACAGACATACTTAAACTCATTGTCAGTAAAAATCATCCATGTGTATGTAGGGTTGGCCTCACATGATTTAAGAAAAAGCGGGAAATAATTATTAAATTGTCCAAAGTAGGGTAAAATCAAGACACATCTTTTATTTTTCTTCCTCATCATCAAAACAATACCTCATAAATTCTTCATAATTAGAAAATTCAGGAGCATGTTCTTCCATATACTCAATTGACTGCTTTTCTGTATTGCCTAGCTTAAGCTTATTTGAAAACACATTGTTTATTAAAACGCTACTTTTTGTTTCAAACAGCATAAAGTACTCATGAAAAACCTCTGGATCGGGCCGACGTTTAAAACGCTCATAATACCTCTGAGCTAATTCTTTCGCTTCAGCCTTTTGTTTAGCGTAACGTTTGTCAAAGAATTCATTAATACTCATCAACTTTCTCGCTGGAACGCCCGCATAAACGCTGTCAGACTCGCAATCCTTTGTAACTAGACTCCCTGCTCCAACCACAACGTTATCGCCTATTTTCACATTTCTTTCTATAATTGTATTCATACCAATAAATACATTGTTTCCTATTTCGACGATACCACTAGCTCCAAGGATCCCCCCCCGACAATTTTTAAGAACCGACCATGAATAATCGTGTGTTAAAATTTTTACACCCTCAGTAATCCTTACATGATCACCAATAGTAATCATCCACGGATACTGCTCATCAATTAGCGTCTTTGTCGGGACATATATAATGCAATCGCTTCCAATTTTCATTCCTATCGATCTTAAGTGTTCAATATAAGATGATGATTCTGCCTTATACCCATAAGCGGTCTTTCTCAAAATGCTTTTTATATTCACTTTAGCAATCCTCCTTAATTTCGTTGCTATCATACTGCATTGCTACAAAACCAATTGCCATTCCAAAATAAATTATATAAGCTGTATCCACTCGAATTGCTGAGCTGTGCCACATCAAAAAAATCATAGCGACTGTGAAAATAGCACTTGCAATCATATATGGCCGAATCGCATTAGGATACCTTTTTAACTTTGCCAACAACGTAATAATCAATGTAATAAAGAAAAACACGTACAATCCAAAACCGCCAATTCCGCATTCCAAATACGTCCATTGATTTGTAAACCAGCGATAATTATAGTCTCCATAAGCTCTGTAAAAGTCACTCTGAAAAAATGAAAATGCAGATGTGTCACAATTACCAATACCCAAACCAAACCACTCTTTAATCGGAGTTCTCAGGAATAAATTATTAATCACTTGGAATGATCCGACACGTGGAATTCTATACCCCTCATCAAAAGTCGCAGTTGCATAATCCATAAAATTCTTTTTATTAAAAAGAATTTTCAACATATCCGGTGCCAAACGATCAACCAAATTGATAACAACCACAAAGCCCAGTAATAAACCAACTAGAATACCTAACTTTCTAACTGTAAGACCTTTTTCAACATATTGATTAATCAGTGCTGACAAAATAATGCATAACACGGCCAACATTAACATCATCTTTTCCTCAGCCATTGCACCTAGCATAAATGTAGCCGCAATAATAACCGCAAATTTTTTGAATGTAGTTTTTTTAGCAAAATAAAGGCTTGAGTAAAAGCATAAAAGCAACAGGCAGAATGGATTCAAGCCACCACCGCCCCAAAAAATTCCTCCACCAAAATCATCGCTAAAAAGCCCAAGGACAAAATACTTATATATACCAACAAGCGCATTAAGTATTTGTGATGCAAAATAAAACCGAATCACTTTTTCGACATCATCAAGTGTAAAAAAGAGAATTACTCCAAAAAACAATATAAAATAGCGGCAGAGATTTCTTATTCCCCAAAAAATGAGCAACGGTTTTACATAATTTATTCCAGCGCCAACCATTAAAAACAGCAAAAGTGCAATCAAAATATAGAGAAGAGGGGCGCATCGATTTTTAATCTCCTTAATATACTTTGCTTCAAAGTAAAGCAACATCAAATTCAAAACATCACACAAATAGAATGTTGAAAGGCTAATACCAAACAAACTATACGCTACAGAGAACACAATGCATGCGTATAGTATCCAAAATATGCACTTCTTTGGTGTAACTATAAATAATTCTCTTCGCATACTTTTATCTCCCTAAATATTGTTGAGCTCTTATCAACGCAATAGTGCTGAAACTCATCTTATGTCTAATACAAAAATGAATCATTCTTCTTGCTCTTGAAAAACTAGCATCTGGTACCATCCATACAATTTTTTGAACCATCTTATTTGTACACATTTGGGAAATCGAACGATGGATTTCTTTAACACCAATTTCTTTTACACAATTGACTTCGCTTTTCATACAAGCAAGCAAGTTATCCAAAAAAGGTCTTTTAATCCTGTATCTCACTTCATCGCTGTAGACATCTGATGCACATAATTCTTCTAAATGCAGTTGAAATGCGACAAGCTTTTCAAAGCGATCTGGCTTATATACATGTGTAAGCGACTGGTCATTTTCGCAATAATAATAATATGCCTTATGTACAACATTAACACTATGTACATTCGGCATGAGTTTCATTAGCGAATACACATCTTCACTAATATACTTTCTTTCGGAGACAAAATGGAAGTTGCATTCTGCCAATAGTTGTCTTCTATATAAGCAACTCCACGCGCTCATTAACAAGTCACTGGCTGTTCCTGTTTTAGGATCTGTACAAATCAACTCAGGTAGGAATTTTGATAAAACTTCTTCACCTTCATACTTTTCCAACGGTGTTTTTGGAATAAATGTTTTGGTAATATTTCCCTGTCTATCAACGTCATGATGTCCAAATTCAATCAAATCTGGATTATCTGAAATTATGACTGTATATAATTCTTCAAACAGTCTTGTATCAATATAGTCATCACTATCAAAAAAAGCAATATAATCTCCAGTAGCAACATCTAAGCCAGAATTTCTCGCCTCACCCAGACCAGCATTTTTTTTATGTACAACCTTAATACGATCATCAACTTTTTCCCAATTATCACACATTTGTGGGCAATTATCCGGAGAGCCGTCATCAACAAGAATAATTTCAAGCTTTTTGTAGGTCTGATTCATGACACTATCAAGGCATCTATTCAGATATTTTTCCACATTATAAATTGGCAGTACAACACTAAATTTAATTTTTTCTTCTGTTTGCTTCATCATATTCTCCTCATAGATGCGCTAAACTGTATTTTTCATACAGCAGTACTACAATTACATATCGTTAACAATAATTCTATACTTCTCATCCCATGTTAGCTTACTGTTCACATATTTATAACCATTTAGTCCCATCTGCTTTGCCAGTTCTTTGTCCTGTCCTAATGTTACAATTGCTTTGCACCAGTCTTCCTTGATGCCTTCAAGTGCCTGGTCCGTATTTACGAATACACCGCAGTCAACTTCTTTTAGCAGCCTACAAAAACTTGTATCAAATGCAACTATTGGCACTGCATATGCCATTGCCTCGAGCAGCACATTTCCACTTGTTTCTCTAAGACTCGGCAAAACAAAAACATCTGCCTGCTGATATGCTTCAGCAATTTGATTCAGCGGACGGTTACCCATTAATTTTACATTTTTTCCAATACCACTATCTGCTATTTGTTTTTCAATTAATGCATGATCATCGCCATCACCAAAAATCAAGAGTTCCCAATTCATATCGGTAGGCATCAAAGAAAGAGCGTCAACAAGAAAAGCTATTCCTTTTTTTCCAATCAATCTTCCTACAAAAACGATTTTGAGAATATCGTTGTTTCCTTTCCGAATAGGAAGGTTTTTGTATTCATCTCTTAATGCCAACTCCGGCATTAATGGCACATCTTTTCCTACGATGCGAGAAATTTGCTTTTGAGTTTCATTATTTATGCAATATATCTTATAATATGAGCGCAGTGCTTTCTTATAAAAGGGATTCCATGAACAGCTCTTATTTACAAACTCTCTAAAACTCGCAACCAGTTGATTCTTTTCATAGACCTTCAATGGCCTTGGTGTTACCTGCGCACCTCCCATTGGCCCCCAAATCACCTTTGCACCTTTAGCCTTATATAACTCACTTGGGATTCTGTAATCATTCATAGTAACATGATGAATTACATCAAAATGGATTCCTGAATGTTTAACCCAAAGCCATGCCCAATGCTGCCATAAAATATAATACATATGATGAAAAGCGGAATGCTTTTCTCTGAACCAGTTAAGTGCATTAGGGACATCAACAATAACTAATTCGACATGTTGTATATTAAATTCTTTGAGACCTCTTCTCGTGTCCTTCTCATTGAATTTCTTAGTAAGAAGGATTATTCTATCTCCTTCTTTATAGTTTTTCTCATACTGTAAAACCCAATTCCAACCAATACTATCCTCTGAACCCTTATAAGGGTTCACGCTATATGCAGAAATAAGATAATTCACCATTTCACCTCCCAAGAATCAATGTTGAAAGCATATGATTTTTTCTAACGACGTATTTTGACAGAAAAATCGGAGCAATCAATCCAAAAAACAGCATCATCCATGCGTATACTAAATAATCAAATCCTAAAATTTTTCCACATACAACAAAAATCGCCTGCTGCACATAATAACCAATCATATATATATCCATTCCATAATCACCTAGCACCATCCATAGCTTTTCTCCACAATGGTAATGTTCAATCTGCACTGCAATAACAAAAAGCAGAAATACGCCAATAACGGTTACTGCAGTTGCCAAACTCCAAGACTGAGACTTATAAATACTAACAAACGCAAGCATCATATATCCTACGGAAACAACCGCTATTAACACTATTCCTTTTACTGACATGAGTAGTTCGGAATTCTTTATTATTTCAAAAAGATGCTTTCTCACAGCACCGCCCATAAAGTAAATCCATGCGTAACTCAAGAAAAAGCCAACAATATATCCAGACTGTTTTAATACAACAGTGTTTAGCATATATAGTACAAACATAACACCCGCTAAAACCGTACGACTCACACTATC
The DNA here is from genome assembly GCF_025149785.1 of Coprococcus comes ATCC 27758. Taxonomy (GTDB): domain Bacteria; phylum Bacillota; class Clostridia; order Lachnospirales; family Lachnospiraceae; genus Allocoprococcus; species Allocoprococcus comes. Next base: position 1,313,556 of record NZ_CP102277.1, on the reverse strand, counting down.
AAATAAGATTCCAAAAATAGAAATAACAAACAAAGCATACAGAAACCAAAGACCACCATTCGGATTGTTTCTTCCAATTAAAACATCTACTGCAAGAGTAGAATAATTAAGTGGATTCCTTGCAAATGCTCCAAATAATAGCTTAAGAACGGCTGTGACCACTGTTAAAAAGAAATACGGCACCATCAGCCGCTTAGCTTTTTTTACAATAGCTTGTTTCTTTTCGCTAATGCTACGTCTTTTCTCGCCTTCAAGAAATCCGCTAATAAAGAAAAAAGCTGGCATATGAAAACAATAAACAAAACTTTTTATAAAACCCAAAATAGTAGGCGTTTCTGTCGGATTAAAAGAATGTCCAATGACGACACAAAGCACAGCCATTCCACGCATTATATTTATTTCATTAAAATATTGTTTTTTACTTTTTTCCATCGTCAAGCCTTTCTCTTTCTATCTCTAAAAATTGTTCTACCCTTTGTTTTGTAGAAAGTTTGTATCTGTATTTCATGCAGTTTTCAATATACATTTCACTGTTAGAAACCACGTCATTCAAATCGGATTTATTCCACTGTTTCTTCGCAATGCCAAGTTGATAATCTTTGATATAGGTAGAATTTAGCGGAACGTCTGTTGTGACAATAGGCGTTCCAACTTCAAACTCTTTGGGAAGATGGTCAAAATACGGCAAAATATATGCTCCCCTCTTCATTCCCTAATCCTTGTCCTCTCCACATCTTCCTCAATCCCACTTTAACTAGAGCAGTTGCATGACATAATTATTCTTTTATATCTCGTTTCCACTTTCCATACAATAATTGACTCGGAAGGAAAAGAGCACAATATAAAATTTTGTCACTACTATTACTCAAAAGCTCACCACTTTTTCTTCCAGCGAACTTTCCGTATATTTGATACTGCAGCATTGATTTGATTCTTATTTTCATGCAAGCATTCGAGTCCAAGAATGCCTCTGCTCTAGCTATGCATCCATTCGGGGACTTTATATTGTGTTTTCTACGGTTATTAGTCAGACCATCTTCGAGATAATCTGAAATGTAAATTACACGATTAAAGAATCGCATTTTATACTTTTCAGACATTCTAACCCAAACGATATCCTCACCTAGAAACTTTTCCCCTTGAAACTCAGGAAATAGATATTCTTTTAGACAGTGCGTATACCATACTTCCGCCATATCTCCACCAATATTTCTATTAATTCGGCACTCAACATAGGACTCTTTCATCCCATCCTGTGGCACACCAGATGTACTTAGATATCCACCATCCGGCTTTCCTCTCAAAAAGCTAAAGCCACAAAGATCACTCTCGTTTTTGTACTTTTTATAAATCTCATTGACACAAGAAATTGCATCTACTGTAAGAGAATCATCGCTGTCAACAATAAATGTCAACGGAGCCTTTATAAACTGATATGCATAATTCAGAGCCGTGTGCTTTCCGCCATTTTCTTTTTTATGATAAGAAATTGGAAAATCTGCCGTCTGTTTCATTTGCTCGACACGTTCGCTTGTATCATCCGTACTACCATCATCTACAATGAGCCACTCAAAGTCCTTACAGTCCTGAGCACATAAGGATTCATATAGTTTTTCCAGAAGTTTTCCTCTATTGTAGGCGGGTGTAAGAACTGTTATATTGCTCATTTTAGACCCCTATCATTTTTATAATTTCACTTTTCTAACTAAATTATCCTGGACAATCTGCAACACACTTGACAAAAGTAGGGTTAATCCAATTGTCCACAATACAATTTCCAAGTTACCTACTTGTTTTCCTTCCGTTGTCTCCTTTTCAAAGAAATAAAGAATAAACGGATGGATGATATAAATTTCATAAGATATTGTTCCTAACCAAATCAGAAATCTTTTCTGTATCTTCACTTTTTTCAATAATTCAATTAGAGGAACAATAAATGCTATCGTGATAATATTCCGAAGAACCGACTGAAACAATTGATTATCAAAACCCACCACACTTAATGTGAGTCTTCCGATAAACAAAATTACAAAAGCTACAATTGCAACAATTTCTTTCCTCAAAAAACCGATTTCAAAATAAGAATCAATTTTTCTCTCATACATCGCCCACAAAATGCCGAGAGGCATTCCAATAATAGATGCATACATTTCATCTCGCGGGTTAACAAAAGCACTTATCAAGATATAAGCAATAGTTATAACCGCAAACCAATATGCTCCTACATTGATTTCTGTATGGTTAAACACTGCATAGAATACAATGTATACGGCTATAATCACCCATATAAACCAAAGCGGTTGAATGTATCGAATTGTAAATACTTCAGCAATTGCTCTTGTAGGTGTTTGCCCCCCCCCCGATAATTTCCAGTCCTATCCAGACGATTGCGACTATCACATAGGGAGCAATAATGTTCAAAAGCCTTTTGGACAGAAAACCTTGAAGATAATTTCTCTTTTGCAGTAACCCACAGGTCAAGCCATAGCCTGACATAAAGAAGAAGAATCCCACTATCGGAAAAGCAATGTACCAAATCGGTTTCACATACACAGGTAAATTTGATAACCGAAAAGATATGTGGTGCAACATGATAATTATTGCCGCAATTCCTTTACAGCAATTCGTAGTCGTCCTATCCAATCGGCCACCCATTACTTCGTCTCCATCTGCTGTGCAATATCAGCATCCACGATTTCCTCGCCGGTCTTATGCTTCAGCTGCTCCTTGGAGGCTTCACTCAGGCCGTTATTGATTACACAGTTCATATCGCAGGTGCTGCACTTGTCCAAATCCTCTTTAGTAACTTTGCCATCACGATAATCGCGGCAGATTTTCAGCTCATACATGCTGTACGGATGCTTGGTGAACAGAGCCTTGAACTTGTGAACCAGAACCCAGATAGCCGGCTTCCAGATGTACTTGTGCATAGCCGGGCTGACAGAACCGATCATCCAGCAGTCACGGTCACAGCAGCGAACCTTTGCACGAACCTTCTCTGCTTCAGGGCTGTTCCAAAGCTCGTCCCAGGTTTGATTGTTCAGGTTGCCCATGACCTCTTTGTCCTTGGTACCGTTGCAAGGCATGACATCGCCATACGGGTCGATGAAGAAGGTATCAAAGCTCATATCGCAAGGCAGCAGACGCTTCTGACCGTAGATGTAGTTGATCAGGCCGTGGTTAAAGTACGCACGAAACCACTTCTTCGGGCTGTTGCTGCGAAGCAGTTCGTTGACCAGATTCTCGAAGTTCTTAGCAACCATCGGACGGTCATGGATAATGTTCTTGGCCTCAACAAAGTAGAAGCTGTTGTGCAGAGATGCTGTTGCGAACTCCATGCCCATCTCGTTGGAGATTTTGTACAGCGGAACCAGGTCAGGAGCATTCTTGTCCTGAACGGTCATACCAAAACCGACATCCTTCATGCCCATTTCACGCAGCTTCTTCAGTGTGCCGTAACCACGCTGGTAGCCGTTCTGCAGGCCACGAATCTCATTGTTGGTCTGCTCCAGACCCTCGATAGAGATACGAATACCGATTTGAGGGAACTCCTTACACAAATCAACGATACGATCTGTGAAGAAACCGTTCGTGGAAATAACGATACGGTCAGACTTCTTGTACAGTTCACGCACGATATCCTTCAGGTCGGTACGGATGAACGGCTCACCACCGGTGATGTTGGTAAAGTACATCTTCGGCAGCTTCTTGATGGTTTCAATGCTGATTTCTTCTTCCGGCTTGGAAGGTGCCTTATAACGGTTGCACATGGAGCAACGAGCATTGCAGCGGTAAGTGACGATAACCGTACCATTCAGTTTCTTTTCGTTATTGTTAGCCATTTTTCTAATACCTCTATCTCTCTTTTTATCTATAAACTTTCATAATTTTCTCGTAATACTCATCGATGGTATCGAAGCTGATGTCCTTGCAGTTCGCACTGTACTCCGCACACAGCTTCTTATCACCCCAGAGCTTCTCTATCTTTCTCTTCAAATCTTTCCCGTTACCGCTTTCAAACAGCTCGCCGGTCTTGCCAACCTGAATCAGTTCCGGGATACCGCCGATGTTCGCTCCCAGCACTGGTGTGCCATACATCTGGGATTCCATCACAGAGAACGGGCAGTTCTCATACCACTCAGAAGGATAAATGGAGAACCGTGCCTCACGGATCAGCTTCTCCAGTGCCTCGCCTTTCTGGAAGCCAACGTTCTTGATGTTCTTAATACCATTTACTGTCTCTTCCAGTGGGCCAGTACCGGCGAAGATGAACTGCACATCCTGCAGTTCTTTACAGACCTTGATGAGCGTACCGATACCCTTCTCCTCCGAGAAGCGGCCGAAGTAGAGGACGTAATCCTTCTTTGGAGTCTCTTTCCACTCCACCTTATCGATGAAGTTGTGCATTGCCACGGTCTTCGTCGCAAACAGCGGGTTGCTGTCCATCTTGCTCTTCATGAACTCCGAGCAGCAGATCATGGTGTCAATGTACTTATAGGTGCCTTTCCACTTCCAGAACTCCGCTTCCATCATGCCAATGGCAGATTTCGCCGTGGAGCCGTGAATGCACTTGCCTTTCATGCAGTTCGCGAAATGACCGCCGAGACACTTCTCACAGTTCTGGTGGGCGTTCGGATTGTTCAGCATGTGGTTCGGGCAGACCAGCTGGTAGTCATGTGCCGTGAAGATGATCTTACAATCTCTTCCGGTCTCCTTGCGCCACTTCACGATTTCCAGAATGATGGAAGGTGTCAGCTGGTAGTTAAAATTGTTCAGGTGACAGACATCCGGCTTGAAGTCATCTAGTACTAGTCTTAATTTTTCTCTTGCTTCCTTGCTGTAGATGGTCTTGATCGGGTAGGTCAGCTTGCTCAGTTTACTGCCGCCGTGGAAGTCCATATCAGATGTATAAGCATTGACACGGTTGCCCACACAGCGGCCTTCGTGTTCCATACCGAAGTACTGAACCTCGTGTCCGTGCTGCTCCAGTGCCTCACCCAGCTTAAATATGTACGTCTCCGATCCGCCATTCGGATATAAAAATTTATTTATTATTAATACTCTCATCGGCTCTTCTCCTCATACAATGCAAGTGTTTTATCCACTACTTCATCCCAGTTGTATTTTGCACAGATAAAGTCGGCTGCCTGTTCTTTTAACTTTCCTACCTTCCGAATATCATCGCATGCGTCCTGCAGTTTTTCTGTCAGGTCCTTGATATTGGATTTTCGGAATATGATTGCTTTATCTTCTACCACCTCGGTACATTCCGGTATATCAGATACCAGACAAGCATTTCCATAACTCATGGCTTCCAGAAGACTTAATGGCATTCCTTCCAGATCAGACGGCAGCGTATAGATGTAAGCGTTGCTGTATAATTCATCCAGCATCGCTCCCTGCACAAATCCGGTAAAGAGAATCCGATCGTCACCCTTCGCCAGTTCTTTCAATTCCTTCATAAAGGAATCTGTATCACTGGAACCGCCTGCGATGACCAGCTTTTTATCTGTTTTGACATCCTTGAACGCTTCAACCAAATACCGGATACCTTTTTCCGGTACCAGTCGACCAAGAAATAATATGTAGGAATCTTTCGTCAGTCCAAATTTTTCTGTTATTAAACCAGCTTCTCGGGTTTCTGGTCTGTTCACTCCATTCGGAACGAAATGTGTCTCCCTGCCATAGGTATCTCTGAAATAATCCTGAACACCTTTACTCAGAACGATGATTTCATCTGCATACTTTACAGCATTCTTTTCACCCTGACGGATGAATTTAGAGCCAAATCCTGACTTCCATTTTTCCCGTTGCCAGTCTATACCATGAATGGTAACCACAACCCTCTTTCCAAACATCTTAGGTAGCCACGAGAAAAAAGCTGGACCTTCTGCATGGATATGTACCACATCATATTTTCCAAAAGCACTGTACAGGGCCGCAAAGAAAGAGGAACTCACCGCTGCAAGACCTTTTCCTTCAATAGTTGGAACAAATTTCTGTCGGATTCCATCATATTCAATTTTATTGTCATACTCTGCACCACTCACGTGATGACCAGATCTGTTGTAACAGGTAACCTGACATCCATCTCGTGCCATTCTGGTGCACAATTCTTTTACAACAATCTCTATCCCGCCCTCACGGGACAGTCTTTTTTGTCCGAACATGGACACTGCAAATCTATCTTTCATAATGTTCTCCAACCAATATTGTCCCCTCTACTCCTTTATATCTATGTACTTTTGTTGAGTAGACATTTCTGCACTCTACATACTTAAAAGAAGTAGCCTTTTCAGCATTTCGTATGCTTTTTATTGACCTTTTACAACAATCCTACTTCGATCCAACCTTCCCCAGCACAACAGCCACGGTCTTAAACAGAATCATAATATCCAACCCCGGACTCCACTTTTTAATATACTCGGTATCCAGTCTTACAACTTCTTCAAAGTCTGTGATATTACTTCTTCCGCTGACTTGCCACATACCGGTAAGTCCCGGCTTGAATGCCAGTCTGGAGCGGTGATGCATCTCGTATTTCTCCCACTCGTCCACTGTTGGCGGTCTGGTTCCCACAAGGCTCATGTCACCTATGAGTACATTCCAGAACTGTGGAAATTCATCCAGAGAGTAATCACGGATAAAATTACCGATTCCCTTGATGATACGTGGATCATTATCCATCTTGAACATCATACCATCTTTGATATCGTTCTGCGCCATCAGCTCTTTCTTCCGCTCTTCTGCATCCATATACATGCTTCGGAATTTGTAAATGTTGAATTTTTTGCCATTTTTTCCGATTCGCACCTGTTTGAAGAAGATCGGTCCCGGTGACTTAATATAAATGATTGGTGCTACAAAGATAAAAATGATACCTGTCAGTAGCATTCCAACCAGTCCTCCGCAGATATCCATCGTCCTTTTGAAGATCAGCTGACCGGCGCTTACCATATTGATGCTGGTCGAAAGCACCGTATATCCTTCCAGCTTTTCCACAATCTGATTGGAAGAATCATCCGCAACTCTTGCCAGCTTGATATGTATGGTAATTCCCATGATACCGAAATTTTTGATCATTTTATCCGAAAGCGCAAGCTCTGTCGGAATGCTGAAAAGTGCTTCATCCACCCAGTTCAACTGTGCAAAATCTTCAATCGCACTCTCTCCACAAAATACCGGGAATCCATGATAATTTGGAATTTCATTTTCTTTTGCATCAATAATTCCAATTCCCATTACATGAAACTCACTGTAGGGATTGCTGGTAAATGCCTCCACAATTTCTCTATAATTCTTTTTTCCACCGATCAGAAGGATCGCTCTTTTCCCTGATGCAGGGCCTCTGTGCTTGGAAAGCCATTTTTTCAACAAAATCCTTCCTATATATAATACGCAGATCGATATGATTGGGAATGCAAATATAACAACTCGTGAGTAATTGCTCGACTCTTTCATTGCAAACAAATAAGCAATCACACACACGGTCACGATGATTGCGTGCTTTGCGACTGCCTTAGTCTCCAACCAGTACCCTCTTCTTAAGATGCCCTTGTAACTTCCCATCATCAGTCCCACAACCAGATCGATCGCCGCTATCGCAAAAAACACATTCCGGTAAAGCGGTGCTTCTCTGTAATATGCAGTCCCATGATATAACCAGTGAGCAAGTAAATAAGATAATTCCAACAATATTAAATCTAACAAAATAAAATCCCAGTGTTTTAACCAACTGGAAGTTTTCTTTCTGTACATAAGTGAACCCAACCCTCTTAAACATTACTTTCGTAATTTTTTTCTCTAACATTTATAACATATTTCGTATAAAAGGTAAAGCAATCTTCATGTACAATTCTCTTTTTCGACATTTTATCGACTTTCCGCGCAAAAAAGCCATTAGTTTTATGTACTTTTTTCTAAAAACTAATGACTTTTTAATTATTTATCAATTATTGTATTTTCAATTATAGATTTTTACCCTTTCCATACAATAATCACCTTTTTTGCTGCTGCAATCTGATTTCTGACAGTTTTTCTACTTTGTCAGTGCAATAATTGCCTTCACCACATCGTCAATTCCCATCTCAGAGCTGTCAATCAGCGTTGCATCTTCAGCCTGCTTAAGCGGTGCGATCTCTCTTGTCATATCGCGCTCGTCTCTTTCCTGGATATCCTGCCTGATCTGTTCAAAATCACAGGCTTCTCCTTTTCCTTCCAGTTCTTTGAACCGGCGCATTGCGCGGCATTCTACACTTGCAGTCAGATACACTTTAACGTCCGCATTCGGAAGTACATTGGTTCCGATATCTCTTCCGTCCATAACGACATCTTTTTCTTTTGCAAGATTCCTCTGCAGATCCAGAAGCTTTGCACGGACTGCCGGTACTGCCGAGCTTACGGATGCCATATTTCCAACCGCTTCCTCACGAAGCTGTGAAGTGATGTTTTCTCCATTCAAATAGACTTGCTGCACACCATTTTCATAACCAAGCTCTACCTTTGCATCCTCGCATGCTGCCTCGATCTTCTCTACTTCTCCCGGTACGATCCCCTTTTTCAGAAAATGTACGGCAAGTCCGCGGTACATTGCCCCGGTATCTACATAGATGAATCCCAGTTCCTTTGCAACCAGTTTTGCGATCGTGCTCTTTCCGGCACCTGCCGGTCCGTCAATTGCGATATTATATCCCATTTTATATCCTCCCTGTTTCACTCACATTTTCCTGTTTACGCCATCTCTGGATTGCTGTGCGATATCTATAATCCAAAAACTACCAGATATTACTTCCTGCCGCATATGCAGTCGACCATGCGATCTGCAGATTGAATCCACCGGTCAGTGCATCCAGATCCAGCACTTCCCCTGCAAAATACAGTCCCTGTACCAGCTTGGACTCCATCGTAGACGGATTGACTTCTTTGACTTTTACGCCGCCCCGTGTAATAATTGCCTCTTTGAAATCTCGAAGCCCGGTCAGTGTCACAGTAAAATGCTTGATCAGATGGACGAAATTCATCCGCTCTTCTTTTGTGATCACATTGACCTTCTTCTCCGGATCAATGCCGCTTAAGTGGATCATAACCGGAAGTAATTTTGCCGGAAACAGTCCGGTAACTGCATTTTTAAACTGTTTATTATGGTTTGCATCAAATTCCCGCAGCACTCTCGCATCCAGCTGCTCTTCGGAAAGTGCCGGCTTCAGGTCTATGACCAGCTTTAACTCATGCTTTTTCTGCAGGATTTTACCTACATAGGCACTCGCACTGATGATCAGTGGTCCGCTTACTCCAAAGTGGGTGAATAACATTTCTCCGAAATCACTGTACAGCTCTTTCTTTCCGTCATAGACCGTTGCCTGGACATTCCGGAGGGAAAGCCCCATCAGTGCCGGAATGTACTCTTCTCTGACATTCATCGGAACCAGGGAAGGTGCAGGTTCGGTGATCTTGTGTCCCATCGCTTCTGCAAAGCGATAGCCATCTCCGGTGGAACCTGTTGTCTGATAGCTGACACCACCGGTTGCGATAATGCAGGCATCCCCTTCTTCTTTGCTTCCATCTGCCATGACAAGATAGGAAAATCTTCCATCCTCTGCCACAACCTTTTCTACATTGGAATAAAGATGGATGTGTACTCCATTTCGCTTCATTTCCAGCTCCAGTGTGCGGATAACATCCGAAGAATGATCCGACTGCGGAAATACACGGTTGCCACGCTCCGTCTTCAGACGCAATCCTGCATTTTCAAAGAAATCCATCACATCCTGGTTGGTAAATCCGTAAAAACTGCTGTACATGAATTTCTCATTGGATACCATATTCTGGAAAAGTTCATCCACGTCACAGGCATTGGTGACATTGCATCTGCCTTTTCCCGTGATGAAAAGCTTCTTTCCAAGTTTTTCATTTTTCTCAAATACGTGGACTTCATTGCCATTTTTCGCCGCAAAAATCGATGCGAACATACCGGCAGCTCCGCCCCCTACGATCAGTACTTTACTCATTTGATCCTTACCTCATCTTCTACAGGCTCCAGCTCATCTCTGGAATAAACCTGATATTCGTCCCAGATGTCCTCCAGTGTCTCCAGCGTCTCGATGACATCATCCTGCTTCTTCATGCAGAGTGCAACCACCAGTGCATTGATCACACTGAGCGGTGCAACCAGGGAATCTACGATAGATGCCATATCACTCTTGGCGATCAGATTGCAGGAGGAATAGAGATTCATCGGTGAATTCACACTGTCGGTCAAGGTTATTACCTTTGCTTTCCGGTTGCTGGCAAATTCCAGTGCTTTTAAAGTACGCATGGAATATCGCGGAAAACTGATCCCGATGATCACATCTTCTTCCCCGATCCGGATCAGCTGCTCAAAAATCTCGCTGGAACTGTTGGTATCGACCTCTACCACATCCTCACAGATCAGATTCAGATAGAAAGTCAGGAATTTTGCCAGAGGTGCACAGCTTCGGATTCCGATCACATAAACCTTTTTTGCCGCAAGGATCGTATCCACCGCCAGCTCAAATGCATGATTGTCCACTGATTCCAATGTCTGCTTGATCTTCTCGATATCAGACTGCAGAACCGTCGCCAGGATCTCGCTCCGGTCGATCCGTCCGTAGGTCACTTCCATACGCTGGATAGAATTCAGCTTGGTACGCACCAGTTCTCCCAGTGCTTTCTGGAATTCGGGATAGCCTTTATATCCAAGCTGTGTTGCGAAACGGACAACCGTTGATTCGCTGACACCGACTGCCTCTCCCATCTTTGCAGCCGTCAGGAAGGCTGCTTTATCATAATTTTCTTTGATGTAATCCGCAAGCCGCTTCTGTCCCTTGCTGAACTTCGGATATCTCTCATCAATTCTAATCAGTAACTCATTTTTTGTGCTCACAATTTGCCTCCAAATAAGAAACGTGCCTTTTTATAAACTCATTTACTTCTATTATAAATAAGGTCACAACCCTTTTTATTATAAGCAAAAGAGCCATAAAATTCAACTCGAATTTTATGGCTCCTGAGGTTACGTTTTGCTCACAAAATACTGTCTGTAACAGCTTTCGTCAGTTCATCGTTATTATACCGGATAACTTCCGTCTTTTGCAATTGTAGCATCTACTTTCTTCTCCTGTGCCTCGCGGTATTTGAAGAAGTCTGTAGCTACCTGCGGGAAGAGTGCGTAGCTGAGTACGTCTTCATCCTGCTCTTTGTACTGTTCCATCTCTTTTTCAAGAGTTCCGAGTTCATCCGGGATCAGGTCTGCCGGACGGCATGTGATAACTTCCGGATTGTCTCCGAGTACTTTCTGAACAACATCCGGGTTGAACGGTTTAACAGTTGCACCGTATTTTCCGCTCAGGATGTCTTTCGTCTCTTTTGTTGCCATCTTGTAGCGTTCGCCCATCAGGACATTGAATACTGCCTGTGTACCAACGATCTGTGATGACGGAGTAACCAGCGGTGGTTCACCAAGGTCTTTACGAACTCTCGGTACTTCTTCAAGTACGTCGTAGAACTTGTCTTCTGCTCCCTGCTCTTTGAGCTGGGAAGTAAGGTTGGAAAGCATTCCACCCGGTACCTGGTACAGAAGAGTCTTGATGTTAACACCAAGGTTCTTCGGATTGAGAAGTCCGCTGTCAAGTGCTTCGTCACGGATCGGACGGAAGTAATCAGCGATCTCAGCCAGAAGACTCTGGTCAAATCCTGTATCATAAGGTGTTCCCTTGAATGTCTCAACCATAACTTCTGTTGCCGGCTGAGAAGTTCCAAGTGCGAACGGTGAAATAGCGGTATCGATCACGTCTACACCGGCTTCAACTGCTTTTAAGTATGTCATTGAAGCAACACCTGATGTGTAATGTGTATGCAGCTGGATCGGGATATCAACAGCTTCTTTTAATGCTCCGACAAGTTCTGTTGCCTTGTACGGAAGAAGAAGACCTGCCATATCTTTGATACAGATAGAGTTTGCACCCATATCTTCGATTCTCTTTGCGATGTCTACCCAGTAATCCAAGGTGTAAGCATCTCCAAGTGTGTAAGAAAGCGCGATCTGTGCTTCTGCTTTCTCAGCGTTAGCTGCTTTTACTGCTGTCTGAAGGTTTCTAAGGTCATTCAGACAGTCAAAAATACGAATGATATCGATTCCGTTTGCAACAGATTTTTTAACGAAGTATTCTACTACATCATCTGCGTATGGACGGTATCCAAGGATGTTCTGTCCACGGAAGAGCATCTGAAGTTTGGTGTTCTTGAATCCGTCACGGAATTTACGAAGTCTTGACCATGGATCTTCATGCAGGAAACGAAGGGATGCATCAAATGTAGCTCCGCCCCAGCACTCTACGGAATGATATCCGACTTTGTCCATTTTATCTACGATCGGAAGCATCTGTTCTGTGGTAAGTCTTGTTGCGATCAGGGACTGATGCGCATCACGCAGAACTGTTTCCGTAATCTTAATCGGTTTCTTTTCAATTGCTGCCATTATATCTTCCTCCAATTATTATAAGGTTTATTAAGCTCCAGGATTGTTATCTCACTGTCAGATACGCGCTGCTCGCAGCGCTAAGGAAACCTGACGGTTTCCTTCTGTGCCTGATGGCACAGTCTGACATTTCGATAGCAACCGCGATTTGCCCTTGCAAGCAAGCAAATCGCTTCCTGTTGCTACATTACTCCGAAAATAGCCATAAATGTTCCGGCTGCTACGGCTGTTCCGATAACTCCGGCTACGTTCGGTCCCATTGCATGCATCAGAAGGAAGTTGGTCGGATCTGCTTCCGCTCCTACTTTCTGAGATACACGGGCTGCCATAGGTACGGCAGATACTCCGGCTGAACCAATCAGCGGATTTACCTTGCCATGTGTGGCTACGCACATCAGTTTTCCAAACAGGACACCTGCTGCGGTACCGAATGCGAATGCGATCAGACCAAGTAGTACGATCTTAAGTGTGCTGACATTTAAGAATGCCTCTGCACTTGTAGTAGCACCTACAGATGTACCAAGCAGGATAACTACGATGTACATCATTGCGTTGGATGCGGTCTCTGTCAGCTGTCTTACAACACCGGATTCTTTGAACAGGTTACCAAGCATCAGCATACCTACCAGAGGAGCTGTTGTCGGAAGAATCATACATACAACGATGGTTACGATGATCGGGAACAGGATTTTCTCAAGCTGTGTAACCGGACGAAGCTGTCCCATTTTAATCTTTCTTTCCTTCTCTGTTGTGAGAAGCTTCATGATCGGCGGCTGGATGATCGGAACCAGTGACATGTACGAGTACGCCGCCACGGCGATCGGTCCCATCAGAGCCGTCTGCTGGAGCTTACCTGCAAGGAAGATGGATGTCGGTCCGTCTGCTCCACCGATGATGGAGATAGCAGCTGCTGCCTTATCAGAGAAACCAAGAGCCATCGCACCAAGATAAGCTGCGAAAATACCAAACTGTGCTGCCGCACCGAGGAGGAAGCTCGCCGGGTTGGCAATGAGCGGTCCGAAGTCAGTCATCGCACCGACACCCATGAAAATAAGTGACGGGAGAATAGACCACTCATCCAGCTGGAAGAAGTAATACAAAAGTCCGCCCGTTCCGTTAGCCGAATCTTCTGCATGAAGCATGATATCCGGGTAAATATTTACCAGGAGCATACCAAATGCAATCGGTACAAGCAGAAGCGGTTCAAACCCATGCTTGATTGCAAGATAAAGGAAAAAACATGCAACTGCGATCATAATGTAGTTACCCCAAGTCAGGTTGAGGAACGCAGTCTGCTGCACGAGGTTTCCCAGTGTGTTAGTGATATATTCCATGTTATAACCTCCTGTTTTTCAAAAGGATGTTGCTCCTTAGTTCAATGTAGCCAGTGTCTGTCCTGCTTCTACTGCATCACCTACTGCTACATCGATACTTGCAACTGTTCCGTCTTCCGGAGCTACAACAGGAATTTCCATCTTCATTGCTTCTACGATAAGAACTGCATCACCGCGGGATACTTTCTGTCCTACGCTTGCTTCGATCTTAAATACTTTTCCGGCTGCACCTGCTTCTACCTTGATGCTTCCAGCTCCGGCTGCTGCTTTTGGAGCTGCCTTCGGTGCTGCTTTCGGAGCTGCCTTTGGTGCTGCTACTGGTGCTGCAGCTGCTCCGTTTCCGTTTTCTTCTACTGTAACATCATATACGTTGCCGTTAACTGTGATTGTATAGTTTTTCATCTTTAAATCCTCCTGATTCTATTCGCACTATGCATTCCATTTGTTTGATTTTCTTCTCTTGATAGAACGTACTACAAATCCGTCTGTAGTAGTTCCTTCTGCTGCTGCGATCGCTGCTGCGATAACCGCAACAAGTTCGGTATCATCCATTTCTTCTGCCTCTTCTACAGCTGCTGCCACTGCCGGAGCCGGTGCTGCCTTCGGAGCTTCTTCTTTTTTCTTCTTGGATGTACCGTTAAGTAATGCAGGAACGTATTTGATCAGGGAAATGATAAAGCTCATGAAAATAAGCATTACGAATACAGTTCCCATACCAAGTAATGTGTTAAGTCCCGCTTTTTCAAGGATTTCGCTCATGCCGTAATGAGCATTGACTGTAAATGATTCCAGAGTCATATTCTCATCGAATACGAATTCCAGGTCTGCACTTCTGTCAGAAAATGTTGCCGGTGCAGTTACCGTAACACCTGTAGAAGATGCCTCGAATTCATAGTCTTTATGGCTTTCATAATCGCCGCATTCTTCCAGGGATGCCTTCCATCCTTCCAGTGCAGTTGCAAAAGTGTCTGCTTCCATCTGCACACCGGTCTGGCTTTCAAACTGTGCCATCAGATATCCCTGATTCCAGTCTGACATCTCTGTGATCTGGTCGCTTGTGATGGATCCGCTCTCAATGATATCAAAAACAGCATCACAAGACTGGATCAGTGTATCTTTGTCATAGCTGACGGTCTTGGCATTCCCGCAGCCTGCAAGGCCGAGCACAAGTACCAGAACTGCGACTACTAAACTAATCTTTTTCTTCACTTTGCTTCACCTCGCTAAATTGTTCCGTGTTTTTTGGATGGTCTTTCTTCCCTTTTTGTAAATAACATCTCAAATGCACCGATCACATATTTTCTGGTATCTGCCGGTTCGATGATGGTATCTACATATCCTCTTCCAGCTGCGGAAAGCGGGCTTGACTGAAGTGCTTTGTATTCTTCTGTCTTTGCTTTTAATGTATCTGCATCTGCATCTGTGTACATGATCTTCGCTGCCATGTCTGCTGCCATCATTCCGATCTCAGCTTCCGGCCATGCGTATACCATGTCTGCTCCGATTGCTTTACTGTTCATTGTCACATATGCGCTTCCGAATGCTTTACCTGTGATCACATTGACTTTTGGTACAGTTGCATCTGCAAATGCATAAGTGAGAGCTGCCATCTCTCTTGCAAGGTTCTTTTCTGAGCATGCAGTTGCCTTGAGTCCCTTTACATTTGTAAGTGTGAGTACCGGAATTCCGAATGCATCACAGAATTTAACGAAAGCTGCTGCTTTCTTGCATCCCATTGCTGAGAGTGTGCCGTCGAATTCTTCTGCTGTGTTGCCTTCTTCATCGTATACTTTTGAGCGGTTGGCAACAGCACCTACTGTCATTCCGTTCAGGCGGATGAATCCTGTTACCATATCTTTTGCATAAGCTTTCTTTGTCTCAATGAATACACCATTGTCAGAGATCATAGAAAGAGCAAGTGCTGCATCTTCTGCTGCATTCTCAAGATCTGCACATACTCTGTTCAGATCATCTGTGCATTCATCATATGCATCGTTGTCTTCGTTGTTAGCCGGAAGAATTGCTACGAGTGAGCGGATCTCGCCAAGAATTTCTTCTTCGCTTCCTACGCCGTCAACGATTCCGGATTCTTCACTCTGGAATTTTGCGCTTGCTGTATCGCATTTGTCCGCGGTGTTGCCCGGAATGGTATTCGGAGAGTTTACGAATAATTTTCCGTTCTCTGCCATGAATGTAAAATCAGAAAGTGCTGCTGCCGCTGCCAGTCCACCACCGCAATTGCCGAATACTGCTGTGATCTGTGGAATTACGCCAGAAGCCATAGCCTGTTTGTAATAGAAGCTTCCGAATGCGTTCAGTGCGTCAGTTGCTTCCTGAAGACGAAGTCCTGCGCAGTCGATCAGACCGATCACCGGTGCGCCCATCTTCATTGCCATATCATAAATGTTCGCAATCTTCTTTGCGTGCATCTCACCGATGGTTCCGTTCAGTACAGATGCGTCCTGGCTGTATACATATACCAGGTTTCCATCGATTACACCGTAACCTGTGATGACGCCATCTGTCGGAGCTTTTTTCTCCTGCATGTTGAAATCTGTTGCTCTTGCAGTTACCTGTCCACCGATTTCAACAAAGCTTCCCTCATCGAGCAAATTGGCAATTCTTAAGCTCGCCGGGTTTGATGATGTTGTGTTGCTCATAAATCTAGCCCTCCATTTTTATAAATTTAATAATTAAATCAAATTTTCTGCCGTGTATATTATACTTGCTTTCTATGCAATACGCAACTGTTTTTGATAAGTTTTCTCTTATTTTGTTAAATTTTCGACAAGTAATTTTCACGTGTAAAAAAGCCTCTGCAACGCAGAAGCCTTTTTTTTACATAAACATATTCCCTGTTCCGACATAACGGATGCCGTCTTCAAAGACTCTTTTTCCGCCAAGTGTAACAAATTTTACATCTTTTAATCTGGTGATATCCCTGCTTAAGTCACCGCCAACTACCAGAAGATCTGCATCCAGTCCTTCGGCAACAAGCCCGCGTTCTTTTTCCACACCCAGAACCTTTGCCGGATTGGAAGTTGCCACCTGTACTGCCTGCACCGGTGTAATTCCGTATTCCACCATATATTGCAGTTCTCTCGGAAGCGGTAAGAGCGGAGAATGATACATCACCATATCGGTGCCGGCAAGAACCGTCACACCCGTATCATAAAATTCTTTAAAATGATCCCGGTACGCTTTGTATGCCGGTTCAAAGAATTCATAATTTTCCATCTCTTTTTGCATGACCGGATCACTGACCGGTGCATCGCCATTCTTCTCGATATTTTCCTTGCACAGTTCATAGAGATAAGTATATGCCATGATAGTCGGTGTCCAGGCAATACCTTTTTCTGCCATCTGCTTTGCATGATCCAGCGTCATAAAGGTTCCATGTTCGATCGTGTCAAATCCGGCATCAATACACATCTGGATCCCCGGATTGGTTCCGGCATGCACGCCACACTTGATTCCTCTTCTGTGGCACTCATCCACCGCCACATCCAGTTCTTCCTGGGTAAGCTCCGGATACGGTTCGCGGTTGGTGGTCAGGATCTTCACCCATTCCGCACCGTCGCGAACCTGCTTACGGATTTCTTTACGGATTGCCCACGGACCGTCCGCTTCCTCGACTTCCTCCCAGGCATGTCCGCCCGTCATGCAGATTCCGGTATCCGTATGCACGATTCTCGGGATCACGATAAATCCCTTCTTTTCTGCCAGTTTCAGATTCTTGCATACACCATGTGCTGAAGACATATCCCGCACCGTGGTGATCCCTCTTTCAAATGCAGCCTGCGCATGCTGCAACGCATATAACATGATCAGCTGTGCCCCATAATTAAAGCTGTCCGGCTGGGAATAGCCGTATGCAAGATGCGCATGCATATCCATAAGTCCCGGAAGAAGTGTCGCATCACCATATTCCTTAACTTCCTCCTGCGGAAATTCTTTCAGCAGCTCTTCTTTTGGTGCGATTTTTCCGATCTTGCCGTCCTCTCCAATATAGACTGCCTTATCCGTAAGAACGGTCTTTCCATCTCCTGTAATCAGATATTTCGTACTGATAATCATCCCTTGGTCCCTCTTTATTCCTTTATTTTTCAAATACACGCAGCCCTTTCATGCTGCCTCTCTTTCGTCGCATTCATTCTTTAATATTTTAAAGTGCAACCATTTTGAAGTGTATTATACTTGTTTTTTCAAACCGACGCAACCGTTTTCCACAGAATCTGTTAAATATTTTGCATTTTTTAATCCGTTTTACGTCCAAAACTTTATACGGATACACTTACACTTTTCATTTTACTCACAACATCGTTTAACAATCAATATTAAAATTTTGTGATTCCCAGGTCTGCATCCAAAGATTACCGCGGCAGATTTAAAAAAATATAGGGGTGAAGGCACTTATTGTGCAATGGAGATGAGACTCAAAAATTGTGGAAGCCTCTGCTGACACAATTTTCGCTTTCAGAGGCTCATCGCAATATTTTGCACAATGGACTTCACCCCCATATTTTTCTAAATCTGCCCCTCTACCTCTCCCTCGCAGACCGTCCCCGCAAAAAAAGAAAACCCTTATCCGGCAAACCACCAGATAAGGATTTCCTCCATTCTTTATACTTTTTTAGGATGACAACATTTTTATTACAGTGTGATCAGAGCATCTGTAATATTTGTAATTCTGTGGTATCCATCTTCTGTGATCAGGAAATCATCTTCCTGACGGACTCCGCCGATTCCCGGAATGTAAATTCCAGGTTCGATCGTATGAACCATTCCCGGCTGAAGGGTCACTTTACTGCCGGTACAGATATACGGCTGTTCATGAATATCCAGTCCGAAGTTGTGTCCCGGACCATGTGGAATATGATAGCCTGCATCTTCTACTACCTTCACGATGATATCTCTGAGCTCGCCCATAACCATTCCCGGTTTCAGGCTGTTCTGACCAGCATCCTTTGCTTTTCTGACTACGTCAAACATCTTGTAAAGCTCCGGATTTTTGGCTTTCCCTACTGCAACAGTACGGGTAATATCCGAGCAGTATCCGTGATAATAAGTTCCGAAATCAATCGTCACAAAATCACCAAGCTGGATTTTTCTATCGGATGCTGTCGCATGACAGTTTGCTCCGTTATCCGGACCAGATGCTACGATCGTCTCGAAGCAGAATCCGGAGCCGCCACGGCTTCTGAACTGATATTCCAGTTCATTTGCAATATCGATCTCTGTAACGCCCGGTTTGATCACATCAAGCAGTGCATAGAAAGATCTCTCTGAAATCCGGCATGCCTGTTCGATCGTCTCGATTTCTTTCGGTGTCTTGATCGCACGTAAAGGTTCTACATAAGACCCTTCGGAAACGAATTTGGTATCAGGCGCCTGACTTACCAGATCCTGATAATCATCAAACGTAAGATCTGCTCCACAGATTGCACACTGTTTTACCCCTGCTTCTGCCGCCAATTTACCGGTCTGGCTGAAGTAATTCAGTCCTTCACCGTAGACAACAACTTCAAATCCTTCTGTTTCCTGTGCGGCCTGGAATTCAAACCGTCCGTCGGTTACAAAATAGTTTTTCTTTTCTGTCAAAAGCAGGACCGCAACTCCATATTCTCCGGTAAAGCCGGTCAGATACTTAATGTCGCTGCCTTTGCTGATCACAATTCCGTCATGACCATTTTTCTTTACAGCATCTACAATTTTCTGTATGCGTGTATTCATTGTTCCATCTCCTACTGAATGAAATCCCAGTTGAATTTCATATTTTCATCATATGATTTGTATGGTTTTCCATCAATATCATAGATGTTTACATTATAATGCCAAGGTTCCGGAAGTGTCTTCTCCGGATAAATGTGCTTCATCAGCTCATATCCTTCCGGATCATAAACCTTCAGTTCCTCTCTTGTGTTGACCGGTCCGCGGATACCATCCCATCGTCCGTCAACACCTTCCTGCATGACATTGAACCAGACAGTACTTAAGGTTGCAAAATACTCTTCGTAATTGCTGATCGCATAAGTGTCCGGCCACAAACCATTGTCGCTGGCATGCTGGTATGCTTTCCGGATCATGTCTGCAAGCGTCTGGTCTTTCAGACCATTCATTCCAACCAGATGGATCGCATGTCCGAATTCATGCACAAGGATCATCTCATTTGGATAACTGGTTGCATATCTTCCGGTTCTGAGACGGATTACATTTGCCTCTGAAATAGAGGATGCCGGATTCGTCATCTCACCGCCGTAACCTGCCACGTGACGGGTTGCAAGCAGATATCCCATTCTGTGTTCCGGGACATCATATGCATTCTCAAGCAGTCCGAACACAGATACCTCTGCACCTCTGCGGACAAGCTCTTCTGCTACTTCCGGGATCTTTTCAAGCATCATATCAATAATTGCAAGTGCTTTATCCACTACGGCCGGTGTTGTTTTTTCTCCGGCTTTTACTACAATGCCGGAGGTTCCTTTTTTGCGGACTACATAATATGGCTGATACACGGTCTGGTAGACCTTTTCATTGTCTGCCGGTCTGTCTTTTACATCAGTCAGCTTTCCGACAACCTGTACGGTAACCTCTCCTGCACATTCCGGATCAACCGGATGAACCAGGGAAAGTGTGGTACGCATGGATTCTTTCTGGTATACCGTACCATAATCCCATGTCATATCACTGGTCCAGTGTACCAGTTCCTGTACTTCCCCTTTGTATTTTACCAGATAATCGTTTTCATTATCAGCACGGCGCATCTGTTCGCCCCAATAAATCTCAATTCTTCTGTCATCGATCAGAATGACTTTTTCGACCGGTGCATAATTACAATTCTCTGACATTTATTTTTCATCCTCCTGAAACATAAACTTATTTCCTAATCTTTTATGCTTCTGCGTTCTTGTCCAGTCCCATTCCGACTGCAAGCTTTTTACTGAAGATTGCTACAACCGCACCGACTGCACATACACCTACACCGATTGCTACGAAGAACGGAATTTCGCTTCCTTCTTTATAGAAATTAGTGAGCAGCGTGTTAAGAGCAGCTCCTGTAGACTGTGACATTGACCAGATTGTCATCATCTGTGTCATGAATGCCTTCGGTGCTGCAACAGCCGTGATTGAGTAACCGATCGGGCAGGTAAATCCTTCACCAAGCATCAGGATTGCATAGAATAATACGATCCACCATGCACTGACTTTTGCATCTCCAGGATAGATTACATAGAGGAGTGCAATGATTAAAGCTCCAAATCCCCAGAAGATTGTTCCGATACCCATCTTTGTGGTTCCGTATGGCTGTTTCTTTCCAAGTTTTGTCCATACTGCTGTCAGAATACTTCCGATGATAACTGCAAATACTGCTGGGATTGTCTGCATAGATGCTGCAGGCACTTCAATTCCGAACAGTACACGGTTAACCTTTTCTTCATAGAAGATTGCAAGGATTGAAATTGTCTGTGTCCAGATCAGCAGGGTAACTGCGTTACAGATGAACGGCGGAACCAGGCAGAGGATTTTCTTCTTCTCATGTGACTCTGTCTTTTTACTTTTGTAAATAACTACCAGGTATACGATCGGGATAATGATCGATACAGTACTGATTACATTTGAGAATACAGAAATACTTAATGTTCCTGTTGCAAAAAGCGTTGCAAGAACAACTGCGCAGATAACAAGTACAACGATCATCTTTGTGATGAAAGAACGTTTCTTATCATCCGGAAGCGGATCATCCGGTTCAATACCGATATTACCGAAGAACGGTTTGTATGTAACTGCATATACAACGATACCCAGGAATGCAAGGACTGCACATGCCGCGAATGCTACATGGTATCCGAGTGCTGCTGCGATTGCACCGGAAAGTACCGGAGCTGCTGCACCAATGTTGGAAATTACGTAAGAAATCGTGTAAGCGCTGTCACGTCTTCCATCGGATTCATCATAGAATTTTCCAAGAAGAGCATCCAGACATCTGCCACCGAACATCGGTCCGATTGCCAGACATCCCATAGCGATTCCATAGCCAGGAACGCCAAGTGGTAATGCAAGGCATACATATCCAATAAATGAAAGTGATCTTGCTATAAATAAAGACTTCCGGCATCCTAAGATACGGTCGCAGACAAAGCTTCCGACAATACCTGTCAGTACAACAACTGTTGAATATAAAGAGATCAGCTGTGCTGCATTTGCCTTGCTGAATCCAAGTCCTTCCGGTGCATTTGCGTATAAGTAGTAAATCAGTACCGCACTCATCGCATAGTTTGCAAAAGAGTTACAAAGCTGCATAAAGCTCAGGGTTCCCACACCCTTTGGCTGTCCTAAAAAGGCGGTTTGTTTTCTTAACGCCTCATCATGTTCGTTCATTATTTTTCCCTCCAAAATAACCTTTTGTATTCATTCAACAAAAAACAATCGTTAATTTTTCCCCATCCTCAGATGTCTTCACTCCTCCTTGTTTCATAATTTTTAACTTTTGTTTTTTATTTTGAACATACAAGTATCTTACTTTTTTTTGTTAACTTTGTCAATATTTTCGTCTGTAAATATGAAATTTTGTTCATATTCATAAACATTGGCAAAAAAGAACGCAAAAAACGTCTTTTTCCCGTTTTTTGCGCCCTTTTTTCGTCATTTTTATGTATTATTTATTTCTGGTTGCGGAACTGTACCGGTGTGATATTGTACGCCTTCTTGAAAAGTCTGTTGAAATGCTCTACATTCTGATATCCAACGGTCAGTGCAATATTTTCAACGGTCATGCTGCTGCTCTTTAACAGGGCACGTGCCTTTTTCATTCTGACTTTTTTGACAATATCCCCGAAAGTCATTCCGGATTTTTCTTTGATATATTTAGAAAGATACGGTTTGGACAGGAAGAATTTTTCTGCCAGATCATCTAAAGATACATCCAGATAATTTGCCTGGATATAGTTCATGATCTCTACCATTCTTTCATCTTTACATTCATTCACATTCTTCAGTTCATCGATCTTATTGACAGCAACTGTCAATGCCTCAATAGAAGCTTTGATGATATCGGCATCAATTCCGACTCCCCAGTAGGTCTTTCCATTGCAGATGACACCTACATAAGCACATGCCTTGGAAGAAGAACCACGTGTCAGGGAATGTTCCTCGTAGAAGCTCAGTTCATAGCTGATACCAAAGTACTGTTTGATCGCATTGCTGACTGCGTCGAGACGTCCGTTACCGCCTGCTGTTACCACACGTTTTCCATTTGCATGGGAAATGGTTGCATCTGCTATAATACCATCTTCCTGTTTGAAGTGGCATTCATCGATAGAGAAGATTCCTTTGTAATTTACATAATGATCTTCAAAAATGTGGTATACCCAGTCCGGAGTCAGCTCCTTGTGTGCTTTATCGGATACATCTTTTACCATGTAGCCGACTTCTTCACGCATTTCTTTCGGAACGCTGATGCCAAAGTTCTGTTTCAGAATGTAGCTTACACCGCCTTTTCCTGACTGACTGTTGATACGGATAACATCTTTATCGTAAGTTCTTCCGATGTCCTTCGGATCGATCGGCAGATACGGTACGGTCCAGTGATCTCTTTCTTCCGCTTCACGCCATGCCATACCTTTTGCGATGGCATCCTGATGGGAGCCGGAGAATGCGGTAAATACCAGATCTCCTGCATATGGCTGTCTTTCATAGACATGCATTCTGGTCAGGCGTTCGTAGATTTCACGGATCTTTGGAATGTCAGTGAAATCCAGTCCCGGATCTACACCCTGCGAGAACATATTGAGTGCCAATGTCACGATATCCACGTTACCGGTACGTTCTCCATTTCCAAATAAGGTTCCTTCGATACGGTCTGCACCTGCAAGAATACCCATTTCAGCAGTTGCCACGCCGCATCCACGGTCGTTGTGTGGGTGAAGGCTGAGTACCACGCCATCACGGTATTTCAGATTCTTATCTACATATTCTACCTGTCCTGCAAATACATGTGGCATTGCGTTTTCTACGGTTGTCGGAATGTTGATGATTACTTTTTTATCTTTTGTCGGCTGCCATACATCCAGTACTGCATTGCAGACATCCACTGCATAGTCCACCTCTGTTCCTGAAAAGCTTTCCGGACTGTACTCGAAAGTAAAGTTTCCTTCTGTCTGATCAGCAAGCTGTTTCAACAGCTTTGCTCCGTCGATGGCGATTTGTTTTACCTGTTCTTTGTCTTTTTTGAAAACCTGTTCTCTCTGTGCAACAGAGGTTGAGTTGTACACGTGGATCACAGCATGTGGCGCTCCCTGTACAGCTTCGAAGGTACGTTTGATGATGTGCTCTCTTGCCTGTGTCAGTACCTGGACAGTCACGTCATCCGGGATCATGTCTTTCTCGATCAGGGTACGCATGAACTGGTACTCAGTCTCAGATGCTGCCGGGAATCCGACTTCGATCTCTTTGAATCCCACATCGACCAATAACTGGAAGAATTCCAGCTTTTCATCCAGACTCATCGGCTCGATCAGTGCCTGGTTTCCATCACGCAGGTCAACGCTGCACCAGATCGGCGGTGCGTCTACATAATCTTTTTTCACCCAATCATATTCAAATTTCGGAGGCATAAAATATTGTCTCTCGTATTTTTTACAATTTTCCATTTTGTTTCTCTCCTTTTATTTAATTGGAAAGGGCGGCATCTGCTTTTTCTTCTGTTCATATGAAAAAACAAGAAATTTTTCATAAAAATCACACAATTTGCCTAATTCCTGACTTTTCACAAATATCCGTCAACTTTCTTGTCTTATTTTGTTGTCTAGCTAATGCTAACATATCTTATCGCGAAAGTCCATTGATGAATTTAAGCAATTTTCTTGATCTATTTTATTCTTCTCGTGTTTTAAAAATTAAATTGGTAAAACATTTCACACATTTTCATGGCTATCCAGGTAAATGTTCTCCGTCTGACTGTTTCTTTTACAACAGCCTGGCAGCTCCCCCATTTCTCCCCGTTTAAGAGATACGTGATCTGTCCGACCGGTGTTCCGCTTTTCACCGGCGCATCCAGTTTTTCCGGTACTTCTGTCTTTTCTTCTGCCACATCATCATCTCCGACCAGAATCTTACCCGGACTTTCTTTTCCTTTGATTTCCACTTCCACTGCTGTTTTTCCAAACAAACCATTTTTGGAAACACTGTTTTCCACGGGTATTTTCGAAAGCTCCGGTATTTTCCACACCTCAGCATAACGATAATGTGCCATTCCGTACTCCATCAGTTTTCTGGTATCTGTCCATTTATAATTCTTGTTGTTTGGCCAGCCACAGGCAAGCAGTGCCACTACAAATGTGCGGCCCTCACTCTGCAAAGCCCCTACATAGCAGTATCCGGCATCCCCGGTAAACCCTGTTTTCCCGGAAATCGCGCCATCCATCATCTGAAGAAATGCATTGTGGTTGCTGCAGCTAAAATTCCCCTTTCCCTCAGCATCAGAAAAGCTGTATGCCGGCATTTGCGTGATTGCAAGAAATTCTGCAGCTTTGGGAGAACGCAAGACACAGTAGCTCATGATTTTTGCCAGATCTGCAGCTGAAATGCTGTGCACACCGCCCACATCCTCTTCATCCAATCCGTTTGGCGTAACAAAATGTGCCTCAGTGCATCCGATCTCTTCTGCCTTTTCATTCATCCACCCGGCAAATTGCGGAACGGATCCTGCAAGGTGTTCCGCGATCGCCACTGCAGAATCATTATGGGATTCCAGCATCAGGGAATATAGAAGATCCCCCAGATAAAACGCTTCCCCTTCGTGCATTCCCAGATGAACCTTCGGCTGTGCGACCGCATTTGCAGAGGCTGTCACCAGGTCCTTCGGATTTCCCTTTTCCAGCGCAAGAATGCAGGTCATGATCTTCGTTGTACTTGCCATCGGGCGCATTACATGCTCTTCTTTTCCGAGCAGAACCCTGCCGCTGTCCGCATCCACCAGCGCAGCGGAACGGGCATAGAGCCGAGTAAGAAGCTGCTTCCTTTCCTGCTCACGGGTTTCTTTTTCCTGTGCAGTCTGTGCATCCGAGACCGGTTCCTTTTGCTGCGTAGTCTCCATTATCTGTGTCCGTTCATTTTCTTCCGCAGGCACTTTCCCGGATAAGACCTTACCCGGACTTTCTCCTGTGGATTCTCTCCATAGCATCTTTCCTTGAAAAATCTGCAAACTAAAAAAGAATACCATGCACGCTGCCAGAATCCCTCTTCTGGTCCGTGCCGGTATTCCATTCCTCTTCTTTTCTTTCTTTTTCATGTGCCCCGGTCTCCCTCCTGCTCTTTTCTGTTCCATTTTATGAACAGGGACGGGCGTTTATACTATGGATTCCATTTTAAATATTCAGCCGGATCTGTGCCTCATCTTCCGCTTCTTCTTTGAATGTCTCCAGCTTCTCCGGTTCAATGCCCGGGAGATCATCTAAAGACTGCACACTGAATCTGCGCAGAAATTCTTCGGTTGTTCCAAAAAGCAGCGGACGTCCCGGTGCATCAAGGCGCCCAAGCTCGCAGACCAGATTGTACTCGATCAGCTTGTTTACCGCATGATCCGATTTGACTCCGCGAATCTTCTCAATCTCCAGCTTGGTGATCGGCTGACGGTAAGCAATGATTGAAAGCGTCTCCAGCATGACATCTGTCAGGACATACTTTTTCGGCTGCTTTGCGATCCGGATCAGATACTCATACATCTCCGGTTTGCTACAGAGCTGATATGCATGATCCAGTTCGATGATCCGGATGCCACGCTCCTCTTTCTGATACTTGTCCATCATATTATGGATAAGTTTCTCCGTCGTCGGCACATCCTGCTCGATCGCGGATGCGATCTTATTCACCTCGACCGAATCTCCCATAGTGAACAGGATTGCCTCTATGATACTCTCCAACTGTTTTGTTCTCATTTTCTTCTATACTCCTTGCCGCAGTCCCTCGTCCGATGTAATGATGATATCATCAAACGTATGTTCCTGATATACCTGTATCTCTCCTGTCTTCATCAGCTCCAGCACCGCCAGGAAGGTGACAATGATCTGTACCTTGGATGCCTGCTTTTTCAGGAGATCCCGGAAACTGAATCTGTGATGTACCTTTGCATACTCATAAACATATTCCAGTTTCTCCGGAAGCGTAACCTCTTCTTTCTCGATCTTGCCGAACTTACTTCGGATCGGATCCGTCTTATCTGCCTGTCTTTTCAGGATATCCTGAAAAATATCATTCAGCTTCGTCAGGGTCAGCCCGTCAAGAAGCGTATCCAGATCTACCGGTTCTTCGTATTCCTTTACTTCATCCGGAATGGTCGCTCCCTTATAGAACAGCTTTTCTCCGTCCACCTGGCGGTCACGCAGTTCATAAGACATATATTTGTACATCTTGTACTGCAAAAGCTGCTCTACCAGTTCCTGACGCGGATCTTCTTCCTCGCCCTCTTCATTGACTTCCTTTGGAAGAAGCATCTTGCATTTGATGTCCAGAAGTGTCGCCGCCATGACCAGAAATTCACTCATGACATTCAGGTCTGCTCTGTCCATCGCCTGGATATATTCCATATACTGGTTGGTGATCTCTACGATCGGAATATCGTAGATGTCTATTTTATTTTTATCGATCAAATGTAAGAGCAGATCCAGAGGTCCCTCAAAAACCTGCAGCTTTACCGGTATTCCTTTTCCCATAGATATCCTTTCCAGTCAAATTGTCGATAACCTTATTTATTATACAGGAAAGCCGGGATGATATCAAGTACGACTAACTCTGCCGGATTCCAGAAGCGGAAATTGATTGTGTGGGTTCCAAGCCCTTTGCTGACCACAATATATTTCCCGTCTTTTTCATAACAGTCCCCGCTGTAGCGTGGAAACAGACGGAACTGCGGACTGATCACACCGCCAAGCAGTGGAAATCTGGCAATCCCGCCATGTAAATGTCCGGACAGCACCAGGTCTGCTCCCCACTTCCAGTAGGTTTCTGCGTAAAGCGGATGATGTGCCATTAAAATGCAGTATGCGTCCGTCTCTGCACTGCCAATCCGTTCTTCCATCTCGCCAGTCGTAAGCGGACACACCTTCCATCCTTTTTTATAGCATCCAAATGGAAGCTCCATCCCATATAAGCGCAGCTTCATCCCGTTTACCGGGATCTCTTCTGATCCATTCACCAGGACATGAATCCCTGCCTTTTTCAGTTCATTCTCATAATATCCATATTCTTTGCCGTAAATCTCCTGCTGCTCATGCATTCTCTGCTCATGATTGCCATTACAGCACCAGACCGGTGCGATCTGTGGAAGTTTTTTCATCAAATCCGCTGCCGCTGTCCAGTCTCTTCCGGCTTTCCCGACCAGCATATCGCCGCCTGCCAGTATCAGATCCGGCTTTGCTTCCCTGATCGCCAAAAGCAGCTCCTCATTCTCTTTTCCATAGACATGATTATGCAGATCACTTAAGAAAGCAATCCGTACTTTTCCGGCATCTCCCTTTATTTTACTGGTTCTGATCCGGTATCTTGTAATCTTGAAGCAGTGCAGCTCCCGCCATACTTCTGCAAGAACTGCTGCTGCAAAAATCACCAGTATCAATACGATAATCCCTGTTGCCTTCATCTCTTCCCTCTTTCGTTATACCATCATTTCTTCCAGAATTTTAAGGAATGCGCCCCCAAATGTCAACTCCCCGACACCTTCTGTCGCATAAACCGGAACGCTTCCGATGGTTTTCTCATTCAGCCGGTAAATGACTTCTCCGATCTGGTCGCCTTTCTTTACCGGGGCAGTCTGTTTCTGTATCTGTACCTCTTTTTCCACGGCAGACAGATCTGATCCACTGGTATCCACATACCGGAAGCCCTCCAGCGTCTCTCCCTTTGCCTTCTCCTGCATTCCATGTTTCACTTCGGCATACACAATTTTTTCCAGTGCCTTTTCATCCTGGTAAATACTGCATTTCCCAAAGCCATAGTTTAACATGGCAATGGCATCCTTTATCCGTGTCTTAGAATCCGGCTCTGCCATCACAACCGCAATCATATTGACCCCGTCTTTTCTTGCCGTTGCAGACAGGCAGAACTTCGCACCGCTTGTGGATCCGGTCTTCAGTCCGGTTGCGTATTCATACTGCCGGATCAGTTTGTTGGTATTACTCAGTCCGAATTCACTGCTGCCCTTTGCCGTAGTGTGGGTAATATTTTCCATCCAGATCGTTGAGTAGTCCTCGATCTGTGGATACTTCGTGATCAGTTCCCGTGACATCAGTGCAATGTCTCTCGCTGTCGTCAGATGCCCTTCCGTGTCCAGTCCATTACAGTTGACAAAATGGGTATTCGTCATTCCAAGTCCTGCCGATCTCTGATTCATCTTTTCCACAAAAGCCGGTTCACTCCCGGCAATCTTTTCTGCCATCGCCACGCAGGCATCATTGGCACTTGCCACAGCAATGCACTTGATCATTGTATCCACAGTCTGCTTCTCACCAGCTTCCAGAAATACCTGGGATCCGCCCATCGATGCAGCGTACTCAGAAGTTGTGACTTCGGTATCCGGCGTGATCGTTCCGTCTGCCAGTGCATCAAAGATCAGAAGCAGCGTCATAACCTTTGTCACACTCGCCGGGGGCTTTTTCTCATCCGCATTTTTTTCTAAGAGAACCTGACCTCCGGAAGCTTCCATAATAACTGCGGACTCAGCAGATAGTTCCAGACCGGTCAGATTGCCCGAATTGTCTCTGTTCGTCTGCTCCGGATCCTCCTGCCGGATCACATCCTGCATAGCTTTCGGTCTTTCTCCCGGCTCGAAAACATCTGCCGCCCGGACCGGGATCCCATATACGGTCTGCACGCACAGAACCATGCCAAGCAGACCTGCCAGAAATTTGCGCATCATAAGACTCCTTTTTTCCATCCATCGATACTATATAAATAAGCCTTCTGACAGGAAAATAGAACCTTTCTTTACACTTCCCGGTTCATTTTTTCGCCTTCCTCATTGAACCAGTCCATTGCCTGACAGATTCCTTCTTCTGCAAATGGGAATTCTCTCTTTGTGATCTTTTCCTGTGGAATCTTATCATAAATAAACGGTCCTTCCCAGATACTTCCGACAAGAATCGTTTCTGAATTTTCCTCATCGGTCTTTTTTTCTTCTTTCGCCAGGCGATAGTTCATTTTTCCCATACTTCCGTTAAATTTCGCTTTTTTATAAAAATTCAGCGGAAAAAGCTGCATTCTTTCTAACATATTTTTCACCTCAAAAACCGGCACAGAAACTGGGGGATTTCTGTGCCGGTACTCTATTTTTTATACAATTATATCAATAAGTCGGAGGAATGTCTATACTATGCAGTCTTCTGATCTACCTCATATTTTGCAGCAGCTTCGTTGATTGCATCTCTCATGATCTCGATTGCCTGATCTACGTGTTCTTTTGCAAGGATCAGTGGCGGGATCATACGGTTTACGCTGTCGCCGATCGCTGTGATCAGAAGTCTTCTTCTGAAGCATGCCCATTTTACTTCAAGAGCGATCGGAATATCGTATTCGCATCCTACCAGAAGTCCTTTTCCTCTTGCTTCTTTTACATGTGGAAGCTCTGCAAGTTTTTCTTTCATGTATTCACCCATTACTTTTGCATTTCCACTTAAATCTCTGTCGAGGATTTCAGAAATGGAAGCAAGAGATGCGGCACATGCAAGTGGATGTCCACCGTATGTAGAGCCATGTGTTCCTGATGTAAATACTGCAGCTACTTCTTCGCTTGCGCAGCATGCACCGATCGGCATTCCGCCTCCCATAGCTTTTGCCATCGTTACACAGTCAGGTTTTACACCATATCCCATGAATGCCATTGGAGATCCTGTACGTCCCCATCCGGTCTGTACTTCATCGAGAAGGAGAAGCATACCTCTTTCATCACAGAGTTTACGAAGTCCTTCGATAAATTCCTGTGTTGCCGGATGTACACCACCTTCGCCCTGTACCGGCTCGATCATGATCGCGATCGTGTTATCTGTTACTTTTGACTTGAAATCTTCAAGGTTGTTATATTCTGCGTAGGAGAATCCCGGAAGCATCGGTTTAAATCCAAGCTGGCATGCGTTATCCGGCTGTCCTGTTGCGGAAAGTGCTCCGTATGTTCTTCCGTGAAAACCATTGATTGCTGTTACGATATGGTAATGTTCCGGGCCATATTTTTCAACGCCGTATTTTCTTGCCATCTTGATCATACATTCGTTGGCTTCTGTTCCTGAGTTCTGGAAGAAAATCTTATCCATTCCGATCGTGTCACAGATCTTCTTTGCGAGAAGTGCCTGTGGAATTGTGTATGGGTAATTGAATGTATGCATGATGTCATCAAGCTGGTCTTTTACTGCTGCGACAACCTTCGGATTTCTGTTACCTGGTGTATTTACGGCAACTCCACCATAAAAGTCGAGGTAAGCTACCCCTTTTTCATCGTAGAGATACATACCTTCTGCACGTTCTGCGATAAAATCATATCTTGCATAGGTTTCTACCATATATTTTTTTACAATGTCCTTTAATTCTTCTGCTGTGAGTCCTGTGTCTTTGAGTTTCATAAGAATCTCCTCGCTTTCCTTCTTTTGATCATATACTACTTCATGCTATTCGTTCCGGACTTCGAATAAAAATGTGTAAAAGAATGTGCCTTTTGTTTAGCAGGAAATCCCTTCGGAATTTACCGCCAAACAAAAAGACGCCATGTACTAACTGTACATGACGTCCTTGTCGTTTACAAGACACAGTATAGACCACAGTCTATGGTTTTGTCAACAACAATTATGTCAAAAAATTATCTTTCATTTTGTCTTTTGCTTGTTCAATCTGCTGTATTTGTTCCTCATCCATGCTTTCCCGAAGATTTTCTTTCTTCTGACGATAAATTGTCGCAGAAAAATCCATAATATATCCAATCAGGATCAGATTGCCAATTGCACGCCCTGCACGAACCGGTATCATGGCAACAAACGCTGCAACTATGTTCTGCAGGAACATAAAAAGGAACAACGTATAGAATCCCCATGCGATCGAACTCTCCAGACAGATGATCCCCCTGTAGTTAAATGGCTTCTCATGGTAATCCCACCAGATCTCACCGAAAATGCGCTTCATCACAAGTGCCGTCAGAAATTCCAACGTCGTTGCAAGAAACGATCCCAGGAAAAACAGCAGTATACTATTGTCGCTATACGGACGTAATATAAAAAACACCGTAAGAGCACCAAACCCGTAGATCGGGCAAAACGGACCTTTTGCAAATCCCCTGTTCGTAATCTTATGATTACAAAATGACATATAGATGGATTCCACCAGCCATCCCATCATGCTGTAAGTCAGAAACCACATCACAACCTCATATCCATCTATTCCAAATATTATCCTATTCCACCACATAAAATTTTCCTGTAAAAATGGAGGGTTTATGAATCATAAACCCTCCATTATTGTTCTGCACATATTAGTTATATTTACGTTTTCTAGCAGCTTCAGATTTCTTTTTACGTCTAACGCTTGGTTTTTCGTAATGTTCTCTTTTGCGAATCTCCTGCTGAATTCCTGCTTTGGCACAGTTTCTTTTGAATCTGCGTAAAGCACTATCTAACGTTTCGTTTTCTTTAACGATTACATTTGACATAGTCTCACACCTAACCTCCCCTCCAGCCTGGTATTGTGCATCATACGACTGTTCGGGTATATTTATTGCACTACATTAGATTATATCATATTTTTCATCTCAGTCAAGAATTTTTTGAAAAATAGGAAAAATATGCATAAATCTGTCATTTTCCGGCATTATTTTATCTGTTCTGCCAGTACCTCTTTGACTTTTGCAAGGGCATCCGGGATTCCAGCCGGGTTCTTTCCGCCAGCCTGTGCCATGTTCGGACGTCCACCGCCGCCGCCGCCTACACAGGAAGCGATTGCCTTGATCAGGTTGCCTGCGTGAGCACCCTTCTTCATTGCTTCATCTGTTGCTGTAGCCATCAGGCTTACCTTGCCGTTCGCGCTGGATGCGATCACGACCACGCCTTCTCCGATTTTCTCCTTGAGCTGGTCTCCAAGGTCACGCAGTCCGTTCATGTCCATATCTTCTACGCTGACAGCAATCACTTTTACGCCGGCTACTTCTTCTACCTGATCCATCACATCACCCATGGCATCTTTTGCGAGCTTGCTCTTCAGGCTTTCTACTTCACTGTGAAGTTCTTTGTTCTCAGCCTGAAGGTGTGCGATCTTCTCAGACACAGTATCCGGAGTTGCTTTCAGGAGCTTGGCTGCTTCATGAAGCAACTGTTCCAGTTCTCCATAATAATCCATCAGTCCTTTGGATGTAAGTGCTTCGATACGGCGTACCCCTGCTGCCACACCACTTTCAGACAGGATCTTGAATGCTCCGATCTCGCTTGTATTGGCAACATGTGTACCACCGCAGAACTCAATAGAGTAATCTCCCATATTTACAACACGGACGATGTCGCCGTATTTCTCACCGAACAGAGCCTGTGCTCCGGTCTTTCTTGCTTCTTCAATCGGCATGTTCTTAATGACAACCGGCAGAGATCTGGAAATGCTTTCATTTACCATATCTTCTACTTTCTGCAGTTCTTCCGGTGTCATTGCCGAGAAATGAGAGAAGTCGAAACGAAGTCTCTTGTCGTCTACATAAGATCCGGACTGTTCTACATGTGTACCAAGTACGGTACGGAGTGCTTTCTGAAGCAGATGGGTCGCACTGTGGTTTCTTGCACAAAGCACACGTCTCTGCGAATCAACGGTCAGAGTAACCTGATCTCCAACCTTCATCATACCCTTTGCCATATAACCGATATGACCGATCTTGCCACCAAGCATCTTCTTCACATCTTCCACAACAAATTCACCGTCACCGCATTTGATCACACCGTGGTCGGCTTCCTGTCCACCGCTTGTTGCGTAGAACGGAGTCTCATCTACAAAGATGGTTCCTCTCTCACCGTCAGAAAGAGCGTCTACGATCTCATCTTCTGTGGTAAGTACCGTAATCTTCGATTCATATTCCAGATGCTCGTATCCGACAAACTTAGAGGTTACAGACGGATCAATGGATTCGTATACGGTTGCATCTGCTCCCATGTAGTTCGTTGCCTTACGTGCTTTTCTTGCAGTCTGGCGCTGAACTTCCATTGCGGCTTTAAATCCCTCTTCATCAATATCTATACCTTCTTCTTCCAGGATCTCTTTGGTAAGATCGATCGGGAATCCATAGGTATCATATAATTTGAACGCATCTTCTCCGGACAGAGTCTTTGTTCCTTCTTCTGCCATCTTTTCTTTCATCTCATTCAGAATGACAAGCCCCTGGTCGATGGTCTTCTCAAACTGCTCTTCTTCCTTGCGGATGACATTCATGATAAAGTCTTTCTTTTCTTCCAGCTCCGGATATCCGTCTTTAGAGCCTTCGATCACAGTTGCAGCAAGATCTGTAAGGAATCCCGGTGCAATGTTCAGAAGTCTTCCGTGACGGCATGCACGGCGGAGAAGACGGCGAAGAACATATCCTCTTCCTTCATTAGACGGCATAATACCATCAGAGATCATGAAAGATACAGAACGCACATGGTCTGTGATTACACGCAGAGATACGTCTGTGCTTTCATTATCTCCATAAGATACTCCTGCGATCTCACATACCTGGTCACGCAGTGCTTTTAAAGTATCAATATCGAACATAGAGTCTACATCCTGTACGATACATGCAAGTCTCTCAAGTCCCATACCGGTATCAATATTCTTCTGCTTCAGTTCGCTGTAGTTTCCATGTCCATCATTGTCGAACTGTGAAAATACGTTGTTCCAGATCTCCATATAACGGTCACATTCGCAGCCTACTGTACATCCCGGTTTACCACATCCGTATTTTTCTCCACGGTCATAGTAAATCTCTGAACACGGACCGCACGGACCTGATCCATGCTCCCAGAAGTTGTCTTCTTTTCCGAAACGGAAAATTCTCTCTGGTGCAATACCAATCTCTTCGTTCCAGATCTTCCATGCCTCATCATCGTCTTCATATACGGACGGGTACAGACGATCCGGATCCAGTCCAACCACTTCTGTCAGGAATTCCCATGACCAGTGGATCGCTTCTGTCTTAAAGTAATCACCGAATGAGAAGTTACCAAGCATTTCAAAGAAAGTACCGTGACGTGCAGTCTTTCCTACGTTCTCGATATCTCCTGTACGGATACATTTCTGACAGGTTGTCACACGGCGTCTCGGTGGGATCTCCTGTCCTGTAAAATATGGTTTCAGCGGTGCCATTCCTGAATTGATCAGCAGAAGGCTGTTATCATTGTGCGGCACCAGCGAAAAGCTTTTCATTTTTAAATGACCTTTGCTCTCAAAAAAGTCAAGAAACATGCGTCTAAGTTCGTTAACTCCGTAAGCTTTCATCTTTATCCTCCTCGCTTCTATCAGCTAAATTCTAATTATAAAGAGATTTTGATGGCTTGTCAATATAATGGAATTTAAAAAGGAACCGCATTTTCTGCGATTCCTTCTTTTTTCCATTCTACTTAGTCTCTGAATTCTTTGCGTCTTTTCTTTTGCGAAGCTTCTTGCCTGCAAAAACCCCTCCGACTGCAAATACTCCGATAAAGAGCATCTTCAATACCGTAGAGATCAGTGTTGAAAAAAATGCCATCTTGTCATGCCTCCCATGCTATCATTTTCTTTTCTCCTTGATTTATGCATATTATAGCATATACAAAAAAATTTTCCAAACTTTTTTAGCATTTTCACATACAATTTCGACCTTTTGTATCTGCCTTGCAGTTCCTACTCCACCATGCCAAAAAATTTCTGCGCATAGTGTACGGACTGCATGGCATCTTTTCCATAGAAATCTGCCCCGATCATATCCGCGTAATCCTGGTTCAGAACAGCCCCGCCTACCATGACTTTGCAGTCCGGTTTTTTCTCTCTTAAGAGTTTGATCGTCTCTTCCATGCTGACTACAGTTGTGGTCATCAGCGCACTTAAGCCTACCAAAGTGACATTCTCCTCAACTGCTTTTTCTACGATTGCCTCCGGCGGCACATCCTTTCCGAGATCGATCACATCAAAACCATAATTTTCAAGAAGAACTTTCACTATATTCTTTCCGATATCATGGATATCACCTTTTACGGTGGCAAGGATGATCTTCTCCTTCTTTTCTTCTTCCTGTCCGGATGAAGCAAGCACATCCTTGATAACCGCAAAGGCAATCTTCGCAGCATCCGCACTCATCAGAAGCTGCGGAAGGAAGACGGTTCCCTTTTCAAAACCTTCACCGACTACATTGAGTGCCGGGATCAGTTCCTCCTGGATGATATCCAGCGGTTCCCTCGTACCGATCAGGTCACGGGTGATATGATGCGCCTCTTCTTTCAGCCCTCTCTCGATCGCATATTTGAGTGTCATCTCAACGCCTGCAGCTTTTGGTGCATTTCCGGCTACTGCAGCTGCCTGCGATGCCTGGACTGTCACCGTCTCTGTGGTTCCCGCATAAGTACTGATATAATTCGTACAATTTTCATCAAAGCCCATCAGTGCATTATAAGAACGATAAGCTTTCATCATATCTTCTGAGGATGGATTGATGATTCCTGCCGTCAGTCCGTTCTGCATTGCCATCGCATAGAAATAGCTGTTGACGATCGGGCGCCTTGGAAGTCCAAAAGAAATATTCGATACTCCAAGAACGGTTCTGACCCCGAATTCTTCCCGTACTCTCTTCAATGCTTCCAGGGTAACCTTTGCCCCGTCCTTTTCCGAACTGATGGTCATGGTCAGCACATCAATCACGATATCTTTCTTGTCGATTCCGTATTTGGCTGCTTCATTGATGATCTTACCTGCAACACGCACACGGCCTTCTGCATCCTTCGGAATCCCCTCTTCATCAATGGTCAGTCCGACAACCACACCGCCATATTTCCGGACCAGAGGAAAAACTTCGTCCATAGAAACCTGCTTTCCGTTTACAGAGTTGATCATCGGCTTTCCATTGTAGATACGCATTGCACGTTCCATAGCCTTTCCATCTACCGTGTCAATCTGAAGTGGAAGACTGGTCACGCTCTGCAGTTCTTTTACAACTTTTTCCATCATGGCAACTTCGTCAATATCCGGAAGTCCTACATTGACATCCAGAATGTGCGCGCCCTTATCCTGCTGCGTGATCGCTTCTTTCAGAATGTAGTCCATATCTTCATTTTTCAGTGCTTCTTTGAATTTTTTCTTTCCGGTCGGGTTGATTCTTTCTCCGATGATACGCGGCATATCATCCAGAATCACAGCCTGTCCATAAGAAGATACGATCGTATCATGCTTTTTCTCGATCTCGCGCAGCGGAAGATCTTTGCATTCTTCTACCAGCTTTTTAATATGCTCCGGTGTCGTTCCGCAGCATCCGCCGATCACACAGGCTCCTCCTTTTACAACCTCCTGCATGATCCGGGCAAACTCATCCGGCTCTACATCGTAATACGTTTCCCCGTTCTTCTGCTTCGGAAGTCCGGCATTTGGCTTCACAATGATCGGAAGGGAGGTATATCTTCTTAAATCGTTCAGGATTGGAAGCATCTGTTTCGGCCCAAGTCCACAGTTCAGCCCCAGTGCATCTACGCGGAGTCCTTCCAGCATTGCCACAACAGAAGGGACATCCCCACCTGTCAGAAGCTTTCCTCTTTCATCAAAGATCATGGTTACAAATACCGGAAGAGAAGAATTTTCTTTTGCTGCAAGAATGGCTGCCTTTACTTCATAGGTGTCACTCATGGTCTCGATATGGATCAGGTCTGCACCGTACTTTTCTCCATAGCGGACGGCTTCTGCAAATGCTTCATAAGCATCATCAAAATCCAGATCTCCCATTGGTTTTAATAGCTTTCCGGTCGGTCCCATATCCAGTGCCACATAAGTCTCTTTTCCAATCTGCTCTCCTGCTCTTTTTGCATTTGCAATCCCTGCACGGATCACTTCTTCAACCGTATATCTGTCATCATGAAATTTGCAGATATTAGCGCCAAAGGTATTTGCAAGAACCACATCACTTCCTGCTTCGTAATATCTGCGGTGAATCGCTTCCACCTTTTCCGGATGTTCGATGTTCCAGGTCTCCGGAAGTTCTCCCGGTGCAAGTCCTTCTGCCTGCAGAAGAGTTCCCATTCCTCCATCTAAAAATAAAAGTTCTTTTCCCAAACGTTCTCTGATATTCATACCCTACGCTCCTTAATTTCTTCTGTAAATGCAGTCCTTCTTCTCACACGCTTCGCAGCCTTTGATGTGGCATTTTTCCTGCGTATCACTGATCCCAATGATTGCAGTCACCGATTTTGTCGGTGTGAGCATATAGCTGTCTGTCATGGTAAGTCCGATCTTCTTTGCCGTATCCAGCATCCGTAAGATATCGTCCTGATGATGGATATCAAAATCACCGTATCCCGGACTGAATCTCGGTCTGAGCCATTCATTCTGTGCTTTTAACTCTTCTCCGATCGAAAGCTGCAGATCGTCACAGTACTCCTCCAGATATGCAGCTGCGCATGCCTGCAATACGACAGATTTCGCCATATCTGTCAGTGAATAACGTTTCATCAGTATATCGACACTGGTACCGAGTGTTGCGCCAAATACAACTGCCTCTTTGCAGCCTCTGAGATTCTTTCCGAGACTTCTGCTTTTAATATTCATTTTTCCGATCGTCACCTGGTCTT
Organism: Coprococcus comes ATCC 27758; assembly: GCF_025149785.1. Taxonomy (GTDB): domain Bacteria; phylum Bacillota; class Clostridia; order Lachnospirales; family Lachnospiraceae; genus Allocoprococcus; species Allocoprococcus comes. The sequence goes on along the minus strand of NZ_CP102277.1, from coordinate 1,274,941 downwards.
CTCCTGTAACTTTACAGTCAAAAATGCGATAGACGGATTTTGCCTGCGTAGTCTGATCGAGCTCCCCGAAGGAAACATCGATCAGCGCAAGCGTCTGTTCATCTACCGCATGTCTTCCATATCCCAGATAACGAATTGCTTCTTTCGTTCTGGTATCTGTCATCTTTCTTATGTTCCTTTATTTTACGATTTCTGAAAGGTTCTGCATGATTGCAGCAGCTACTTCCGGTTTATTCATCGAATATACGTGGATATTGCGGACTCCATTTGCGATCAGGTCAATGATCTGGTCGGTCGCATATGCAATTCCCGCCTGCTTCATCGCTGCCGGATCATCTCCAAAATAATCTACGATCGCACGGAATCTCTGCGGAACAGCAGTTCCTGAAAGGGCACAGCTTCTTGCGAGCTGCTTTTTCGTTGTGATCGGCATGATTCCCGGAAGCACCGGTATCATGATTCCCTGTTCACGGATACGATACAGGAAATTATAGAAAATATCATTATTGAAAAACATCTGTGTGGTAATAAAATCCACTCCACAATCTACCTTTTCTTTGAGATAACGGATATCATCTTTCTTGTGTTCCATCTCTACATGTCCTTCCGGATAGCATGCAGCTCCGATGCAGAAGTCTCCCATTTTTTTGATGTCTTCGATCAGTTCACAGGCATGAGAATACTGTCCCGGAAGCGGAAACTGTCCATCCTGCGGGATATCTCCTCTGAGTGCAAGGATATTCTCAATCCCTTCTTTCTGAAGCTGTCCGATAACCTTATGTACCTCTTCCTTGGTTGAGGATACACAGGTCAGATGTGCAAGTGCCGGAATCTTCAGGTCATTTTTGATATGACTTGCAATCTTAACCGTATTCTTACTGGTTCCACCACCGGCTCCATAGGTAACACTAATAAATGACGGGGTAAGTTCTGCGATCCCATCCGTTGCTTTTAACACGGATTCAAAGCCCGCATCCGTCTTCGGTGGAAACACTTCAAAGGAAATATGTACTCCGTCTGCTTTAATTTTGTCTATAATCCTCATAATGAATGTTTCTCCTCTGTAAATTTTTTCATTTCATGATACCATATTTTCCGGTAAATTACCAGAATGCATTTTACATATTTTCGTAAAGTTCTTCGTAAAGCTTGGCTGAATTCTTCCATGAGAAGTCTTTTTCCATACCACGCTCTACGATCTTGTTCCAGTCACGCTTCTTGTCATAGTAAATCTGTTCTGCATATCTTACAGTTGCAAGCATCTCATGCGCATTGTAATTGGTGAAGCTGAATCCGGTTCCGGTCTTCTCGTATTCGTTGTAAGCTTCTACAGTATCTTTGAGTCCGCCTGTCTCTCTTACGATCGGCACCGTACCATATCTCAGACTCATCAGCTGGCTCAGTCCACATGGTTCAAATAATGACGGCATCAGGAATGCATCACAGGATGCATAGATCTTGTGAGACATCGGCTCTGAATAATAGATCTGTGCAGATACCTTATCCGGATACTTCCATGCGAAATGACGGAACATGTTCTCGTATCTCTCATCTCCGGTACCGAGTACGACGATCTGAACCGCATCCTGGCAAAGTTCATCCATCACACAGTCGATCAGGTCAAAGCCCTTCTGGTCGGTCAGTCTGGATACGATACCGATCATCATACGGTGCGGATCTCTCTCCAGTCCGAGTTCTTCCTGCAGCGCCATTTTATTTTTCACTTTCTCCTTGCGGAAGTTTTCGACAGAGTAAGTTCTTGCAATGTTGGTATCTGTTGCCGGATTAAAATCACCGTAATCAATACCATTGACAATTCCTGACAGACAGTTTGCTCTTGCCTGCATCAGTCCTTCCAGCTTCTCCCCGTAAAACGGTGTCTTGATCTCTTCCGCGTAACTGCTGCTTACCGTTGTCACACGGTCAGCGTAGACAATTCCGCCTTTCAGATAGTTGGCATTGTCATATGCTTCCAGCTTATCCGGTGAGAAATAGTATGCCGGAAGTCCGGTGATATCCATAACCGTCTTCTTATCCCAGATACCCTGGAATTTGAGGTTATGTATGGTGATCACAGTCTTGATTCCACGGAAAAACTCATTGTTATAGCGGAAATTATCCAGATAAATCGGAACAAGCCCGGTCTGCCAGTCATGACAGTGAATGATATCCGGTCTGAAATCCAGAAGTGGCAGTGCACTTAAGGCTGCTTTTGAAAAGAATGCAAACTTCTCAATATCGTATGCAATATCACCATATGGCTTCGAACCATTAAAATAATATTCATTGTCTATGAAATAAAAAGTGATTCCTTCGTACTGAAGTTCAAGAAGCCCTACATACTGCTGTCTCCAGTTCAGATCCATATAGAAATGAAGTCTATAAGAAAGTTTATCTTTCCATTCGTCTTTCATGCACATATACTTTGGAAGCATAACACGTACATCGTATTTGTTCTTATCAAAATATTTTGGTAGTGATCCCACTACATCGGCTAATCCTCCTGTTTTGATAAACGGAACTGATTCAGATGACACAAATAATACTTTTTTCATTTAACACCCTCCTTACTCTCGCGGCTTATTTATAATTATACCGCAATTTCACTCGTTTGAAAAGAATTATCTGCGCTTTGATTTCAGTCTGATCGTGTCTGCGACCAGAGCAATAAATTCAGAATTGGTCGGTTTTCCTTTCCCGTTACTTACTGTGTAACCGAAAAGAGCTTCTAAGGTATCCAGCTTTCCCCTGCTCCATGCAACCTCGATCGCATGGCGGATCGCCCGTTCAACACGGCTCGATGTGGTCTGGTTCTTTTTCGCGACTGTCGGATACAGGATCTTTGTGATCGCATTTAAAACTTCCATATCGTCAACCGCCATCAGAATGGAATCCCTCAGATAATGATACCCTTTTATATGTGCCGGGATTCCGATTTCATGGAGCAGTTCTGTCACCTGTGTTTCCAAATCCTCCTCAGAAGGTTCCGCATATACGGTATAATCTGTGTAAGGCGCTACACTCTTTTCCGCATGTCCGGAGCTTTTGATCCGCTGAAGGATTGTTTCATTGCGAAATGGTTTCAGGATGTAGTAGGCTGCTCCTTTTTCGAAGGCATCTTCCGTGATTCTCTCCTGTCCAATCGCAGTTACAATAATAAAATTCGGCTGTTTTTTTACTGTTTTATCTGCGCCTATCATTTCCATCACACTGATTCCATCCATTTTCGGCATGATCAGGTCAAGAAGTACAACATCAGGCTGTTTATCTCTTATAATGTGATAAATATCTTCTCCGTTCCTGGCTTTTCCCACCAGTTTGAGATCTTTATCACTTTCTACAATTTCTCCTAGTAAATTCAACATTCTTTCGTTATCGTCAGCAATCGCTACATTCAGTTTTTCCATAAAGCCTTTCCCCTCCTTAAAGTGACAATTTGCACTGGAATGTAACCTATTATAACCTTCTGTATTCTGCGAATACAAGCAAATGGTGTCGCAGAAATCTGACAAGGTTCGCATATTTCAATCTTTTTTCAGATTTTCCAGCATGTTTTCGATAAATATTCCGTATCCTTTTGTCGCATCCTGTACGAAAACATGTGTCACTGCACCTATAATCTTTCCATTCTGCATGATGGGGCTTCCACTCATTCCCTGCACAATCCCACCGGTCAGTTTAAGTAACCGTTTGTCAGTAACCTGAATTTCAATCCCCTTGTTCACCTCCCTGGCATCCAGGTCAACTTTTGTGATTCTGACTGTATAATCTTCTGTCTTTCCGCTTACTGCACAGCGGATATACGCCTTTCCAACCTGAATTTCTTCCTTTGCCACAGCCGGATAAGCTTCTTTGCTGTCAAATATTCTCTCAATCCTGTCTAATTTCCCATAAATCCCTGTCTCTGTGTTTGTAGTAATCGAACCTAAAATATTGTAATGATTGTAGACAATGATCCCTTCCATCCCTCCGGGATTTCCGTTCTCACCTTTTTTAATATTCTGAATGCTGGTATCATATAATCTTCCCGTTGACATTTCGATCAGTTTGCCGGTATCTACATCATGTATTCCATGTCCCAACGCACCGTATTCACTATCCGCATTCAGAAAAGTGATTGTGCCGAGTCCCTGCGCGTTATCACGCACCCAGATTCCAAGTTTATATGCCCCGCCTTCATCTTTTGTCGGATGAAGTTGTACATCAATATACACTTTTTTTCGACGAATGTGTAAGATGACGGACTTATTCGATAATTTTTTAACCCGTTCGATAAGCTCAGATTTATTATAAATACTGTCAGAATCAACTCCGACAATATAATCTCCCTCCTTCACCAGATGCTTCGCCGGATTCACACCGATCCCATCTTTCCCCTTAATTTCCTGCGTCCCCAGCACCATCACGCCATCCGTCTCCATATAGATCCCAACCGGCATCCCTCCCGGAATCAGAAGGTTTCCCGAAAGTTCACTGACCGAAGCCTCCCTCTCCGCTTTCTCAGCCCGCCATTCCCTGTAGCAATAGCCGCCTCCTATAACCACAATTACCGCTAATAACACACTTAACATTTTCCGATAACTTCTAACCGACATTACACACCCCTTTTTCCTCCCTAAAATTCCGCAAAAAATAAGGCAGGATTTTTTCTCCTGCCTCTAGTATGTGCTCAATCTTATTTTTTCAAACCCGATGCCAGAATTTTCATCTCCCGAGCGTTTTCCAGCACCGCATCCGTAATCTTTGCGCCTCCAAGGATCCTTCCCAGCTCCTGCACAGATTCTTCCCCGTCAAGCTGCCGGATCTTGGTCTTTGTCATCTGATCTTCCACCCGTTTTTCAATCAGGTAATGAGTATCTGCCATTGCAGCAATCTGTGCCAGATGCGTAATGCAGATCACCTGATGTTTCCTGCCGATCAGGCACATCTTCTCGGAAACCTTCTGTGCGGTACGACCGCTGATCCCCACATCGATTTCATCAAAGATCAGTGTCTCGATCTCATCTTTATCCGCCATGACTGCCTTGATCGCAAGCATGATGCGGGAAAGTTCACCGCCGGATGCCACAGTTGCAAGCGGTCTTGTCGGTTCACCCGGATTCATGGAGATCATAAATTCCACCTCATCCGTTCCTTCTACTGTGTACCCGGAGGTTTTTGAAAACCGAATTTCAAAGCAGACATCCAGGAAATTCAGATCCTGAAGTCCTTCTGCGATCTTTGCCTGCAAAAGCTTTGCCTCTTTTTTACGGGTCTCCGACAGACCCTCGCATTCTTTTTGCAGACGTTCCTCTGATTTTTTCAGTTTTCCCTTTAATTCATTTAAATATTCATCATAATTTTTTAAAATCAGGAGGCGCTCCTCGTCATCCGCCTTATGCTGCAGGATTGCCTCTGCCGAATCTCCGTATTTGACCTTCAGATGATTGATCTGGTTCAGCCGGCTCTCCGTCTCATAGAACTGTTCCGGTTCAAAGGAAAGACTGTCCAGATAACAGCGAAGCTCGCGCCCGGAATCCCCGATCAGATTCTCCACTTCGACCAGCTGTTCATACAGTTCTCCCGATTTGTCATCATGTTCTGCCGCCACAGCTGCCGCACGTACTGCCCGTCCGATCGCTTCTGCCGCACTTATACCGCCTTCTCCTGCTGTATACAGATACGCCTCTTCCAGATTCTCTGCGATTCTTTTCCCCTGCATCATCCGCCGGTAATCTTCTTCTACCGACTGGCATTCTGCCGCAGTGATTCCTGCATTTTCAATCTCATCAATCTCAAATTCAAGAAAAGAAATCTCTTTGGCTCTCTCAGCCTCGTCTTTATCGGCTTCCTTAAGTTCTTTTTCCAGCCGGCGGTATTCCCTGTATGAATCCGCCACTTTTTTCTTCCATTCTCCGGCTTCTTTTGCAAATGCATCCAGAATTGCCAGATGATTTTTTTTATATAACAGTGACTGATGCTCATGCTGTCCGTGAATATCGATCAGAACCTGGGCTGCTTCCTTTAGCCGCCCCAGTGTCACAGTCTCTCCATTGATCCGGCTCACACTTCGGTTTCCGTTAAACCGTCTGGTGATAATGATCTGCCCTCCGTCCGGCGAAAGATCCATCTCTTCCAGCTTCCGTACCGTTTCCGGATTTTCCACATAAAAGGTCAGTTCTACAAGTCCCTTATCGGCTCCCTTACGAAGCATATCTGCTGAATATCTTCCGCCCAGGGCAAGACTGACACTCCCCAGGATAATTGATTTTCCGGCACCGGTTTCCCCGGTCAGGATATTGAGTCCACCAGAGAAATCCACTTCCGCCTCATCGATCAGCGCCAGATTTTTTACATGCAAATTTTGTAACATTCTTTCTCCTGTCTATTGTTCCAGTAGTTTCTTGATCTTTTCCATCAGTAGAATCGTATCATCTACGGTCCGCACAGCGCACATGATCGTATCATCCCCGGCAATACAGCCAACAATCTCATTCCAGTTCATCGCATCCAGTGCCGCAGCCACCGCCATCGCCATACCGGATACCGTTTTCAGTACCAGAATGTTCTGAGCCATATCCATAGAGCTGAATCCATCCCGCAAAATGCGCACATATTTTTCAGTCATTCCGTTCTGTGCACTCTGGAGTACCGCATATTTCTGCCTGCCGTTTTCTGCCGGAACCTTGGTGAGCTTTAAGTCACGGATGTCTCTGGATACCGTTGCCTGCGTCACTTTAAATCCCGCTTCATTCAGATACTCGGCAAGCTCATCCTGTGTCTCAATCTGATATTTGTTGATCAATTCTACAATTTTGGCATGTCGGTTTACTTTCATCTTCTAGTTTCCTTTCATCTTTTCACGTAATGTTTCCAGAAAGCTCACTTTGCTGAGTTTTACGATTTTCGCTGTCTCCCACGCCTTTTTGATCCGGATCCGGTCACCGGTATGAAGCGGGACTTCATCCGCACCATCATATGCAATCACTGCTTCCTCGATCTGATTTTCCCGTTTTGCACCAATCTCGATCACGATCTCATCTTTGTCCGCGAAAACAATACTGCGGGAATTGAGTGCATGCGAGCAGATCGGTGTCACAACGATCAATGACGCTGTCGGCTCCACGATCGGTCCTCCTGCAGACAGATTGTACGCAGTAGAACCCGTTGGTGTGGACACGATCAATCCGTCCGCATCATAGGAGTTCAGAAACTCTCCGTTAACATAGAGATTAAAATGAACAATCTTCATGCTGCCGGATCTCGTCATGACAATATCATTGAGTGCCACATCCCTTACATTGCGGTATGCAGCGGATCCATACAGCATCATCCTCTCTTCAATCGTATAATTGCCCTCTACGAGCTGTTTTACAGCCTCTTCTACATTCTGCACCTCTACCTCGGTCAGATAGCCAAGGGTGCCCATATTGATTCCAAGCATCGGAAGCTCCCGCCCGAACAGACGTCTGGATGCCTGGATAAAGGTTCCGTCTCCGCCTACCGTCAACACACAATCAATATCCTTTGGAATCTTGATCTTTGAAAAATTTCCTTCTTCCGGCTGCTCTTCCAGATAACATTTCTTCCCGTAGGATTCAATGCATTTTTTTATTTTCACGGTGATCTTCCGATTTGCATCCTTCATATCATTCGTGATAATGTAAAACTTTTCCATGTCTTTTTATTTCTTCTCCTCAGCCGGATCCTTTTTCGCAAGTGTGTCAAAAGCAGCATCGACAGTCCCCCGAATGTCTACGCTCTCCACAATCCTTGCCTCTTCCTCCGGCCTTTTTTTCAGATGTACCAGATACTCGATATTCCCTTCCGGTCCTTTGATCGGTGAAAATTCAAGTGCTGCTACTTCAAAACCGATCGATACTGCATAATCGGTTACTTTTTCGATGACCTCGATATGGGTACTCTTTTCCCTTACCACACCTTTTTTCCCAACCTTCTCACGTCCGGCTTCAAACTGTGGCTTGATCAATGCAACGATCTCTCCGTTCTCTTTCAGGTAATTGCGGATTGGGAGAAGTACCTTCGTCAGCGAAATAAAAGAAACATCAATCGATGAAAAATCAATCGGTTCTCCCAGATCTTCCGGCTGTACATAACGGATGTTGGTCTTTTCCATGCAGACCACTCTTTCATCCTGACGTAATTTCCAGTCCAGCTGACCATGTCCCACATCGATGGCAAACACCTTGACTGCTCCATTTTGCAGCATGCAGTCTGTAAATCCTCCTGTCGAAGATCCCACATCGGTACATACCTTTCCTTCCATGGATACATCAAAATTCTTCATCGCCTTTTCCAGCTTAAGTCCTCCGCGGCTGACATACGGAAGTGCATGTCCACGGACTTCGATCTGAACCTCTTCCGAAAAGGAAGTTCCCGCTTTATCCTCTCTCTGCCCGTCCACGAATACATTGCCGGACATGATGATCGCTTTTGCCTTTTCTCTGGAGGATGCCAGATTTCTCTTTACAAGTAATACATCCAACCGTTCTTTCATTCTCTATCAATCCCTCCTGCTCTCTTCTGCTATATATGCAGTGATAATCCTGGCCACGCAGGATTCAATATCCAGCATCACCTCACTGCGAAGTAGGTCTACACTTCCGTGTTCGATATAGTCATCCGGCAGTGCCAGATTCAGAACCTCTGCGTCTGTCTCAAGACCTGCCAGATAAGCAGTCACAAATTCTCCGAATCCGCCTCTGCGGATATTCTCTTCCAGTGTCACGATCAGCCGGTGTTCCACCGTCAGTTTCCGGAGCATCTCCTCATCCACCGGCTTTACAAACCGGGCATTGATCAGGGTACAGTTATATCCAATCTCTTTCAAACGCTTCCGAACCTGAACTGCCTGCTCAAACATATGTCCGACACTGATGATCGCAATATCCTCTTCTTCATAGACCGGCTCACTCTTTCCATACTCGATCGGTGCTCTGTATTCACGGAATCCGTCAAATGCGCTGCCTCTTGGATAGCGCACTGCCGCCGGTGCTCCAAGTCTCACCGCAAACCGCACCATGTCCGCCAGTTCCCATTTATTTTTCGGAGAAAGGACGGTCATATTCGGAATCATTGACAGATAAGAAAGATCAAAGATCCCCTGATGGGTCTCCCCGTCGCTTCCCACAAGTCCTGCCCTGTCCACGGCAAATACGACCGGAAGCTTCTGCAGACAGACATCATGGATCATCTGGTCAAATCCTCTCTGTAAAAACGAAGAATATACAGCAAATACCGGATGCAATCCTGCCGCAGCAAGTCCTGCCGCAAAGGTCACGCCATGTCCCTCTGCGATCCCCACATCAAAAAAGCGGTCCGGATAGTATCTGTGAAATGCTGCCAGACCGGTACCGTCTTCCATTGCCGCCGTGATTGCTACCAGTCTGTCATCTTTTTTTGCCAGATCCAGCATAACCTTGGAAAACACATCTGTACAGGAATCCTTTCCACTTTTGGAAATCGGCTCTCCTGTCTGGATATCAAACGGACCTGTTCCATGGAAACGGGAAGGGTTTTCTTCTGCCGGGAGATACCCTTTCCCCTTTTTCGTCAGTACATGGACAAGCACCGGTCCTTTTACCCTTTTTGCCTCGGTAAACGCACGTCGCAGCGCCTTCAGGTCATGCCCGTCCACCGGTCCTAAATACTTGATTCCCATATCTTCAAAGAACATTCCCGGAACCAAAAGCTGCTTGATGCTGCTCTTGGTGCGCTTAATATGCCGCACCATCTTTTCACCGCCAAACGGAATACTGCCAAGTACATTTTCCACGGTATCCTTCAGATCGGTATAGGCCTGGGCAGTGCGCAGCTCCCCGAGATAACTGGACATTCCACCGACATTTTTGGAAATAGACATATGGTTATCGTTGAGTACGATGATGAAATTCGTCTTCATCTCCGCAGCATTATTCAGTGCTTCATAAGCCATTCCTCCGGTCAGTGATCCATCACCGATAACAGAGATCACGGAATAATCCTGTCCCAGGATATCCCTCCCTCTGGCATATCCAAGTCCGGCCGAAATCGAAGTGGAGCTATGACCGGTATCAAAGGCATCACAGTCACTTTCTTTCCTCTTCGGGAAACCACTCATACCGCCGTATTTTCTCAAACCATCAAATCCTTCTTTCCTTCCGGTCAGAATCTTATGCGTATAAGACTGATGCCCTACATCCCAGATCATCTTATCCTCCGGAAGCTGAAAACTGAGATGCATTGCCATGGTAAGCTCTACCACACCCAGATTGGACGCAAGATGCCCTCCTGTCTTGCTGATCTTCTCAACAAGAAAGGTACGGATTTCTTCTGCAAGCCCTGCCAGTTCCCGTTCATTTAATTTTTTAATATCATTCGCTTCGTGAATCTGCTCCAGATACACTTCATCCACCCCGCTTATTTTTTCCTGTGTATCAGTTCCTGTATCAGCTGTGTCAGATACGTATTTTCTCTGTCCAGCCCGGAAAGCAGCTCCAGTGCTTCCTGTGAAATAACTTCCACATCTCTGGTTGCTTTTTCCAGACCTTTTAATGTAACATAGGTTGTTTTTTCATTCTTTTCATCGCTGTGGACCGGTTTGCCAAGCTCCTCTGTAGTACTTGTCACATCCAGGATGTCATCCTGGATCTGGAAAGCAATCCCCACACCCGATGCGATCTTCTGCACTTTCTCAAGCTCTGCATCCTCTGCACCTGCAAGAAGTGCCCCGATCATCATCGAACTTTCGATCAGCGCTCCGGTTTTCAGTTCATAGATAAAGTTCAGCATGCCTTCATCAAGTCCCACACCGCAGGAAGCCACATCCACGACCTGACCGCCTATCATCCCGTAAATACCGGCTTTTTCTGCAAGGATTTTTAAAGCTTTTCCAATCAGAAGACTCTTTTCAGGTGCGATTTCAAATGCCTTTACCGCCGTCTCAAACGCATAGTTCAGAAGTGCATCCCCGGCAAGAATTCCCATTGCTTCCCCGTATACGATATGCGTTGTCTTTCTTCCTCTACGGTACTCGTCATTGTCCATTGCCGGCAGATCATCGTGCACCAGGGAATAAGTATGGATCATCTCCATTGCTGCCATAAACGGCTCGATTTCTTTTCCTTCTCCTCCGAAAAGGCGGTATGTCTCCTGCATCAGCATTGGGCGGAGTCTCTTTCCGCCTGCCATCACACTGTACTCCATCGCCTCCATGATCTGGCTCTGGTAACCTTCTGCTTTCGGCAGATATTTTACAAGAAGCTTTTCAATCACTTCTGTTCTTTCTTTCATTTCTTCTTTAAAAGTCATGTATTTCTCCATTCTCTTCCAGCACCTGCACTTTTTTCTCTACTGTATCAATCTTCTCATTACAAAGCTTCAGCATTTCCATACCCTTCTGATACAGTCCGAAGGACTCTTCCAGCGAAGTATCTCCCGATTCCAGCTCTTTTGCCACCTGATCCAGCTTTGCAAAAAGCTCTTCCAAAGATTCTTCCGGCATTTCTTCTGCAATCTCGTTTTTCTTATCTGCCATTTTCCTACTCCTTCTTGGTATCTGTTACCTGTGCCTCGATCTGCCCGTCTGTCACATAAATCCGAAGCCAGTCTCCTTTTTTTACATCCGCTACTTTCTTTACGGTCCCTTCCGATCCCTGTACATAGGAAAAGCCCTGGTTCAGCTTGGCAAGCGGAGAAAGTCCCTTCATCCGTTCGATCCGGATTGCAAGCTGCTGACGGCTTTCCCGCAGATTCCGCTCCATCAGAAGCGGCAGCATCTCCTGCACTTTCCGGGTCCTCTCCTGTTCCTGTTCCAACCGCTGATGCATGGCTTTTGGGATCTGCTCCTCATAGTCTGCAAGCTGCTGGCGCATGGACTTAAGTTTCCCTGACGGACTTAAGTAGCGGAATTTTTCTGCATACCGTGCTGTATGAAGTGATGCGACCTCCAGCTTTCTCCTCATACTTCGGTGCATCCTTTCCCGTTCTGTCCGGATCGTTTCCAGAAGTTCCCGGTAATTACAGATTGCAAGCTCTGCCGCAGCAGAAGGCGTCGGCGCACGAAGATCCGCTACATAATCTATGATCGTCGTGTCCGTCTCATGTCCTACTGCCGAAATAACCGGTACACTGCATTCAAAAACTGCGCGCGCTACCTTTTCCTCGTTAAATGCCCACAGATCTTCAATAGACCCCCCGCCTCTGCCAACGATCATCACATCAACCTTTGCTTCCTCCAGTGCACGGATTCCCCGTACCACACTTTCAGACGCACCATCCCCCTGTACCAGTGCCGGATACAGAAGAATCTGCACATATGGATTTCTCCGCCTGGTAATGTTGATAATATCGCGCACTGCCGCTCCGGTTGGTGCCGTTACAACACCAACTGTCCGCACATATTTCGGAATCGGCTTTTTATATTCCGGCGCAAACATTCCCATTTCTTCCAGCTCTTTTTTGAGCTTTATAAATTTTTCATAGAGAAGTCCCGCACCATCCAGTACGATCTCCTTTGCATAAACCTGATATCTGCCATCTCTTTCATAGACGCTGACGCTTCCAAGCACGATTACCTGCTGCCCTTCCTGCATACGAAAAGAAAGCCCGCTGCGCTGCCCGGCAAACATAACACAGGCAATCGTTCCGGACTCATCTTTCAGTGAAAAGTACAGATGTCCTGAAGTATGGTACTTACAGTTTGACACTTCTCCTTTGATATAAATTCGATTCAACATAAAGTCTTGCGTAAACATATTCTTAATGTACGCATTGACCTGTTTTACAGTATATACATTTCGCATGATTTCTGATTCTTATGCAAGCTTTCCGAGTACACCGTTGACAAATGCCGGTCCCTCATCTCCCGAAAAATTCTTTGCCAGCTCAACTGCTTCATTGATCGCTACTTTGACCGGCACTTCGTCATCCCACTTCATCTCATATACGGCAAGACGAAGAACAGAAAGATCCACTTTATTCATACGTCCGGTTTTCCAACCGGTTGTATGTTCATTGATCATCGCATCGATTTCTTCTTCATGTGCTGCAATATCTTTGACCTTTTTGCGCATATATCCGCGTTCTTCCTCACTTGCTTCTTCTACCTGTTCCAGATACAGTTCGATCTGTTCGTCTGCATCAGCCGCATCAAATCCGATGCTGAAGAGCATTTTAAATATATGTTCTCTGACTTTACTTCTTCGCATGTTCTCTCTCCAATTATTCTTCTTCCGGCATGTCCACACCTGCAACACGGATGTTTACGTCTGCAACGGTAAGACCTGTCATATTCTCGATTGCTGCCTTTACTTTTTCCTGTACCTTTAAAGTAGTATCTTTGATACTGCTACCATATTTGAGGTTCAGGGCAAGGGATACGGTAACGATACCTTCCAGCACGTCTACCTTTACTCCTTTTGAAAGGCTCTTCATTCCAAGCTTTGCGATCAGTTCTCTGGTTGCATTTCCTGCCATGGAAGATACCCCCTCTACCTCCATTGCTGCAAGTCCTGCGATAATTGCAACTACTTCATCAGCAATCTGTACTTCTCCGAGGTTCTCATCTGATTCTATCTTATAGGTATTTCTCTCTTCTTTACTCATTATAAGTCCTCCTGTCTGCGGTTCTTCCGCTCCTCGCGCTCATCTCGGAACCTTTCGGTTCCTCGATGTTCGTTGCACTCACATAGGTCTGGGCTGAAAGTGATTCGTCTGCGAGCAGCCGATCACTTTCTTCCCTTCCCTGCGCTCTTTTTACGCTCCTCGCGCTCATCTCGGAACCTTTCGGTTCCTCGATGTTCGTTGCACTCACATAGGTCTGGGCTGAAAGTGATTCGTCTGCGAGCAGCCGATCACTTTCTTCCCTTCCCTGCGCTCGTCGCTATGCGTTCATTGTAACATAAAAGATCCTTATTGGAAAGTTTTTTAGGAACGTCCGAATTCGGAAAGTTTCAGTCCTTCGTTTCGTTCCAGCACCATACGGATGCTCCAGCTGTTGACAAACAGAAGAAGCGGTCTGTCTTTCAGGTCCTTGATCTTCTTCATATCGGATGTGCCGACCAGCTTGTCCATATTGATTTCTTCATTCTCGATCCAGCGGATATGTTCGTATGGAAGTGGTTCCAGACGGATCTCCACGTTATATTCATTTTCCAGACGGTATTTTAATACATCAAATTGCAGGACACCGACTACACCGACGATGATCTCTTCCATACCGGTGTTGAATTCCTGGAAAATCTGGATCGCGCCTTCCTGCGCGATCTCGTTGATTCCCTTGATGAACTGCTTTCTCTTCATCGTATCCACCTGGCGTACTCTGGCAAAATGTTCCGGTGCGAAAGTCGGAATTCCTTCGTATGCAAATTTTTCCGCTGAATTGGTCAGTGTATCTCCAATGGAGAAGATACCAGGATCAAATACACCGATGATGTCTCCACCATAAGCGGTATCGATCATGTGGCGTTCACTCGCCATCATCTGCTGTGGCTGTGACAGACGGACTTTCCTGCCTCCCTGGATATGGAAGACATCCATGCCTGCCTTGAACTCACCGGAACAGATACGCATAAATGCGATTCTGTCCCGGTGTGCCTTATTCATATTTGCCTGAATCTTAAACACAAATGCGGAGAAATCTTCTTCTTTCATCGGATCGATCAATCCTTTGTCGGACATTCTCGGAAGCGGCGAAGTCGTCATTTTAAGGAAATGCTGAAGAAAGGTCTCCACACCGAAGTTGGTCAGAGCTGATCCGAAAAATACCGGAGAGAGTTCTCCTTTGCTGACCATCTCCTGGTCAAATTCCGCACTCGCTCCGTCCAGAAGCTCAATCTCTTCTTCCAGCTGTGCGAACTGTGCTTCACTTACGATGCTCTTTGCTTCCTCACTGTCGATGGAAACCTTCTCAACTTCCCCGATCGAGGTTCCTTTCTTGGTATCTGAGAAAATCTCCAGTTCTCTGCTGTTCCGGTCAAATACGCCGCGGAATTCTTTTCCGGAACCGATCGGCCAGTTGATCGGACAGGTAGCGATCCCCAGTTCCTTTTCAATATCATCCAGTAATTCAAAGGTATCCATCGCTTCACGGTCCATTTTATTGATAAATGTAAAAATCGGAATATGACGCATGACGCAGACTTTGAACAGCTTTCTTGTCTGTGCCTCCACACCTTTTGATCCATCGATCACCATAACCGCCGAATCGGCCGCCATAAGAGTACGATAAGTATCTTCCGAGAAATCCTGATGTCCCGGTGTATCCAGAATATTGATGCAATAACCGTCATACTGAAACTGCAGGACAGAAGATGTTACCGAAATACCTCTTTCTTTTTCAATCTCCATCCAGTCTGAAACCGCATGTTTCGCTGTTGCCTTTCCTTTTACAGAACCTGCCTGATTGATTGCCCCACCATATAACAGAAACTTCTCTGTCAGGGTAGTCTTACCTGCATCCGGATGGGAAATGATCGCAAATGTTCTTCTTTTCTTTATCTCATTCGTAAAATCTGCCATGTTATTCTACTCCTACTATTTTCTCAATGTCACTCAAACTCTTATTATATGGTATTTTTGCTATAATATCAATCCCCTGATTCACTCGTATTTGTACTTTCATGGATCGGTGTGATCACCACATTTGCAGCATTTACCTCTGCTTTGCGTGTGACAATATCCTCGATCTGTGCCCGTTTTGCATCCGACAGATCCGCCACATCAACGACCACATCTGCGGATTCTTCGGTAAGACTTACCACCGCATCCTGAAAGCCTTTGCTGGCAAGCAGCGTCTCAATTGCGACCTCCTGTTCGGCGCGCTGTGTCATCTCCACCATCTGCGCAACTGCATCTGCTTTCTGGTCTTCTGCGATATCTGCATTATCAATGATCGCCTGCAGGGTTTCTTTGTTTTTTGCCCGCACCTGCTCCCGGTTCACTTTTGCCTGTGCTACAAGCGCACTGACCGATCCATTTGTCAGCACCGCCTCTCCCGGATTTCCGTCCACCTGATCGTTATCCGCTGTCTGGAGGGAGCTGTCACCTCCTGTGTCCTGATCCGAAATATCCAGAAGTTCCTTATTTGCCATCTCGCTTCCCGTCTCTGCTGTTTTGTTTTTCGAGCCAAAAATTTTTCCGGAATAGTTCAGATATCCTGCCGCAGCGATCATCACCGCAAGAACCGCAATCACAATCTGATTTTTCTTAAATACTTTTTTCACTAGCCTTCCTCCTATAAGATTCTTTTTTAGTTATGCTTCATTACTTTTATCTTATGCGTGTCTACTCCGAATAATGCCTGCACAGCCTCTGTGATATTTTCAATCACGATGGCATTATCTCCGCCATCTGCAATTACGAGAACACCTTCTATCCGGGGACTTAATTCCTGTTTCACATATGGCGTTTCTTCTCCATTTCCGTTTGCATAAACTGCCGTCTCTGAAGAACTGGTATTTTTTCCTTCGCTCTCCCCTTCCTGCACCTCGCTTGTCATCTCCCGATCCTTTTCCACTACCTTTTCCGAGGAAGAAGCCAGAGTGATCATCACCTTTACATTTCCAACTCCTTCTACTTTTGCAAGTGCATTTTCCAGCCGTGTTTCCAGTGCATCTGCATAAGTATCCTCCGATGCATTTTCCGCCTTCTGCATCTGCTGTTCATCCTGTGTCTGGTCTGATTTTATATCGGAAACAGGCATCGCGATCACAACCAGAAGTAGTCCGACAAGTAATATGATCAGCCACTTGTCTTTTTTTATTTTACGGATTTCAAACATCTTCATTCACCGCCCTTTTCGAGCAAATCCGCCGCATACTCCATCTCTTTTATCATCTGCTCATACTCCGCCGTCCGATACAGCTCCGTTACCTGTCCGGCTTCCCCCATAAGATCCAGAACCGGCTGGGCAAGCAGAACTGTCAGAAGAAGTCCGCAGAAAAAACGGACATATCTCCGGTAGCTATTCTCTGGAAGTGCCTGCAAAAATGCGGTTACAAGAAGCATATAAACGGCGAGATTCTGCATCCACCTGTAAACCAGCTGTATCATTTTATCCCTCCTACGAAGCTGCCGATGCCGCAACTGCAAGTGTCACCAGAAACAGGACCGCCGTCGCAAGCACCGTCTTTAGCAGCATATGATAACCTTCCCCGGTAAAACTGATGGCCTCCACGATCCGTTTATCAGACACCGGCTGGATAAGTGCCGCCGTTCCTTTGTAAAGAAGCGTCAGAATCCCCATATTGATGACCGGGATCATCACAACTCCCGTTACAAGCAGTGCCCCTGCAATTCCAACTCCATTTTTTAAAAGGACCGCACTTCCAAGCACGACTTCGCTTGTCCCGCTGACTACATCACCGATTCCTGGAATCATTCCCACGCCCTTTGTCCAGACACTCCTTTTCACCTGATCTGCCGCCGGACTGATTATCCGCTCGATAAACCCGATCCCCGTCACCAGGGCAAGCAGACTTTTCAGACTCCATCCGATTACAAGTCGCAAAAGTTCCGCTGCCTTAGAAAGAAATTCCTCCTCCGTCAGATTGTTCAAGATTTCCATCAGAAGTGCAATCTGGATCAACGGAACGATCCATTTCAAAATCACAAGTTCCACAAGAAAGATCAGGAAAAGCGCCAGATTATAAAATGCGATCGCAGAAATACTTCCCACTGCGACTGCCATACAGACAAAGTAGACAGGACAGAGTACTCGCATAAAGAGGATCAGATTTTCGAGTCCATGCTGTACCTCTACGGCTGCTGCCTGAAAATTCCGTATGCCGACTGTAATCACAGACAGGTATACCAGAAAAAAGGCGGTCTGTGAGATCTGGCAGTTCTGAAACACTTCCGAAAAGTTGGAAAAAACCGCTGCGATCAGCACCAGAAAAATGATAGATGCAAGCACCGGTTTATTGACCTTCAGCACATAGAAAAACTGATCCGTCACAAAGTTTCTGATCTGTCCGGCAGACAGGTTCTCATCCTGCCGGATCACAGACTCAACAAGATCCTGAAAATGCAGTTTTTCTTCCGGGAACAGTTTTCGGATTGCCGTATCCAGATCCTTTACCTCTGTCAGCTCCCAGATTTTCTGCTCTGTTTCCTCCTGTGTTTTTTCCAGATCCGTTTCTGTCATATTATCTTCTGTCCGGCTGTTTTCCGAAGAGGAATCTTCCCCTGCCGCAAATACCTGTACCGGCAGTATCAGTACGAAGATTACAAGTCCGATCATACATGCTATGCCATATTTCTGAAAATAATGTTTCATTTTTCTTCCCTTTTACTGTCCAAGTTCGCGGATTGCAAGAAGCAGTGCTTTTAATATCGGCATTCCTATTGCAAGTATACTGAGCCTTGCAAAGACCTCGATCTGCCCGGCGATCGTCTGATAACCGGCATCCTTGCAGATTGCTGCCGCAAATTCCGCCAGATAGGTCACACCCAGGATTTTCAGCATTGCCGTCAGATATACCGCATCGATCTTTACAAAGCTGCCAACCAATTCCAAAGTTTCCCGGATCACCGACAGATTCCGGCTCATTCCGAGAAAAAGGAAAATGCTGACCGCAATCCCCAGATAGATCCCATACTCTTTTCTGGTATTTTGAAATTGTAATGCCAGGAAAGTTCCTGCAATCCCGATGCAGGCTGCCTTAAGGATACTCATCTTTTCCCTCCTTTACAGAGCAAAGAGCCGTCTGATATCGTCAAACAGATCTGAAATATAAGGAAGGATCCAGAATAAAACCAGGAGCAGTCCTGCAAGGCTTGTGAGAAATGCCTGTTCTTCTCTTCCGCTGTGTTTCAGCACCTGTCCCAGGACAGAAACCAGAATCCCGACTGCCGCAATTTTAAATATCAGATTTACACTCATGTTTCGCTCCTATTTACAGAATCAAAATTGTCAGGAAAAGCCCTGCTGTAACACCCAGCAGATTGCAAAGCCTCCGTTTTTCCTGAATTTCTTTTAAAAGACCGCCTCTTTTTTCTTCCAGAAATTCTGCATACTGCAAGAAAATCTGCGTTTCCTGCTTCTTATCCAGGCTGCCAAGCTGCATCCCAAGCTCATGCAGACGTACCCTTTCCTCCCTGCCAAGGAGCAGACATTCAAGATCACTTTCGCAGCACCTCTCCCAGATTATTGCAAGACTTCTTGACGGCATCTCCAATTCTTTTGCCAGATGTTCCAACCAGATCCTGTAGTTCTGACTGCATCTTCGGGAAACAGAAGCGCATACCTGGGCGAGTGGTGCATAAGTATACTCCATTTCTCCCGCAAGCTGCCTTATCACTCTTTGCAGCTCTCCGGTATCCGTGATCTGCCTCTGATATTCCATTCCCCTGCTGTATCCATAGCCGGATGTCGCCGCCACAATTCCCAGGCATCCGACCATTTTCAGATACACAGTTTTTCTCCCCGTTCGTTATAAATCCCTTCAATTTCTCCTACATGTTTCCCGGATTTCATCACAACATATCTGGCAAAGCATCTTTCCTTTACCAGATTGCTGACCAGTGGCTTTTCACGGATCTCATCCATACCGGAACCATGCACCGTCGTCAGCATGGTTGCCCCACAGTGCATGGCGTACTCGATCGCCTCTACATCCTTCGCTGTCCCGATCTCATCTGCCGCGATCACCTCCGGTGCCATGGACCGCACCAGCATCATCATTCCTTCTGCTTTCGGGCAGTTGTCCAGAATATCTGTCCGCATCCCAAGCTGGTTCTGTGGTACACCACGGTAGCATCCTCCAATCTCTGAACGTTCATCCACCACACCCACATTTCTTCCTTCCACCCAGCGGTTCCCATCCGAAATCTGCCGCACCAGATCCCGCAAAAGTGTAGTCTTTCCTCCACCTGGTGGGGAAATGATCATGGTATGGCAAAGTCTTCCTTTTTCAAGGATCACAGGAAACAGCTTATTCGCACAACCTGTAATCTCATGGCAGATTCGGATATTGATCGATGTAATATACTGAAAATTCCGGATCTGTTCCTTTTCCGAAATAATTTTCCCGGAAATTCCGACCCGATGCCCTCCTTCAATCGTCAGAAACCCCTGGCGCAGTTCATTTTCATAGGCATACAGGGAATAATTGGATACATATTCCATCGTTTCACGCAGTTCTTCTTTTGTCACCCGATGGGTAAAAAGTTCTTCCTTTCCCTCTTTTTTCACTGCAAGCGGCTGCTCTTCCCGAAGCCGGATCTCCTGGATCTTCTCAAAATCCAGTCCATGATTCAACAGGATCCCTCGGATTTTCTCCGGAAGCACCGCCAGAATTTGATCTTTCTTTTCTCTTCTCATCTTGTCCACCTCTCTTTAAAGAATGTATATGGAAGGTAGGAGAAAAATAGAACTGATTTTGTTTCATAGGAAGTTCCTTCGGAATTTCCTATGAAATAAAAAGGACTCTACCGATACTGGTAAAGTCCTTCTGATTTTATAAAACTTTATTCTGCAACATCTTTGATGCTGAAGCTCAAACGTCCCATCTTGTCTTTTCCAAGGCAAACCACTTTGACGTGATCTCCGATAGAAAGAACATCTTCTACATGGTCGATTCTCTGCTTAGCGATTTTGGAAATGTGTACCATTCCTTCTTTGCCCGGTGCAAATTCGATGAATGCGCCGAATTCTTTGATGCTTACAACATCACCTTCAAGAACCATTCCTGCCTCGAAGTCTGTTACGATGGTAGCGATCATCTTTCTTGCCTGTTCCATGCTGTCTGCATCTACGCCACAGATAGATACGCTTCCTTCATCTGTGATATCAATCTTAACGCCTGTCTTTTCGATGATTGCGTTGATGGTCTTTCCTCTCTGACCTACAACTTCACCGATCTTAGCCGGATCAATATTCATCTGAATGATCTTCGGTGCATACTTGCCAACCTGTGCTCTTGGCTCAGCGATTGTCTTAGCCATAACTTCATCCAGAATGTAAACTCTTGCTTTTCTTGTACGTGCAATTGCTTCTTCGATGATCGGTCTTGTCAGTCCGTGGATCTTAATATCCATCTGGATCGCTGTGATACCTTTATGTGTACCTGCTACCTTGAAGTCCATATCTCCGAAGAAATCTTCCAGTCCCTGGATATCTGTAAGTACCAGATAATCATCGTCAGTAGCACCTGTTACCAGACCACATGAGATACCTGCAACTGCAGATTTGATTGGTACACCTGCTGCCATAAGTGACATAGAAGATGCACATACACTTGCCTGAGAAGTAGAACCGTTAGATTCAAATGTCTCAGATACGGTACGGATCGCATACGGGAATTCTTCCTCTGACGGAAGTACCGGTACCAGTGCTCTCTCAGCAAGGGCTCCATGTCCGATCTCACGACGTCCCGGTCCTCTGGAAGGTCTTGTCTCACCTACAGAGTATGACGGGAAGTTATAGTGATGCATATATCTCTTGGATGTCTCAGATTCATCCAGTCCGTCTACCTTCTGTGCTTCTGAAAGCGGAGCCAGTGTGGTGATGGTACAGATCTGTGTCTGTCCACGTGTAAACATAGCAGAACCATGTACTCTCGGGATCAGGTCAATTTCTGCGGCAAGTGGACGGATTTCTTCGATTGCACGACCGTCCGGACGCTTGTGGTCTTTGAGGATCATCTTGCGGACAACCTTCTTCTGGTACTGATATACAGCTTCACCAAGTTTGGCAAGCCATTCTTCGTTATCAGCAAAAGCTTCTTCCAGCTTTTCTGTGATCTTACGGATATTTTCTTCTCTTGTCTGCTTGTCATCTGTGAATACTGCAACTTCCATCTCTTCCGGTGTTACGATCTTCTGAATCGCTTCAAAGAGTTCTTCCGGTACTGCAAAGCTTACATAATCATGTTTTGGTTTTCCACATTCTGCAACGATCTGGTCGATGAATGCGATGACTTTCTGATTCACTTCATGCGCCGCGAAGATGGCTTCGAGCATCTTAGCTTCCGGTACTTCATTTGCTCCGGCTTCAATCATGATTACCTTTTCTCTTGTAGATGCAACAGTCAGTGCAAGGTCGGACTTTTCTTTCTGCTCTGCGGTTGGATTGAATACCAGTTCTCCGTCAACAAGTCCTACCTGGGTAGAAGCTGTCGGGCCATCAAACGGGATATCAGAAATAGCAGTTGCAATCGCTGATCCAAGCATAGCGGTAAGCTCCGGTGAGCAGTCCTGTTCAACAGAGAGAACCAGGTTCTCCAAAGTTACATCATTTCTGTAATCCTTCGGGAAAAGCGGTCTCATCGGACGGTCGATCACACGGCAGGTAAGAACAGCATTTTCTGATGCCTTTCCTTCTCTCTTGTTAAATCCTCCCGGGATCTTTCCTACTGCATAAAGCTTCTCATTGTATTCAACGCTGAGCGGGAAGAAGTCAATTCCTTCTCTTGGTTTGTCGGATGCAGTTGCTGTTGAAAGCACAACTGTATCACCATAATGCATAAGTACTGCGCCGTTCGCCTGTTTGGCAACTCTTCCAACATCTACGCGGAGTGTACGGCCTGCAAGTTCCATTTCAAACTTTTTGTACATAAATGTTCTCCTTTTTTATCTGTTTATCTGACGGGTAAAATCTCCGAAACTACTGAAAAATACACTTCTCAAAATATACTTTTCAGTGGTCTCGGACGCAATCTCTACCCACAATCTTTTGTATTATATCATATCCTTACATCTCTTGCAAGATTCTATATAACTAACTTTAAAATGTGGCAAAACACAGTTATTGGTCACTCCCCTGTCAATCACTATGCTGATTGGCATAGATAATGCATGTTGTACCAGTTCGGCTCATTGTTTGCGTAAACAAACAGGGAGCGAAGACATCCAGCTGATGCCTTTCGCTCCCTGTAAAATACGTCTTACTTTCTTAAACCTAATCTTTCGATCAGTGAACGATATCTTTCAATGTCATTCTTCTTAAGGTATGCAAGAAGTCCTCTTCTCTGTCCAACCATTTTAAGAAGTCCTCTTCTTGAGTGGTGATCCTTCGGATTAGCTTTGAAGTGATCTGTAAGATCATTGATTCTTGCTGTAAGAAGAGCTACCTGTACTTCCGGAGATCCTGTATCTCCTTCTGTTCTTCCGTATTCTTTGATAATCTGTTCTTTCATTTCTTTTGTGATCATTTGTCACTACCTCCTAAATATACTGTTAATTGCCTGATATTAAGCAGTGGTTGGAGATTCCATCTGCCGAACATCGGTTTTTCATACTTGCCTAGTGTACCATATGCCCCGAATCCTGTCAAGAAGGATTTTATCTTTCCCGCATCTGGCAGGTTTTCATATTCCTGTTCACAGGCTGCCTGTAAATAACCGCATTTCCAGAGCTTTTTCACCGGCTCTGTTATTTCTTATGATGATAACGGAAAAATTCTTTTGCGTAAGCAATATCCTGATCGATCTGAGCCTTCATCATTTCTACCGATTCAAACTTCTGCTCCGGTCTCTTAAAATGATAAAGCTGGATCTCTACCTCTTTTCCGTAGGCATCACCACTGTAATCCAGCAGATTGCTCTCGATCAGCATCCGGTTCTCATCGGATACCGTTGGCTTAAACCCGACATTACCGATTCCGTTGTACCAGATTCCATCAATCCTCACACTATCCAGATAAACTCCGTTCGGTGGAAGAAGTTTATCCCTTGACGGATGTACATTAAGTGTCGGAAATCCCAGTTTTCTGCCCAGCTGCCTGCCATGCTCTACTTTTCCCCGTACAGTATATGCATACCCCAGCATATCATTCACAGCTTCCATATTTCCCTTCCGAAGCTCTTCCCTGACATAGCTGCTGCTGATCTCCCGTTTTCCGTACATCTCTTTTTCAATCACAAAAAGTTCATATCCATACACATCGGCATATTCTGCAAGCATTTTTGCATCACCACGCTTGTCATGTCCAAAGTGGAAATCCGTTCCGATCACAATATACCGGGCATGAATTTTCTCAATCAGGATCTTCCGGATGAAATCCTCTGCCGACATACTTGTGACATCTTCGGAAAACGGGCATTCCAGCAGTACATCTACTTTCTCGTCCAGAAGACATCTGCGCTCCTCATTGGACATGATCCCTTCTCTTGATTTTCCAAGCTTTTCATAAAGCGGATTCATATCAAATGCAAACACAACAGAACGAACGCCTTTTTTCGCCTTCAGCTGACATACTTTTTTGATCAGCTTCTGATGTCCTCTGTGAACTCCATCAAATTTGCCGAGTGTGATTGCTGCCTCTCTGGAATCCTGATAGGCTTCCAGCCCTCTGATATAGTCCATGTTCTTTCCTCTTTAATTACTTTTTTTCATTTCCATCAAAAAACATTTTTACAATCTTGAAGAGATCGTCTTTCCTGCAGTAACAGTAAATCGCAATAAACTGATGCGATTCATCGTACACGCGGACTCTCTCATCGTTCTCATACTCCTTTAATGCTGTTTCCTGTGAAATATCTCTTTTTCTGAAACTATTCCCGTTCCGTACTGCCACCAAAAACGGCCGCGGCAGTACGACCTGTGCATACGTTGGAAACATTTCATCTATCGCGATGATCTTCTCCTCCAGAATCCCTTCTTTCTGAAGCTGTGCAATTTCACCGAGCCGGATACTGTCTTCAAGTCCAAACCGCTCTACACGTGTTCTCAAAAGCTCTTTCATGCATCCGCCACAGCCAAGCTTCTGACCGATATCATGACACAGTGTACGGATATACGTTCCCTTTGAACAGGTCACTTCCAGTTTTACCTCCGGAAGATTGATCTCCAGGATCCGGATCTCATGAATCGTGATTCTTCGTGCTTTCCGCTCTACTTCTTTGCCCTCTCTGGCAAGCTCATAAAGCTTTTTTCCGTTAACTTTGAGTGCCGAATACATCGGCGGAATCTGATCGTATTCTCCCTCAAAGCTGCGGATCACATTTTCCACTTTTTCATTGGTCAGATCTTCTGTGCTATGTTTTTCCAGAACCTGACCGGAAGTATCCTGTGTATCCGTCACCTGACCGAGAAGAAGAACCGCCTGATAGGTTTTATCTTTATCTGTCAGCAGGTCACAAAGCTTTGTTGCTTTCCCAAAGCAGACCGGAAGTACTCCTTCGGCATCCGGATCAAGGGTTCCGGTATGCCCGATCTTTTTCTGCTTTACGATCCCACGCAGCTTTGCAACCACATCATGGGACGTATAGCCTTTTTCTTTATATACATTCAGCACGCCATGTATCATTCTGCTTCGCTCCCACTGTTAAACTGAAGTTCCAGTCTTCTTGCCAGATTGTTGATGATATCATGTGGTGTGGCAGTCATGGAGAATCCGGCTGCCCTTGCGTGTCCGCCGCCGCCAAAATAGCTTGCAACTACACTTACATCTATCTTTTCACTGGATCGCAGACTTACCTTAAAGGTTCCATGTTCAAGCTCATACATAAAAATTGCAACATCGATACCTTTTGTGAGTTTCAGCTGGCTTACGATTCCATCCAGATGTTTCGCTTTTACCTGGTAGAAATCCATCTCTTCTTTTGTAACGTAAGATACAATACATCTTCCGTTCATAAAAAGAAAGCTTTCCAACAATGCACGCCCCAGAATCTGGTTCTGTGCATAGGTCTTTTCATCAAAAGTCTCTGTAATTATTTTTGTAAAATCGATCCCTTTTTCCATCAGTGCTGCTGCTGCGCGCATGGTCGACGGATGGGTACAGGAATAACGGAACACACCGGTATCATGCACCATTCCTGTGTAAAGGCACTCGGCAGTCTCCACAGACATCTTCCCATAATCCAGCAGATTGTAGATCAGCTCACTTGTCGAGCTTGCATCTGGCATGATATAGTTCTGATCTGCAAAACTCTGGTTGCTCACATGATGATCTACACAGAATCTTACTGCCGCTTTTTTGAAAAGGACTGCCGAAAATCCAAGTCTTCCCATATCCCCGCAATCCAGTGCGATAAACAGATCATAGGTTTTTTCTTCCGTCACTTCATGCCGGATCTTATCTGTATTTTTCATGAACTTCAGTGTATTCGGAAGCTCTTCCAGATAAACATCGATCTCTTTTTCAGGAAAATTCTCTCTGACATAGTTATACAATCCCATGCAGG
The DNA here is from genome assembly GCF_025149785.1 of Coprococcus comes ATCC 27758. Lineage (GTDB taxonomy): Bacteria > Bacillota > Clostridia > Lachnospirales > Lachnospiraceae > Allocoprococcus > Allocoprococcus comes. The sequence continues at coordinate 1,248,833 of NZ_CP102277.1, read as the reverse complement.
AACCTGCACAGTCCCCATCCGGGCGGACATGTCCGCCAAGTGCGATCGTCCCGGCTTTAGAAATTGCATCTAATAACATACTAATCATCCTCTTCCCGTAAATCTCTTGTTACATCATCAATTTTCTTTGACATCCGGACACCATATTCAATGGACTGATCCAGTACGAACTTGATCTCCGGTGTGTTACGCATATTCAGTGTATGAGCAAGTTCGCGGCGGATATAGCCTTCTGCGCTCTGTAATCCCTTCAGGGTATCAGCCTGGGCTTTTTCATCGCCCAGGACACTGATATATGCTTTGCAGGTTTTAAGATCCGGAGCAACCTCTACCGCTACAACCGAAGTCATCGGTGCAACACGCGGATCCTTGATCCCTCCACGCAGAATAGTACTCAGTTCACGCTGCACCTCTGCGTTTACTCTTGTATTCTTAATGCTGTTTTTTCTCATTTTCTACCCTTCTTTATCTAGGAACTTCCACCATCTTGAATGCTTCTACCTGGTCTCCTTCTTTGACATCGTTGAAACGTTCAAATACGAAACCACATTCATATCCGGCTTTAACTTCCTTCACATCATCTTTGAAACGCTTTAATGAAGCAAGCTTTCCATCATAGATCACAACGCCGTCACGAACGATTCTTGCCTGGCAGTCACGTTCAAATGTACCGTCAAGGACATAAGATCCTGCAATTGTTCCGACTCCGGAAGCCTTGAATGTCTGACGTACTTCGGCATGGCCAAGTACCTTTTCTTCAAATACAGGCTCAAGCATACCCTTCATGGCTGATTCAACGTCTTCGATCGCATTGTAGATGACACGGTACAGTCTCACATCAACGCCTTCACGTTCTGCCGTTTCCTTTGCAGTTGCGTCCGGACGTACATTGAATCCGATAATGATCGCATTGGATGCTGCTGCAAGCGTAACGTCAGATTCATTGATCGCACCAACACCACCATGGATGATCTTGACAACGACTTCTTCATTGGAAAGTTTGACAAGGCTCTGCTTGATCGCTTCTACAGATCCCTGTACGTCTGCTTTTACAACGATTCCAAGTTCTTTTAAGTTGCCTTCCTGGATCTGGTTGAACAGATCATCCAGAGACATCTTGGACTTGGTTTCTTCCAGTTTCTTGATCTTGTTCTGACTGATGAACGTCTCTGCAAAGCTTCTTGCATCTTTATCATTCTTGCAGCCAACAAATACTTCACCTGCATTCGGCACATCATTAAGACCGAGGATCTCAACCGGCATAGAAGGACCTGCTTCTTTTACACGGCGTCCCTGGTCATCCATCATGGCACGTACTTTACCATATGCAGAACCTGCTGCGATCGGATCTCCGACACGGAGTGTACCCTTCTGTACAAGAACGGTTGCAACCGGTCCTTTTCCTTTGTCAAGCTCAGCCTCAATTACAAGACCTCTTGCGCGGCGGTTCGGATTTGCTTTCAGTTCCATCACTTCTGCGGTAAGAAGAACCATTTCCAGAAGCTCTTTGATTCCTTCTCCTGTATGAGCAGATACCGGTACACAGATGGTGCTTCCGCCCCAGTCTTCCGGAATCAGTTCATATTCGGTCAGTTCCTGTTTTACACGGTCGATATTGGCACTTGGCTTGTCGATCTTGTTGATCGCAACTACGATCTCGATCCCTGCTGCCTTTGCATGGTTGATCGCTTCTACAGTCTGCGGCATGACACCGTCATCTGCTGCAACAACCAGGATTGCAATATCGGTAGAATTTGCACCACGCATACGCATTGCGGTAAATGCTTCATGTCCCGGTGTATCGAGGAAGGTGATTTTCTCACCGTTGATTTCCACAACTGAAGCACCGATATGCTGTGTGATTCCACCTGCTTCTCCTGCGATGACATGGGTATCACGGATCTTGTCAAGAAGAGAGGTTTTACCGTGGTCAACGTGTCCCATAACGCAGACTACCGGCGGACGTTTCTTCATTTTCTTTTCGTCTTCTTCGTCTTCTTTCAGAAGTTCTTCGATCACATCGACTACTTCTTCTTTTTCACAGAGCACATCGAATTCCAGAGCGATTTCTTCAGCTGTCTCGTAATCAATTTCCTGGTTGACTGTTACAATCTTGCCCTGCATGAAGAGTTTCTTAACGATTACAGATGGCTGGATCTTCATTGCATCTGCAAGTTCCTGGATTGTAAGTACTTCCGGAATTGTGATCTGCTTGATCTGCTCCTCCACAACCTCTTTCTTTGGCTGTGGTTTTACCATTTTCGGCTGAGCGTTATTGTTTTTGCCCTTTTTGCCTTTCTGCAGTCTGTCTTCGTTCTCTTCATTTCTGTTATATTCTTTCTTCTTGTGCGCATCTTTTGGTTTATTGCGGCTTGGTTTCTGTTCTGCGATTGCAGGTGCCGGAATAGACGGGCTGGATTTTCTTCTGTCGTCACGGCGTCCGCCATCACGCATCTCTCTTCCGTCTCTGTTATCACGGTTATCTCGATTATCTCTTCTGTCTCCGCGGTTCTGGAATCCGCCATCTCTTCTTCCATCACCCGGGCGTCCCTGTCTCTGATCCTGACCGTTTCTTGGCCCATTTGGATTTCTGCGCTGTCTGTTATCACGGTTTTCTCCCTGCGGACGATCCTGTCTGTTTCCGTTCTGCGGACGTCCCTGGCCATTTCCATTACCCTGCGGGCGTTCCTGTCTGTTTCCGTTCTGCGGACGTCCCTGGCCATTTCCCTGCGGGCGTCCCTGGCTGTTACCATTCTGTGGGCGTTCCTGTCTGTTTCCATTGCCCTGTGGGCGTCCCTGACCATTTCCATTGCCTTGCGGGCGCTGTCCGTTTCGACTGCCCTGCTGGCGTCCCTGACCATTACGGCCTCTTCCGCCGCCCTGTGAGTTCTGCGGTCTGAAAACCTGAACGATATTTTTCTTCTTCGGGGTATCTTCAGAAGTTTTTTCACTTTTTACTGCATCAATCTGTTCATCTGAAAGTGTACTCATATGACTTGCCACCTCAATTCCTTTATCTTTTAATATAGAGAGTATTTCTTTGTTTGTCTTATTCATCTGTTCTGCCAGTTCATATACTCTTAATTTTGCCATAAATCTACCTCCTGTATACAGTTCCTATTATCCTTCTTCCATATCCAGATGTTTTCTGATTCCTTTTGCAAACCCTGCATCTGTTACTGCAAGCGAAGCGCGGAACTCTTTTCCCATCGCATGGCCCAGGGTATCTTTATCTTCAAAAAAGTATATTGGCACTTTATAAAAATCACACATGTTCTGAAATTTCTTTTTTGTATTGTCCGATGCGTCGTCTGCCACAATCACCAGATGCGCGCGTCCTTCCTTGACTTCTTTTTCTGTCATGAATTCCCCGCTCTTTGTCTTGCCGGCTTTGGTCGCCAGACTGATCATCGATAATGCTCTATTCATGTTCAAGCTGCTCCAGCTCCTTTTCCAGATTTTCGTATATCTCTTTTGGTATCGCCTGTTTGAAAGAACGTTCCAGTCCTTTATTCTTTATTGCTTCCTGCAAACATTTTCCGGAAAAGCACAGATATGCCCCGCGCCCGTTCTTACGTCCGGTTGCGTCCAGAATGAATTCGCCTTCTGCTGTTTTCAGAACACGCAGCATTTCTTTTTTATTCTTCATTTCCTGACATCCCACGCATTTACGCATCGGGATCTTTTTGGTCGTACTCAAATAATCACCTCTGTCTATTCTTCATACAGATCAAGATCATCTGCTACTTCTTCCTCTGATTCTTCATCAGCAGAATATTCTTCGTCTGAATACTCTTCCTCCTGATAATCATCTTCATAATTCTCAGCCATATTCATATAATCTGCCGGAAGTTCGCCAGACTCGATCGCCTGTGTTTCGTTCTTGATATCGATCTTATATCCGGTCAGTCTTGCTGCAAGACGTGCATTCTGACCTTCTTTACCGATTGCAAGTGAAAGCTGGTAATCCGGTACAATTACACTTGCTGTTCTCTCATCCGGATCAGCCATTACAGAAATAACCTTCGCCGGGCTGAGTGCATTCTCGATCAGGATTGCCGGGTTATCACTCCAGTTGATGATATCAATCTTTTCACCGCGGAGTTCATTTACAACGGCTCCGACTCTGGCACCGTTCATACCAACGCATGCTCCAACCGGATCTACATCCGGGTCGTTAGACCATACTGCGATCTTGGTACGGGAACCTGCTTCTCTTGCAATGCTCTTGATCTCTACAATACCATCACGCACCTCGGTTACTTCCGCCTCAAAAAGACGCTTAACCAGTTCCGGATGTGTTCTTGATACAAGGATCTTTGGTCCTTTTGTCGTGTTCTTCACCTCTACAACGTAAAGTTTGATACGCTCTGTCGGCTCGAATTTCTCACCTTTTACCTGCTCATTCTCAGTAAGGATCGCATCTGCTTTTCCAAGGTTTACACTGACATTCTTGCCAATATATCTCTGAACCACACCTGTCACGATATCTTTTTCTTTTTCAAAGTACTGATCATATACAACTTTTCTTTCTTCTTCGCGGATCTTCTGAAGAATCAGGTTCTTTGCATTCTGTGTTGCGATACGTCCGAAAGATTTGGACTCAACCGGGATCTGTACGATGTCACCGATCTCATAAGAAGGATCGATCATCTTCGCATCTGCAAGACTGATCTGTTCTACTTTGTCCTCTACTTCTTCTACAACGGTCTTCTCCTGGATCAGAGTGTAATCGCATGTCTCCTTATCCATAATTACTTTGATATTGTCTGCTTTTCCGAAATGATTCTTACATGCATTGATCAGTGAATTCTCAATGGCATCCATCAGAGTATCTCTGCTGATATCTTTTTCCTCTTCAAGAATTGTAAGTGCTTCTAATAATTCGGTATTCATTTCCTTCTTCCTCCTGTCACTAGAAATCGAACGCCAGACGGATCAGTGCGATGTCTGCTTTATCAAATGTCATCGTCTCGCCGTCTTCATATTCAATGGTAACTGTATCTTTATCATAATCTTTTAAGATTCCAATAAACTCTTTCTGTCTGTCGATTGCCCGGTAAGTACGAACCTCTACTTCTTCTCCCAGGCTTCTTGCAAAGTCTTTTTCTTTCTTCAGCGGTCTGCCAAGTCCCGGCGAACTCACTTCCAGAATATACGCTTCATCGATAAAATCCTTCTCATCCAGAATGTCTGAAAGTTCCCGGCTTACAACCTCACAGTCATCGACCATAATTCCTCCCGGCTTATCAATATAAGCACGCAAGTACCAGTTTCCGCCCTCTTTTACATATTCTACATCCCAGAGATCAAATCCATGCTTTTCCACGATTGGGTTCAGAATCTCTTCTGTTTTCTGTTCATATACTTCTTTTTTTGACAATCTGCAACTTCCTTTCTTAATCAGGCTCCAAAAATCTGTCCGATTTTGGTTGTATGACTGGCAAAAAGAAGAGTGAACTTTCGTCCACTCTTCTGCCAGATTTCTTATGTAACTGCATACAGTATAGCACTACTTTTCCTGAAATGCAAGGATTTTTAAAATATATGCCTGATTCTCTTTGTAAAGACGCTTTCCGTCGTTCTCCTTCAGCCATTTTACAACCTGGATATCTGCTGCCCAGTCATCTGCCCAGACTTCATCACCTTCGCCACGCGCCGCCGCTTTTTCTGCGATGTATCCCGCCGGGTCTTCCGTAAGATCTTTCAGTACTTCATATGCTTTTTCGTTCTTATCATCCAGATCCTGTATCAAAACAACAGTTTCTGTATCCGGTGTCTTTCCATCGAGTGCCTGCAGCTGTTCATTATATTTTTCCAGATTCTCCAGGCTGTCCTTCGCATCCTCCAGACATTCTGTCAGGATTTCGATCTCCGTTTTTCCAGTACCACCCTTTGCAACCGGGCGGATGGATATTTCTGAATCAGCAGTCGTCTTTTTCAGCTCTGCCCGAATTCTCTCCTCATCGTGATCCATTCTTCCGATATCATATCCAAAGTAAAAACCGCCAATTCCAATCACAACAAGAAGAACGATTGCAAAAATTCTTTTTCCGGATTTTTTCTTTTTCATCTTCCGTCCTCCTTACCCTAATATCGTACCTGCTATAATTCCAAGGATCATTCCGCCGATCCCGGTTCCCGCAAGCGCCGCAAGATATAAGAGTACCTTCACCGCTTTGGATTTCTCCTTTTTCACCTTTGGAAGTGCCGGACCAGGCTCCGGTGTTCGCCTCTCCTGCGTCTGTTCCGGTGTCTCCTGCCGCGGCATTCTTTCGATTTCTTCTTGTGTCGGATAGGCAAACGGCATCACATCTGCTTCAAGAGCTGAAAATAATTTTCCATCAATCCACTGAAAATACTGCCAGATCGCCGCATCAAACATCCGGTGGGTATCCAGAAAATGATACCAGGATTCCACAAAGGTTTTTGTTCGGAAATATTCTCTATACGCCGGTTCCTCCAAAATATCCTTCCAGTGATACAGCTTATTCCGTTCCTTTTCATTCAAATACAGACTGATGCACTGCTCCATGATTTTCCGGACCTCACGGTCATCCGCGCCTTGTCGCTCAGAAGCATCCGCCATATTCTGGAACTGACGGGTCCAGTCACCGTCCCATGTCTGGAAATCTTCCTCTAACTGTACAGGTGGCTCTCCTGCCTCTTCTTCCCGGAAACTTTCCTCAGAATCTTCGTCAGAATGCACAGGAAGTTCTTCATACTGCGCAGAAGATTCTTCTGACTGTACATCTTCTTTCTGAGGATTTTCCATGTAAGCCTCTTCCGGGTTTCTCTCCGGCTCTGCATAATTCCATGTTTCAGATTCCGCTGCTTTTTCCTGCTCCGCTGCTCCCATCTCCATCCGCCGCGGCTCTTCAGGTATCTGTGGCTCTTCCTCTCTTCCCGCATTGCGCTCCGCCCACGCAAGCGCCTCTTCATAGGCATCGTGGATCCTCTGGAATTCCTCCGGGTGTTCTTCCGGGTGGAACTCCCGGGACTTCGCCGCATACGCCCGCTTTATCGTTTTCTTTTCCGTTGTTGGTTCAATCCCAAGTACCGTAAAACAATTCATCACTGCTGCCTCCTCCACTCATCATACAGATAAGCTTCTATCTTGACCGGCACCGATCTCTTCGGTGTATTCTCCACAATATCCAGAAGCTCACTTGTCCTTGTATACGCCTTCTCGATCGTCCGCAGATCCTGTGCATTTAATGCAACTGAAAAATCTGCCAGGATCTTGTCCAGATATTTTCGGATTTCTCCGGTGTTTTCTTCGTAAAGACGGTCGCCTCTTTCCAGCAGAAGCCGGTTCTTTTCCTGCTCTCTCGGATGGATCTTAATCTTCTGCAGCTCTTTTCTTCTTTCCTCAATCTGCTCTGGTGTCAGATGGATATCTTTGTTGACGATCACCTTACTGAAATGCTCCTTGGTGCTCACCACGGTCACATCCACTTCCAGAATTCCGTTAATGTCATAGGTAAATCGGACATCCACCGCTTCCCTCTGATCCTCTCTTCTTGCCAGCGGCACCGGCACACGGATACGCCCGAGCTCCAGATTCTGGTCTGCATATCGGTGCTCGCCCTGTAAAATCGTGATATCACAGTATTCCTGGAACTGATGTACCGTCCAGTATCGCTCCACCCGGCTGATCGGAAGAACCGAATTTCGCTCAATGATCGGAGACATGATCGCCGGTCCTTTCGGATCCCCGTGAATGATCTCGGTTCCGAGTGTAAACGGACATATATCTGTAAGAAGTACATCCCGCACTGCCTGCTGCCGCTCCTTAATCCCGGCATACATTCCGGCGCCGACCGCAACCGCAACATCCGGATCGATCTCACACCGCGGTCTTTTGCCGCTCAAAAACTGCAGATAATTCTGCACGATCTTCATCTTACCGGATCCACCGATCATAATGATCTCGTCAATATCCTCCCATCCATAACCACTGTCGTTCATCGCCCGTTTCAGCGGAATCCCGATTCCTTCCAGCAGCTTTGCAGACACCTCCAGAAGTCCTTTCGCATCCAGTTTCATCTGGTAAATCTGTCCGCCGATCACAACCTCCATCTCGCCCTCCGGCGCATCAGTCAGTGTACGTTTCAGCTTCTCACTCTCCCGGATCAGGCTGGCTCTTTCTTCATTAGTGATCTTTCCTTCATCAATCCGATTGACACTTAGGAATTTTTCCGCAATTGCACGGTTCACATCATCCCCACCGAGATGATTGTCTCCGGCAACTGCCACAATCTCGATCACACTGTCAAATGCATCTACGATCGAGATATCCAGAGTTCCTCCGCCAAAATCAAACACCAGAAAGGTCTGATCCTCCTTAGTCTTTCCAAAGCGATAGGCAAGTGCTGCCGCCGACGGCTCATTGACCAGACGCTCCACAGTAAGTCCGGCAAGCTCTCCTGCCATCTTCGTCGCATTTCTCTGAAAATCATTAAAATACGCCGGAACACTGATGACTGCCTCTTCAACCGGCTCACCCAGGTATTTTTCCGCATCTTCTTTCAGCTGACGCAGGACCATGGACGACAGATCTGCCGCTGTAAACCGCCTGTTTCCAAGCATAAATGTCTTCTCCGTCCCCATAAAACGCTTGAAACTTGCCACTGTATTTTCCGGATGGGAGATCAGACGCTCTTTCGCCGTTCTCCCTACCAGCATCTCACCGTTCTCATCAATTCCTACTACCGACGGTGTTAAATATTCTCCCAGATTATTTGGAATCAACGTGCATTTATCATCCTGCCACACGCTTACCAGACTGTTTGTTGTTCCAAGATCAATTCCTACCGTTGCCATATGACCGACCTACTTTCTCATTCGTGTTCCTGTTCCATCTCTTTTCGCCCGTTTCAAACGGTTCAGTGTCACTTCTTTTTCATGGAAGATCACCTTGCTCTCCGTTCCTTCTTCAAACAGATATACCTCTTCCACGCTGTCATTTTTCTGTAATTTCATACCGCGCACACCAACTGCACCCTTTTTCTTCTCCGAAACTTCTTCCGCCGGGAAACGGAGCACAAATCCATTCTCCGTCATCAGAACTACATCCTGCACATCCCGGATCGGCCGGATACTTACCAGTGCATCTTCATCCTGCAGTTTCGTTGCCGCGATTGTCCGCTTAGTTACCTGGAATTCACTTCCTGCCACCTTTTTGATCATTCCCTGCTTCGTGACAAACAGGAATTTTGAGAAAAAGAGTTCTCTGTCATCACACAGATATACGATTTCTTCTTTTGTACTGTCAAAATTACTTACATTGTCGATTGGAAATCCTTTGTCCCTGAACTTTCCATAAGGGAGATCCATCACTTTGATCTGATGCATCTTACCATCCGATGTAAAAAGACACAACTTGCCGGTATTCATGCAGCGCAGAATATACTTATTCTCCTTATCTGCCGCTTCCCGGTTACGTTCATAGACAGATCCATCCACCGTCTTTGCATAACCAAAGCGGTCCATCAGAAGGACAACCTCCTGCTCCTGTACTTTATTTTCCTCAAACACAGCTTCTTCTGCATTCTCGATCTTCGTTTTACGCTTCACGGCATATTCTTTTTTCAGCGCATCCAGATCATCAATGATCACCTGCGCCATAGAATCATAATTATTCAGAATATCCTCATATTTTGCAATATTTGCAAGCGTTGTCTCATGCTCCTTCATCAGCGCCTCGATTTCCAGACCGATCAGCTTGTACAGACGCATCTCCAGAATTGCCTGTGCCTGCCGGTCGGTAAACCGGAGCATGGATGCCATCTTCTCAGATCTTTTCGACTTAAACTTGATCTTCTCTGTCGCACCTGTTGTCAGACATTCTTTTGCATCCCTGATGGACGAGCTTCCACGCAGGATCTCAATGATCAGGTCGATCACGTCACACGCCTTGATCAGACCCTCCTGGATTTCTTTTTTATCCTGCTCTTTTTTCAGCAGCGTCTTGTATTTTCTGGTTGCAAGTTCAAACTGGAAATCTACATGATGTTCGATGATACGTTTGAGTCCCAGTACTTCCGGTCTGCCATCGGCTACCGCAAGCATATTGACACCAAAGGTATCCTCCAGTCTGGTCTTTTTATAAAGCATGTTGATCAGATTGTCCACATCTGCATCGCGCTTCACTTCAATTACAATACGGATTCCTTCCTTGGAAGACTGATTGGAAATGTCTACGATGTCACTGGTCTTCTTTGTCTCCACCAGATTGCAGACATCGTTCAGAAATTTACCGATTCCGGCTCCGATCATGGTGTACGGGATTTCGGAAATGACGATCTTCTTCCGTCCGCCTTTTATCTCTTCCACATCTACTTTTCCACGAATCTTGATCTTTCCGGTTCCAGTCTCATAAATTTCTGCCAGATCATCTTTATTGACGACGATCCCGCCTGTCGGGAAATCCGGTCCTTTGATGTACTTCATCAGCTGTTTTGTCGTGATGTCATTGTTCTTCATGTATGCCTTAACCGCATCCACAATCTCACCCAGGTTATGTGTCGGAATACTGGTTGCCATACCAACTGCGATTCCTTCCGCACCGTTCAGCAGAAGGTTCGGAATTCTTACCGGAAGAACTGCCGGCTCTTTTTCTGTCTCATCAAAATTCGGTACAAAATCAATGATATCTTTGTCCAGATCGGCAAGATATGCCTCCTGTGTGATTTTCGCCAGTCTTGCTTCAGTATAACGCATGGCTGCAGCCCCGTCTCCTTCAATGGAGCCGAAGTTTCCATGACCATCTACCAGGATCATTCCTTTTTTGAATTCCTGTGCCATAACAACCAACGCTTCATAGATCGAGCTGTCTCCATGTGGATGATATTTACCCATGGTATCCCCGACAATACGCGCGCATTTACGGTATGGTCTGTCATAACGGATTCCCAGCTCATACATGTCATAGAGTGTTCTTCTCTGTACCGGTTTCAAACCATCCCTGACATCCGGGAGGGCTCTGGAAATGATAACACTCATGGCATAGTCAATATATGATTTTTTCATCAGCTCCGAATATTCCGTCCGGATGATCTGTGACTCTTCCATTTTCTCTTACCTCTTCTAGTTTATGTTTTCTGATGCACAGACTTTCCCCTTTTGAAAATCCATGCCTTTCCGATCTGTTTTTAAATATCCAGTTCTGCCTCTGTCGCATTTTCATAAATAAATGCGCGGCGCGGCGGAACTTCTGTTCCCATCAGCATCTCTGTTACACCGGATGCCATACGTGCATCCTCGATCTCGATCCGTTTCATCATTCGAGTTTCCGGGTTGAGGGTTGTCTCCCAGAGCTGCTCTGCATCCATTTCACCCAGACCTTTGTATCGCTGCAGGGTAAAGTCGGAATGTGTCTTTCTATATCTCTCCAGTGCCTTATCATCGTAAAGGTACTCTTCTTCTCCCTTTTTCGGCATTGCCTTATAAAGCGGCGGCATTGCCACGTAGACATGACCTTCGTATATCAGTTCCGGCATAAACCGGTAGAATAAGGTCAGCAACAGTGTGGAAATATGCGCTCCATCCACATCCGCATCCGCCATGATGATAATCTTGTCATACCGCAGCTTTGTGATATCAAAGTCATTACCGTATCCCTCTGAAAATCCACATCCGAATGCATTGATCATGGTCTTGATCTCGGCATTTGCCAGAACCTTATCGATGCTTGCTTTTTCCACGTTCAGGATCTTTCCACGGATCGGCAGGATTGCCTGATACATTCTGTCGCGGGCAGTCTTTGCGCTTCCTCCCGCAGAATCTCCCTCAACGATGAAGATTTCACATTTGGATGCATCCCTGCTCTCACAGTTGGCAAGCTTACCGTTACTGTCAAAAGAATATTTCTGCCTGGTCAGAAGATTCGTCTTTGCCTTTTCCTCGGTCTTACGGATCTTTGCTGCTTTTTCCGCACAGGAAAGAACCTTTTTCAGTGTCTCCAGATTCCGGTCAAAGAAACGCGGGATCTCATCACTGGTCACCTTTCCGGTCGCTTTTGCCGCATCCTGGTTGTCCAGCTTTGTCTTGGTCTGTCCCTCAAATCTCGGATCCGGGTGCTTGATCGATACGATCGCCGTCATTCCGTTCCGTACATCCGCACCGGTAAAGTTGGCATCCTTATCCTTTAACACACCAATTTCACGGGCATACTGGTTCATGATCGTCGTAAATGTCGTCTTGAACCCGGTCAGATGGGTTCCCCCTTCCGCATTATAAATATTGTTGCAGAAACCTAGTACATTTTCATGAAATTCATTCACATACTGGAATGCAACTTCCACTTCGATACCTTCTGCTTCTCCTTTATAGTAAACCGGATCGTGGATCACTTCTTTTTTGGAATTCAGATCCTTGATAAATCCAATGATCCCATCCGGTTCATGATACTCGATCCTCTCTTCCTGTGTCTTTCTTTTATCTGTAAATATAATCGTCAGTTCCGGATTCAGGTAGGCTGTCTCATGCAGTCGGCTCTTGATCTCTTCCTCTTTAAATCTCGTCTTCTCGAAAATTGTCGGATCCGGAAGAAAATTGACACAGGTTCCGGTCTTTTTGGTCTTTCCGATCACCGGAAGAAGCCCATCCTCCAGTTCTACCACCGGAATTCCTCTCTCATAACGGTCGTGGTGGACCGCACCGTCACGGCTGATCTTTACATCCATATAAGTAGATAGTGCATTAACAACCGAAGAACCTACTCCGTGCAGACCGCCACTTGTCTTGTATGCCGAATCATCGAACTTACCTCCCGCATGTAGGGTGGTATATACGATTCTGGCCGCCGATACTCCTTTTGCATGCATACCTACCGGCACACCGCGTCCATTATCTGTTACCGTTGCAGAACCGTCCTTTTCCAGTGTCACCTCTATCTGTGAACAAAATCCTGCCAGATGCTCATCTACCGCATTATCTACAATTTCGTACACCAGGTGGTTAAGCCCCTTGGTACTGACGCTTCCAATATACATTCCCGGTCTTTTCCGGACGGCTTCCAGTCCTTCCAGAATGGTAATACTCTCCGCATCATATGTAGTCTTTTTTGCCATTTTCTTCCTCTCCTCTTATGATCTATCCTAAAATATCCAGGTAAAATCCTGCGGCAGCAGCCTCCTTACAATTTCCCGGATTCCCTGATCTGTTTCTTCAATTCAGTAAGAAAAATTCTATCTCAATTTCAATCCTCTTGTCAAGCCAAATTGACCTCCCCCGCCATTATAACATATTTTATATCGTTAAACTTCTGTAGTTTCCATTCTGTCATAAGAATCCTCCCTCTATCGTCCGGTCAGCACACTATTTAAAAGGTCTGCCAGCACCTCCATGGCATTTCGCATTTCCTCTACCGTGTTGGTCTGCGCGCCCGCCTCAATAAGAAGCATCCGCGGCATCAGATCCATATTGTATTTATAGCCGCGAAGATAGTTTCTCCTTGCAAATCCCGGATATTTTGTTTCTGCCGCAATCTTCATCTGCAGGGAAAATGCAAGATTATCCTGCAAATATGGATTGGCCATTCCGGCAAGGTCTCCGTTTACCCGCGTCCGGCTAAGTCCGTTAAAAAACATGATCTGTGCCGTCGGTTTCCCATTTATCTCTGTCACCAGATGCGTAGTATCCGCCACGCCGTCTCTATGCAGATCGATCACCACTTCGATACTCGGATTTTCCGCAAGGATCTGTTCCACCTCAGGTTTGGCAAATTCATAGGCCTCGCTCCGATCCAGTTTCCCATTGATCAGATCATATACACCCTCATGATGCATGGTCGGAATCTTGTATTTGTTATTTAAAATCTCCGTCAGATAACGCCCGATCCCTACAATTGAGGTGGACGGATCATTGTCCGAATCTGCAAATGTCTCCTGGGAATGGGTGTGATAGATCAGGATTTTCGAACCGCCCGTACTCAGATCGATCCTCAAATCCTTTCCAAGCAGCTCCGAAGCGTTCAACTCCGAAGGATTGATATAAGTCACGCTGTCCACCGTATAAAAATTGCTCACAAGATATTCAAAATCATTTAGCCGCTCCATCGAAAGATCCATCGTCGGTACGGACGCCTGCCTTGTCTCTTCACTTTTGTCTTTCCCGATAAGCTGTCCATTTTCATCCACCGAATTTTCTTCTTCTGCCTGCTTTTTTGCAAGAATCGCATAGGTAGCCTCATCTTCTGTCAGAAGCTCTGCCGCCTCCCGTTCAGTCACATAATTGCCAAGAGGAATCAGGGCAGATGCCATGTGGACAACAGCCTCCGTCACCCGGATTTCCCCTTGTTTTTTTTCCGTATATGTAACTCCCGGCATATAAAGCCGCTCCGCATTCTCCTGAACGCTCTGGATCATTCTGATCTTCCAGGACTTCGGGATCAGTGAACCGCTGCTTTTTGCTTCCAGTCCCCAGATTCCCAAAATCATAATGGCAAGAAGCACACAAATTCTCTGTTCTTTTTTCATCTGCGCGCCTCCCTGCCAGTTTCTGAAGATCACTGTAGCAAAACCATATCTTTCCAGACTGGATCCTGCCCCGGACCTTTTGTGTCATATTGACATAATATATGCAGCTCACTGCCTGATTATGTCGCTGAAGCTGCAAAAAGCATATTCAGTGCCTCCGAAATCGTATAACTGATTCGCCTGACGGTCTCATCAATATCTTTTGGTGTTACAAACATTCCATTTAAATGTGGCGCGATCAGTTCTTTGATCAGCTCATATTTTTCTGCCGGACTGTATCCTTTGATCACACTTGCCATGCCTTTTAAAGATTCAGATACTTCCACTGCACTGAGCAGATTATCCATCGTATCGCCTACAATGGTTGCCGCATCCACTACAGTCGGCACACCGATTGCAATCACCGGGATCCCGACTGTCTTTTCCGTGATTGCATTTCGGTGATTTCCCACCCCGGATCCCGGATTGATTCCCGTATCCGCAATCTGGATCGTCCGGTTCAGCCTTTTTGAATTTCTCGCTGCCAACGCATCGATCACCAGAAGGATATCCGGTTTTGTCTCTGCCACCACCCCCCGGATCACCTCCACAGTCTCCATTCCGGTCTGCCCCATAACCCCCGGCACGATCGCGCTGACCGACCAGACCTCATCTTCCCCTGTTGCATACTTTCCGTACTCCTCAATGATATGCCTTGTGATATGCAGGTTGTCTACCACATAAGGACCAAGTGCATCCGGTGTCACCTGCCGGTTGCCAAGACCGACCACCAGGATCTTTTCCATCTTTCTTTTAGGAAGCAGTTCTCCAATGAATTTCCGGAGCTGCTGTGAAATCTCCTCATGATATCCTTCATCGGGAGCTGCCATTTCCGGTGCCTCGATCGTGATATAGCTGCCAACCGGTTTCCCCATCACTTTTGCTCCGTTTTCGGTCTCAATCCTCACGGTCGTGATGCGGATCTCATTTTCCTCATCATACTCTTCCGTCAAGATCACACCCTGAACCTCAACATGGTCAGATTCAAACCGTTCCTTCTCTTCCAGCGCCAGATCCGTCCTGATATTATACTTTTCAACCATAGTCCTCTCCCATTTCTGTATTTTCTGTCTTATTCACTTAGTTTTTCGCAAAAAATTGGAATTATGTATTGACAAGCAATCTTTCTTCGCCTAAAATAAATAAGTGTGTTCGACGGATGTTCCGTGTCACTTTTCGTCGAATTCAATATTATGATTATATAATTTATGAAATGATAATTTGGAGGTGTCGGAAATGGCTAATATTAAATCCGCAAAAAAGAGAATTTTAGTAACTGAGACAAAGACAGCTAGAAATAAAGCAATCAAATCTAAAGTGAAAACTTATGTAAAAAAAGTTGAAACTGCTGTTGAAAAGAAAGACGTTGAAGCTGCAAAGGTTGCATTAAAAGAAGCAATCTCTGTAATCAACAAAGCAGGAAGCAAGGGTGTTTACCACAAAAATACTTGCGCAAGAAAGATCTCTCGTTTAACAAAAGCTGTTAACGAAATTGCTTAATTTTGGTTTCGAGATAAATAATGAATGATAAAAAGGCAGCCATCCCGTCAGTGGCTGTCTTTTTTGTTTTCATAAATCTTTCAAAAAAGAGTCTGTACTGAAATACTGCTTGTATTCGGTACAGACTTTTTTTGTCTTATGATTTTCTCTTATAATTTAGAATAACCGTAGCTGTTCACGATAGCTTCGATCCGCTGTCCTTCTCTGCACTTCGGGCAATCTTCCGGAGAATATGCTCTGTAATGTGGAAGATCACTGCTTGTGAAGATCGTATTGACTTCCATTCCTGCAATCTTGTTGACTGAACTGAAAATTGCGCTGATTCCGCAGACTCTTCCACCGTAGTAGAGAACAGACTCGATTGCTTGTTTGACAGATTTACCGGTTGTGATGGACGCTGCAAGGATCAGAACCTGTTTGTTCTCAACCATTCTCTGTTTGTTGTCACGGAACAGGATCTGTCCGTCCTGATACATCTCCGGGGTAATAATGGAAATGTTGTTTCCTTTGCTGAGTGAGTACTGGTTCTCATCGGCAAGCTGCTCGGCAAGGAAGGTTCCGATCACTTCTGTCTCTTCCATGCAAACGATGGTATCTACCGTTGTGTTAGAAAGGTAAGCTGCTGCAAGAACTTTTGCAGTTTCACGGGCGTTGTTGTGACGGGATTTGACCGTTGACATGTCGATGTAGGTGTTGATGTGGGAATGACTTGTTGCAAAGTGTCCTTTTAAAATTTTAATTCGCGCCTTTGGGTTTTTAGCGGAGCGAAGGTCTTCCAGTCTTTCATCCATTTCTAGTTCCTCCTTTAAGTTGTTTTGGTGGTTTTGACTGGTTTTAGTATAGCACAGATGGATGGGTTGTGCAATATGTATATTTCGTGAGGTTTTGAAAAGGAAACAAGTTAAAAATTTTTCTAATCTATTCTCCGTACCAACTTAGTTGTGCATTCCATAGTTTTTGATAAAGTGAATCTGAATTTGCTAACAATTCTTCATGTTTTCCCTGCTCTGCTATTGTACCATGATCCAGCACCAGTACCCGGTCAGCCATTTTTGCAATACTAAGACGATGTGAAATAATGATAAGCGTACTGTCATTTCCTATACGTCTGAAAATAAGATCATTTAATTCTTTTTCATATAGCGGATCAATGGCTGATGTAGGTTCGTCCAATAAAAAGAAAGTCCCTCCGTGGTAAAATGCTCTCGCCATCGCCAATTTCTGCCATTGCCCTCCCGACAAATCTACTTTTCCAAACTCCCGTCCAAGAATTTCATTTTTTGCAATCTGACTGAGGTTTAGTTCTGTAAGAAGCTCTTCTGCAAGTACTGGATTTTTTAATTCCAATTCCTGGGGAGCAAGATTTTCCAGCAACGTTAATGCATATTGCTGATATTCCTGAAACATAACAGAAGGTGTATCAGCGAGAACACCTTCATTTTTCCCTTCTGTAACTACCAGTAATCCTGCCAGTAATTTAGAAAGCGTTGTTTTCCCAGCACCATTCACCCCCACTATAGCGATTTTCTCTCCGGCATGTATTGTAAAATTCAAATTATGAAGCACCGGTTCTTTTCCCGTCGGGTACGTAAATCCTGCATGATGGAATGCAATTTTACCCGTTGATGCGATTCTTTGTGTTTCGTTCTCTGTATCCAGAAACAGGAAAAATGGTTTTACCATTAGACAAAACTGCGAAAAAGCTCCCAAGTCTGAAAACAACTGTGCATACTGATTCTGAAGCTGAAATGTTGCAGAAACTGCTACCATGAACGCTGGATAATCAATTTTTCTCTGGAAAAACAAATAGCCGGCCAGTACATAGACACCTGCTGTTGCAGCAACATTTAAAAACATCAAAAAAGTACGAATCTTTAACACCTGCATTTCCACTTCATATTCTTTTTCACGCAGTTTTCTGGAAGAAGTTTTCCATTTCTGAATAAGAAAATCACTGCTTTCATATACAATCCGCTCTTTTGTGTAGCGGATATCAGTTGTACATTCTTTTCGGTCCTTTTCTTCTTTTGCAAGAGCCGCTAATTGTGTACGCCTGCGACTTTTTAAAATTGCTTCACTGACATTTCCAAAAAGTGCTGGAATGGCAGCCAGTACAATAAGAAGAAAAAAAGACGAATGGATAATAGATGCATATCCAGAAAGAAGAACAATTGACAGCACCGCACCAGATAAAGTAATCACGCATTCGACTACCCGATATACATTGATACTTGCAACTTTCGCTTCCCATAGTCTGTTATAGAAGGACGGCATCTCATAATAACGCATCGCAATTTTTCCACATTTTTCATGAAGTATCAATTTTGTTTTCTTCTCAAATTCCAGCAATCCTCCGAACTGAACAATCACACGCTCATAGTAAATGGTGTAGCTTTTCATCAGAAACAAATACGCTCCATAGAGCAAAACCGGAAGAAGCAATGTTAATACCTGATAGTCTGACAATACAGACTTTTCGGCAAGCTGATAGATTCGGCGACTGATCTGAATGCCAAATACTGGAAGTACAGCCAGAAATAGGTGGACGAATATCATCCCTGCAAAATGTTTTGGCATCATTTCTGCACCCAGTTTGAGACATTTCGCCACAACCGTATGCTTACAGTTAAATTTCATCCACATACATCTCCTTCTGTGTTTGATAAAGTTTTCGATAAACTCCATTTTTGCGCATCAGTTCTTCATGACACCCATGCTCTACCAACTGACCATGATCCAATACAAGAATTTCATCCATCTGACTGACAGCGCCGAGACGGTGCGTGATAAATAACGTTGTCTTTTCTTGAAATATATGTTCACTCAATCTATATACTTCCCGTTCAGAAATAGGATCAAGACTGGCTGTCGGTTCATCCAAAAGAATGAAATCTGCCTCCGAAAGAAAAGCTCTGGCAATTGCCAGTCTTTGCAATTGTCCTTTTGAAAGTAATGTTCCTTCTTCTGTCAAAAGTGTAAGTGGTGTGTCAAGCCCCTGCTTCAGATTTGAACATTCTAGCATGTCCAGTACCTCTGACACTCTGGCATTCGAAAGATTCGAATCATTTCCCATCAAAAGATATTCCCTTACAGTTACCGGATAAACCTGAAAATCCTGAAATAGCGCTGTCTTTTTCTCAGTTCCATCATAGATTCTGCCATTTGTCGGTTTATAAAGATCAAGCAACAGTTTTGCAAGTGTCGTCTTTCCAGCCCCATTTACTCCAACAAGACCATAGTGTTTTCCCTTTTCAAAAGTAAAGCAGATCCCTTTCAAAGTATCTTCATTATTTTCATAATAACGAAACTGTAAATTGTCCAAAGACAATACATTTTCTCTGGGTGATTCTGCCCTGAAGTTATTCGCTGACCCTTTTTCCAAAAAATCATTTTCTACAAATCGGATTAATTCTGTGCGAAGACCATGAAACTCCCGAATTGGAAATACGCTTTCTGCACACCGTGAAAGTTCCTCTAGCATTCTTGCAATGGTTTCCGTGATTGCGGTATAAGTTCCGAGTGTAATCGACTCCATTGTATTCGGCAAAGCAAAATAAAACATTACAAAAACTGTAATTCCTATCAAAATACTCTCGAGCAATATTTGTCCACGAAACCGAGTATGACCACTCTTTCGATTTATCCTGGCAGCCTGATCAAATTCTTTTGAAAATCGTTCATCCATAGCCTTCGATGTGTCATAAATCCGGCGCTCATAAGCATATTCCCGTTTAATTTGTAAATCAGAAAGATAATTAAACCGACGTGCTGTCTCCATATATCGTTTCCAAAAACCAAAGGTATTTTTTGTTGTCCGTAAATTAATCACAAAAGCAACTAAAACGAGTATGCTCATAACAAGTATTGCGAAAAATGAAGTATTTCTCATAAACCAGACTAAAACGATAGAAGACAAAACAAGTCTGAGCCAACTGACTAATGCATCCGTATATTCCAATGATTTTTCAAAATATGAATCGGATCGTTTTATTATTTCCTGTATATTTTGCTGTTCTAAAAATTGAAGAGAAAGTTTTTGACAGACATGCATAATCTTTTCCGGCATTACGTCTTTATATTGTTTTGTAATCCATATTTTCGCAGCCTGTTTAAATATATGTAAGATGTTTTCTAGTAAAAACAATATAATGATCCAAATAAAATCCATTATAATAATTTTAGAAGAAGCATCATATACAATATGGTCAATTAAAAAAAGCTTTAAAAATATCTCAGACAAAACAACAAGATGTATTATTGTCTGTACAAATACCATTGTAAAATAAATACTTTTATTGTACTTTTTTTCGTTTCTCATTTCATCGTCCTAACAATCAATTCCTAATAAGATTTCCCTTTCCACCTCATTTTTTATATCATATAAGAGACTTCCATAAATTTCTTCAGCTTTCGAAATAGTTTGTTCATAAATAAGTTTTAAGAAATTATCTTTTCCACCTTGTTCCAACAACTTAGTGCAAAATTTGCAAGCAATAAAATTAGAATAATTTCTATCATAACTATCATAATTATTCCATATTTCAAAAATATCTATGTCATGCTTATTTAACATATAATGATTATTATATTTTACACTATTAAAACATTCAGCAACTCCTTCATTTATAAATTTTGTTTTACTTTTAATTCTCCCTTCCATATTATAACTACTAAATCTCATAATTAATCCCTCTCATTATATCTTTACTGAAATTCGTAATTTACAAGATAGGTGTCTTTACTTGCACTAAATATCTACATTTTAATACGCTTTATATTTGCATAATTTACATAGCACCACAATTTCCAGTGCATTTGCAAGCATCTAGTGGAGAAATATGTTCTGTTTTATGCAGTTCACTGGCCATAGTTTCTATTTGTTGAATCGGGTTCGTTCGTGCATCTTTAATAACTTCAAAAATATCATTTTTTTATCATTTTTCATTTCATTCACCTCTCCAATAAAGACACCTATTATCTTTAATATATCACAGATGGGATAATTATCAATATATTACTCGATACAAGGAATAATATTCAGTCTTTTTTGTTGTTTTATTATTTTTTTGACAAATCAATTTAAAATATATCATTGAACATTTGTGATAGAAAACGGTTTTTATTTTATATAATGTAAGCGTATCGTTTTGTAAAGAGCAATATTGTAGTTTTATGCAAAAAATGTTAAAAACAGTAATTCAAGCAACTTTATTATAGTTTTACGCCTCATTTATATAATATCACTAAAAAATGACAGAAAAATCTGTTTTACAACTGTCTTTTATAATATCATACAATTTCTTTTGTCCATTCTTCATCCACTCTGCTCACAGTAATATAATCTTATTTTTTTCGACTTAGGTAAGTGAGATGCTGGAGATGAAAATTATTGGTTTGACGGGACTTTTGTTTAGAGGGGACGCCAAACTGGCGCGGGAGCGCGGTTTGGCTGGATGGGTGGTTTGACGGGACTTCTGTTTTTGGGGGACGCGGAATTGGCGCGGGGCGCGATTCCGCTGGATGTGTTTGTGAGTTTGTGGGTCGAATGATTTACATACAAGCCGGTCAGAGTCTCACAAGCAAAGCTTGTTCGACCGTTGGCGGCGCCAACTAACTAATCAGAAATAGAAGGAGTCCCGGAAAAGCATGCGAGCATGTTTTTCCGGGACTCCTTCTATTTCCGCTTAGCTGACCGGCTTGTTGCCTATCGCTTAGTTATTGATCAGTTTATCTTCACCATTCCAGCTGTAGAGTTTTCTGATTTCTTCTCCTACTACTTCTGATGGATGTTCTGCGGCTTTCTTTCTCATTGCTTTGAAGTGTACCTGACGTCCTGCCGGTGACATGTCGAGAAGGAATTCTTTTGCGAATGTTCCGTCCTGGATGTCTGAGAGGATCTTCTTCATTGCTTTCTTTGTATCTTCTGTGATGATCTTTGGTCCTGTGATGTAATCACCGTATTCTGCTGTGTTGGAGATTGAGTATCTCATTCCGGCGAATCCGCTCTGGTAGATCAGGTCTACGATAAGTTTCATTTCATGGATGCATTCGAAGTATGCGTTTCTTGGATCGTATCCTGCTTCGCAAAGTGTTTCGAAACCTGTCTGCATAAGGGCACATACACCACCGCAAAGTACAGCCTGTTCTCCGAAGAGGTCTGTTTCTGTCTCTACTCTGTATGTTGTTTCAAGAAGTCCTGCTCTTGCTCCACCGATTGCAAGACCGTAAGCAAGTGCTCTGTC